>JANPDE010000238.1:0-31108 GCA_031431315.1 Haliea sp.
CTCGTACCAGTTCGCACACCACTGATGTCCACGCGCGCCAAAAAGGGGCTGCCCGCCCTGCTGCCGGTGCTGCGCCTGCTTGCGCAGTACAAACTGCGCCTGGTTGGCGCCAGTATCGCGCTGTTATTTACCGCTGGCGCCACACTGTCAATGGGACGCGGCTTGCAGGTACTCATCGATGAGGGTTTCGGGGGCACGTCCACTGCTGACCTCAAGGGCGCCATCGCCCTGCTGGTCGGCATCGCGGCGGCCATGGCCTTTGGTACGTTCATCCGTTTTTACCTCGTCTCCTGGCTGGGGGAGCGCATCAGCGCCGACATCCGCAAAGCCGTATTCGACAATATCGTGCGCCTGCACCCCGGCTTTTTTGAAACCAATCGCAGCGGCGAGATCATGTCGCGCCTCACCACCGACACGACCTTGCTGCAAACCATCATTGGCTCTTCCTTCAGCATGGCGCTGCGCAGCAGCCTGACGACCAGCGGCGCGCTGGTCTTGATGTTTATCACCAACCTGAAACTGAGTTTGATCATTGCGGTGGGAGTACCGCTGGTGCTGCTACCCATACTCGTGTACGGCCGACGGGTACGCAAGCTCTCCAACCAAAGCCAGGACAGTATTGCCAGCGTCGGCAGCTACGCCGGGGAAGTGATCCAGCACATCCGCGTCGTGCAGAGCTACACTCGCGAGCAGTTTGAATCCGAGGCTTTCGACCGGGAAGTGGAGCGTGCCTTCGACATCGCCAGGCGTCGCATCTGGCAGCGAGCCCTGCTTATCTGTGGCGCCATACTGTTGTTATTCGTTGGCATGGCCGGCATGTTGTGGGAGGGTGGCCAGGATGTTATCAGCGGGCGCATGAGCGGCGGTGAACTGGGCGCGTTTGTATTCTATGCCGTGATGGTGGGCAGCGGCCTTGCTACTATTTCTGAAGTGTGGGGTGATTTGCAACGCGCCGCTGGCGCCGCGGAACGTCTGGTGGAACTCATCAACACCCGCAGCCTGATAGAAGATCCGGGTACCCTGGCATCCACGCCCGTCAGTGCGCGGCCGGAACTGCGCATGGACCGCGTCACCTTTCGCTACCCGACCCGTCCCCTCCAGCCCGCGCTGCAGGATTTCACCCTGCGCATCGAAGCCGGCAAAAGCCTGGCGCTGGTAGGCCCCTCAGGCGCAGGGAAATCTACCGTGTTCGAGTTGTTACAGCGCTTCTACGATCCACAGGAGGGTCGCGTCCTGCTCGACGGTCAGGACATTCGCAAGATGGGCCTAAAGCAACTGCGCGAACACATTGCCCTGGTCCCGCAACAACCGGCGCTGTTCACCGGCGATGTGCGTTACAACATAGCGTACGGCAAGCTGGACGCCACGGACGCGGAGATAGTAGCGGCTGCATATGCCGCTCATGCGCATGAGTTTATTTCTGCGCTGCCCGCTGGCTATGCCAGTCACCTGGGTGAACAAGGGGTGCGGCTGTCAGGTGGCCAGCGCCAGCGCATCGCTTTAGCCCGCGCCATTCTCAACGATCCGAAAATCCTGCTGCTGGACGAGGCGACCAGTGCCCTGGACTCCGAGAGCGAACACCAGGTACAGCTGGCCCTGCAGGAGTTGATGCACAATCGCACCACGGTGATTATCGCCCATCGACTCTCCACCATACTGCATGTGGACAACATCGCCGTGCTGGAGGCAGGCCGACTGATTGCCACCGGCACCCACGAGCAACTGTTGCGGGACTGCGGCTTATACGCACGCCTGGCCAGCCTGCAATTTCGCGAGACTGAGCCCAGCGGCGAGCGACTCAGCGACGGGCGGAGCTTCGATCCAGCAAGCGCACCCGATCCTTACGCTCCTGATTGACCCGGGACAAATCCTGCAGGGTTTCCCCGGAGATCTCGGCCACCTCGCCAAGCAGGCGAAAAGCGACTCTGGTGTTGTTGGCGACACAGCGCAGCGGCGCCGACAGGGGCGCCTTCCGGAATAGTGCTAACGACTCCTGCAGCGCAGTGCGCATGTGCACTCCAGCCGCATCGAGGGCGGAATCGTAGGCGATGGATACCACTTCCAGAGACTCCATCAAGGCCTCAACACCAATCCACTGGACCACGGCCCCACGCTCCGCTGATCGGCGCACACTGCGGCGCAACTTGCGCGCCATATTGCGGAATTCACGCTGCACATGCGGGCCGAAAATTGAATCGGTAACTGCTCGCAACTGGTCATCTCCGGCCAGCTCGCGCCAGTCCTGCAGGGTGAGCGTTGTTTCGATGCGTGGGAAGACCGCCTTTTCCTCCAGATTCATGTGCTCGTAGGCATGATCTATATAAGCGCGGCCGCTCTTTACCACTACCGTGCCGGACACTTCCCCACCGCGCCAGCGCTCGATGTCCCGCAATAACTGGCGACTGCGTTTGGCAGTGTGGTCGTGGTCACGTTGCAAGGTGTCGACGTCATCAGCGGCCCTGGGGTCAACCTCCGCCACCCGGGCGTAGATCAGGTCTTCACGCGGATGGTGGAACCGGTCCGGCCAGGTCACCATGTAATCCATAATTTCATACACCACATGCGTGTCAACCAGCTCTCCGTCCTCGATGGCCTTGAGCTGCTCGGAAAACAGGTGCAACACAGACGCCATGTGCCGGTGTTCCGCCCGCAACGCCTTCATCAGGGGCGGCTCGGTCTTTTTCTTTATCGCAGCTTTGCCAGTGGCAGCTATCACCTGTCCTCCTTGTGCTCATTTTTCCAAGAATGGAAGTTCAGGCTAACCTGTCCAGCGCTGTCAAGCATTGATCCGGCGCATGAACAGCTCAACTTTAAGCATAAACCACATTTTTGAACTAGTGCTTCAGGGGGGAGGTCAATTTTCGATCCCAGTCCACGATCCAGGTCGCCACTGCGATCGCATCGTCCTCTCGCGAGGCCTGCAAATAGTTAAATTCACTGTAGGTGATGACCATAGCCCGATCCAGTGCCCGGTAGCGCTCCAGGTCCAGTCCCAATGCTACCGAGTGGGACCATGCCACCTGCTGGCACCAGTTAATATAGACCGCGTTATTGGTGTGATTCAGGCCGTCGCTCTCCCTGTGCTGGTATCAAAGACCCGCGCCCCGTGTCAGTTACGGTCTATTTATTTGGGCTTTGTCGCCATTGTTTATGCCTGCTGATTGCTTAAATTAGCACGCCCCAAGCACGCTGCAAACAGGGCGGCCGGCGATCCGGGTGGCCATTGTTCCCGCGCGGTGTTGGCTGTGCTAGAGTCGGCCGCGGCCGGGGACATGAAGGTAAGGGAGTTTAGACCGTATGCGCATCGCCATTCCGAAAGAGACCCACCCGGGAGAAAAACGAGTACCTATTGCACCCGATCACGCCAAGAAATTGTGTGCCATGGGCGCCGAAGTTGTGGTCGAGTCCGGCATGGGTGTCGGCTCTGGTTTCGCCGATACCGAATACACCGCGGCGGGAGCAACTATCACTGCGGACCGTAATGAATTATTCCGCAGCGCCGACCTGCTGCTGCGCCTGCGCAAGCCGCTGCTTGATGAGATCAGCCTGATGAAGCGTGGGGCCATCCATATAAGCTACCTGGATCCCTTTAACGAACATGGGCTGGTAAAGGCGCTCAGGGACGCTGGCATTACGGCCATTAGTATGGAAATGATCCCACGCACCACGCGCAGCCAGAAAATGGATGCACTGAGTTCACAGGCCAATCTGGCCGGCTACGTGATGGTGCTACAGGCCGCAACCTACCTGCCACGCATATTTCCCATGATGATGACACCGGCCGGTACGATCAAGCCAGCCAACGTATTCGTCATCGGTGCGGGTGTCGCGGGCCTGCAGGCCATTGCTACCGCCAAGCGCCTGGGTGCCAAGGTCACCGCCTTCGACACCCGTCCGGTCGTGGCGGAGCAGGTGCGATCCGTAGGCGCCAAATTCCTGGAGATCGACCTGGGTGAGACCGGTCAGACGGAAGGCGGTTACGCCAAGGAGCTGACGCCACAGCAGGTTGAGAAGCAGCGCCAGGCGCAAAAGGACGTCATTGCCAAATCCGACGTGGTTATCACTACAGCCCAGGTCTTCGGCCGCAAACCACCGGTACTGATCACCAAAGATATGATCGAAGGCATGGCGCCCGGATCAGTAATCGTGGATATGGCCGCTGAAACGGGCGGTAATGTCGAGGGCTCCGTGCCGAATGAAGTGGTGACACATGCCGGGGTCACTATCATCGGCAAGGGCAACCTGGCCGGCGAAGTTGCCCGTGATGCCAGCCAGATGTACTCCGCCAACCTGTTCAATCTGGTGGAAGACAACTGGTGCAAGGAGAAAAAGCTGTTCGAGGTGGATTTCAACGACGATATCCTGCCCGGCTGCATCATCACTCACGGCGGTGAAGTGACCAACACCACGATCAAGAACATTCTGGCAGGGGGCGCCTAGTCAAGCGTCGTTAAGCCTGGTCAGGAGCGCTCCCAGTCGAAGGTTAGGACACTGCGGATATCGGCCACACCGCTTAGCAACATAAGCAATCGATCAATACCCAGCGCCACACCACTGCACTCCGGCAAGCCATGCCCCATGGCCGCCAGCAGTCGCTCATCCACAGGGCGTTCATATTGGCCACGCGCCCGCCGCAAGTCATTGTCACGCTCGAAACGCTGACGCTGCTCGGCGGCGTCAGTGAGCTCACAGTAGCCGTTGGCGAGCTCCATGCCATCGACGTAAAGTTCAAACCGCTGCCCCACCCAAACGTCGTCGGCCGGGACGATGCGTGCGAGCGCCGCTTGGGAAACCGGGTAATCATAAACGAAGCAGATTGTACCGCTGCCCAGTTGCGGCTCCAGTAAATGACTCATCAATAAATCCAGCCAGATATCCCGGTCCCCGGACAAATTCCCGGGATCAAGGTGACAACGCGCCACGGTTTCAAGCGCGGCGCTGGGCGCGGTAAAGGGATCAAGTTGCAGGCGCTCCTGGAAGAGCTGGCGATAGCTGTATTTCTGCAGCGGTCGCTCACCCAGGCAGTAGCAGACCAACTCCGCCACCTCCGCCATCAACTGATGGTGGTCGTAACCCGGGCGGTACCATTCCAGTAAACTGAACTCAGGATTGTGCCGGGAACCGGCTTCGCCTTTGCGGAACGCCTTGCTAATCTGGAAGATCGGCTCGCCGACTGCGGCGAGCAGGCGCTTCATGGCGTACTCGGGGGAGGTCTGCAGGAATCGTGGCTGTTCCGCAGAGTCGTCGCTGACTCCCGTTATAAAGGGCTCAATGGCGGGGTCGGTAATCCCATTGCGACACAGCAGTGGCGTCTCCACCTCGAGCACCTGCCGCTCGGCAAAAAACTGTCGCAAGGCGGCCAGCAACTCGGCGCGCTGGTGCATCGAGCTGAGATCCGCAGCTGGCCGCCATTGCACGCCCGGCTACTCCTTTGGTTACGATCAGGACTTGCTCGCGCGACTTTGGTATTCGCCTGAGCGCGTATCGACCCGAATCACTTCACCGGTGTTGAGGAACAACGGAACTTTGACCACGGCTCCGGTGCTCAACTTCGCCGGCTTGGTGCCGCCGGTGGCCGTATCGCCCCTGAGGCCCGGATCGGTTTCTATGATTTCCAGCTCTACGAAATTGGGCGGGGAGATGGATAGAGGTGCCCCGTTGTACAAAGTGACGTCACATGTGTCCTGTTCTTTGAGCCACAAATAACAGTCTCCCACGGCCGCCGCATCGGCCTGGTGCTGCTCAAACGTATCGGATTCCATGAAGTACCAGAATTCGCCGTCGGTATACAGGTACGCCATAGCGCGATCCACAACATCCGCCCCCTCGAGAGTCTCGCCCGATTTGAACGTGCGCTCCCATTGTCGGCCGGTCTTCAGGTTGCGCAGTTTCACCCGGTTAAACGCCTGGCCTTTTCCGGGTTTTACAAATTCATTGTCAAGAATGCTACACGGATCACCATCCAGCATAACTTTCATGCCAGATCGGAATTCATTTGTGGAAAAGTACGCCATGATGTGCTCGGTCAGTGGGAGTAAAAAAGGCGCCTATGATACCGCACGTCACGTGCCAATGGCAGGTGCCGAAATCCTGCTGGCGATGACCGCTGAAAGTGGGATATTCTGTTTGCACAGGGTAGGTATAACGGTATAAGACTTCTGGCTTGCTGCTATGGAAGATCAAACAACCATCAAATTGAGTATTCCGCGTCAGGATTTCTCTGGGTTGCCGTTGTTCCCGCCGGAGGTGGAAGCGGCCAGAAATTGGGTGCAGAGTCTGCCCGTCACCAACACCAACTCCCTGGTGCAATTGCTTGGCCAGGCCCTGAGTGATCTCAATCGCACGAAGCTCGCACCAGAAGTTCGCTACAACATCCTGGAGATTCTGCGTCCCAATCTCGACGTGGCCCTGTCCAACCTGTCAAAACGTTTCCTCAACCAGCCCCTGGTTATGCCTGAGGAACCCCGGCGCATGGCGGAACTGAGCGACAGGCTGCTCACCATGAGCGCAACGGCTTACACCATCACAGCGATTGAGGCTATCCAGTTGCGCGACACCATCCGCGACACCAATCCGGCGCGTCTCACTTGTGAGGCCATACAGCGGGCGCTGATATTCGCCGGGCAAAAGGTACTACAGAATTTTCAACTGCACAGACCTATGGAAATTCATGGCTGGCAAACACTGCACCAACTGTATGCGCTGGCTGCCAACCAGCAACTGGCCGATCTTCCGGTAACTGAGCCTTTGTCCGGTGAACGTTCCATTACAACAACTTACTTGCAGGCCTTGATGCTGGGCTGTTGCAAGCCCAACCAACTGCGCCAGAGCGATCTGACGGCATTGTATCGTGCATTCCAGCAGTGGAGTGCCCTGGTAAAACTCGATAGTCGGGAGACAGGAAATAACGTCTTTCTGGTCGACCTTGACAGTGACCAGCCACCCTTGTACAGCGCATTGTACCGCGAACAACCGGGGCCGCTGTGTCGCTCGATCAACACTACTGCGTTGATCGCGCATCTGCAGACGCTTAAGGAGGACAAAAACACGACTGTATCCAGCGCGCTGCTGGATCACTTGTTAGCGTCCCTTGGCAGTATGAGTCTGCGTAATTTCAAGAGAACTGCCGCCAATAGCTCAATGTGGATCTGCGTGGGCCTTAGCAGTACTCATTATCACGTGGCCGGCAAACTAAGCTTCCAGCAAGTGCTGTACGGCACTAACGACATGCTGACAATAGAAAAGCTCACCGGGGGCAATCCATTCTTGCCTTCCCACAGCAAAGCCGATGAGTGGCAGGAGGCTAATCCAGGAGTGGATTACGTCAGTGATGTAAGGTTCGTGCCGCACAATTCCATCGATCTCAGTCCTGCAACCAGGGCCCGGTTAATGCTTGAAGAGGATCAGGAATTGCCGTTGCAGGAACGCTACCCTGTATTCAAGTTCCAGATGGCCGACGCCAGCCCCAGCGGTTATTGTCTGGAATGGTCTGGTGATTTGGACAGCGATATCAGAACCGGCGACATAGTAGGCCTGAAAGAGGAAGAACACGATGAGTGGGTTATTGCCGTCATCCGCTGGTTAAGTCGGCTTGAAAAGGCCAAAACCCTGGTGGGGCTTGAGCTCCTCAGTCCCCGGGCGATCGCTTATGGCGCGCGCATTCACCAAAAAGGTGGTGAAAAAACTCCACCGATGCGGGTGCTGCTACTGCCCGAAATCAAACTTGTGGGCCAGCCGCAAACACTGATCACACCGCGTACCGGATTCAAGGAGCGCCAGAAAGTGACGATTGGCAATCGGGTCGAAGCGCATTCCATCCAGTTGTTGCGGCATATCACCTCAACAGGCAGTTTTTCGCAGTTCGAGTTCCGCTACATTAAAGAACTGGGCGACGTTTTGGCTGAACATACCGGTGGACTGGGGAGTGGGGAATTCGACTCTCTCTGGAGCAACATCTAGCACCGGCACTGCCACCCTACCAGGACGGGCGGTGGTACTTGTCAGAGATTCCTAACAAATACAGGATCGCATCAAGGCCTAGGGTGGAAATCGACTGCTCCGCAGATTTCTGCACCAGCGGTTTCGCCCTGAACGCGATACCGAGGCCAGCGATGCTCAGCATCGGCAGGTCGTTGGCACCGTCACCCACGGCGATAACCTGCTGCAGGTCTATGCCCTGCTCATCAGCCAATTGGCGCAATAATTCGGCCTTGCGTGCCCCGTCCACAATCGAGCCCCTGATTTTTCCTGTAACCACCCCGTCGGCAATATCCAGTTCGTTGGCGTACACATAATCCAACCCTAAGCGAGACTGCAGGTGCCGGGCAAAATAGGTAAAACCACCGGAAAGTATCGCGGTCTTGTACCCCAGGGTGCGCAATGTTGAAATCAAATGTTCCGCGCCCTCGGTGATCTTCAGTTGACCCGCCACGCGGGCCAGGGCACTTTCCTCCAAACCTTTCAGCAGTGCGACCCGGGTACGGAAACTCTCACTGAAATCAATCTCTCCGCGCATAGCGCGCTCGGTTATCGCGCTAACCTGTTCGCCCACACCGGCCAGCTTGGCCAATTCATCGATGACCTCCGCCTCAACCAACGTCGAGTCCATATCGAAGGCCACGAGCCTGCGGTTGCGGCGGTACATATTGTCCTGCTGGAAAGCCAGGTCAACTTCCAGGGCGCCCGCAACTTCCAGCAGTTCCCTGCGAAAGACAGCGGGGTCCTGCAAAGAGCCGCGTGCCGAAAACTCCACACAAGCCTTGCTGAGCGCGGGCAGTTCACCAAGAGGAATACGCCCTGAGAGGCGATTGATACCGTCTATATTGAGCCCGTGTTGCGCGATGACTTTCGTTACTCGCGCCAGTTGATCGGACGTAATCTTGCGCGCCAGCAACGTGATGATGTAGCGCGCCCGGCCCTGGGCTTCGACCCACTGGCTGTAACTCTCGGGCGATACAGTACTGGTAACAACACGCAGATCGCGCCGCAACGCGAATTTCTGCACGGCATCCGCAACTTGCCCGCCAACAGACCCCTGTGGCAATTCAACCAACAGACCCAGGGACAATGCCGCGTGTATGACAGCCTGGCCGATGTCGAGGATATTCACAGCGTGTTCCGCCAGAATTGCCGTTAGACCAGCCGTGACCCCCGCCTGGTCTTCGCCGGAAATAGTAATAAGCAATATCTGGTTCACACAGGGGCTTCCACTATTATTCTGGGGTGCCATTCTACCTGTTCGCGACAAGCACTGAAAAGCGTGTTGCCCCGCGGTCGGTGCGATATACTGGCCCCCGTCGCAACCGGGTAAGTCATTCATCGCGCGTGAACCGCCTCTTTAGTAAAGCCAATCTCGGCCAACAAATGGCACTCATGACTGCAGGCATGTGCCTGTTGGTGAGCCTGGCGTTGATCGCCCTGGGTACGATCTCCTCTCGCCATATGCAGATGCTACTGCAGGAAGAATACGGAACGGCGCTGGCCAGGCAGGTAGCGGTGCGCATCAGCACCGCCATGGAGAACGGCGACTTGCTCAGTGTTTCGGCCTCGTTACAGCGTTTCATGGAAACTTCCGCGGCGCAGGCGATCGCTATCACCGACGTAGAAGGCAAGGTCCTGGGGCAGGTGGGCGATGCCGAGGGACAGAACCTCTACCAGTACAGTGCGCCGGTACACATCGAATCTGATATCGCCGGGCAGATCGTTGTTACCATAAATGCGAACAATGCGCGGGCCGCGCAACTGCGCTTTCTGCTGAGCATGCTGGGTCTGGCGGTACTGCTGAGTCTGGCGGTGTACGGAATTGGACGCCGCTTTGGGCAGCACCTGGGAAGCAGCCTATCCGGCATGGCCAGGAAAATCGCACTGGAAGAAGCAGATCCCGGGCGCCAACCGACCAATGAGTTGCTCCTGCTGGAGCGGCACGTAGAAGCCCTGCCCATGGACCTGCTGCGCACGCGCAGTGAACCTGGGCCCCAGGACGAAAACTATCGCACCACCGCCGTACTGTACTTGCACCTTTCCAGCCTCGTGAACTATGTGGATACCCTGGACGAGAACGCGCTACAACGTTATACAGAGCGCCTGCACCAGGTGGTTTACGCTGCGGCTGGTTTTTACGCCGGGGACTTACAGGTGGCCCGCCAATTCGGCCTGGCGATATATTTCAGTGGCCACAACAGCGCCGGGAGCGCCGCGTTCCGGGCCGCGTCCTGTGCGTGGCTGGTGCGGTCGGTGAGTCAGGCTTTGGAAAAGCAGATGTCCCTATCTTTGTCCATTGCCATGGCTATCGCGCAAAGCGAACTGGGCGTGGGCAACGGCACCGATATCTACCCTGGGCTGTATACGCAGCACACCCTGGATGAGTTACAAGCGGTATGTGCCAGCAAGCCTCCCAATATCCTGCTCTCTCCCGCTGTCTGCGAAGACATTGACGTAGCCGGTCGCCTGCAACACCGACCGACCGACGTGATGGACTACGCTGTGATCGAAGAGTTTGCCGGTCCCTACCAGGACCTGCTGGAGCGGCAATTGCGCCTGATTCTCAAACGCCTGGCTGATCCCGCCAAGCGCTAAGTGGCACCGCCGTTCAGGACTCCACCAGCATACTGTCCACTTTCTGGAAGCCGCGCGGTAACTTATTTCCGCGACGACCGCGCTCTCCGCGATAGTGTTCCAGATCCTTTGACTTGAAGTTCTGGTGACGCTTGCCTGAGTGAATCACGAGCGTGTCCTGCGCGCCGAGAACCTGGACTGCCACAACGTACTCCTCTCGGGTCCGTACCCGCGCCGACGGAATGCCGATGATCTTGTTACCCTTGCCGCGCGCCAACTGTGGCAGGTCGATCAGCGGAAACACCAGCAGCCGTCCCTCGCTGGTGACAGCGGCCACGAAGGAATCGTCTATCGCAGCAATCGCCGCGGGTTGTAGCACGCGACTCCCATCGGGCAAATTGATCACCCCCTTGCCCGCGCGATTCTTGGTCTGCAGATCGCCCAGCTTGGCGACAAAGCCGTAACCTGCATCACTGGCCAATAGATAAAGGTCATCGTCCGAGCCCATCATCAATCCGCCGAAGGTCGCGCCGGAAGGCGGATTGATGCGTCCTGTTAGCGGCTCTCCCTGGCCACGCGCCGAAGGAAGGTTGTGCGATGGTATGGTGTAGGCGCGGCCGGTTGAATCAAGTATCACCGCGGGCTGATTGCTGCGCCCATAGGCAGCCATTTTATAGCTGTCACCGGCCTTGTAGCTGAGGCTGGTGGGGTCGATATCATGCCCTTTGGCCGCCCTGATCCAACCCTTTTCCGACATTACCACCGTGATTGGGTCGGCGGTCACCAGCTCCAGTTCACTGAACGCCTTCGCTTCGGCGCGCGCTACCAGCGGCGAACGGCGCGCATCGCCGTAGTTTTCCGCCACGGCCAGCAGTTCATTCTTGATCAGCGTTTTGAGACGGGCTTCGCTACCGAGGGTTTTCTGCAACTGGTCGCGCTCCTGCTGCAACTCATCCTGCTCGGCGCGGATATTCATCTCCTCCAGCTTTGCGAGGTTGCGCAATTTCAGTTCCAGAATCGCCTCGGCCTGAATATCGGAAATGCCGAAACGCTGCATGAGAGCGGGCTTGGGCTTATCCTCGGTGCGAATGATATGGATGACTTCGTCGATGCTGAGGAAGGCGACCAGGTAACCGTCGAGAATATGCAGTCGTTTCAGCACGCGATCCAGACGGTGCTCCAGCCGCCGTCGAACGGTATCGGTGCGAAATTTCAACCACTCCCGAAGAATGCGATCCAGCCCCTTCACTCCTGGTCGACCATCGATGCCGATCACATTGAGGTTGACGCGGTAGCTGCGCTCCAGGTCGGTACTGGCAAATAAGTGGCTCATCAGGGCTTCCAGATCGACCCGGTTAGAGCGCGGCACGATAACCAGGCGGGTGGGATTCTCGTGGTCTGATTCGTCCCGCAGGTCTGACACCATCGGCAATTTCCTGGCCTGCATCTGCTGCGCAATCTGTTCCAGCACCCTGGAACCTGACACCTGGTAGGGCAGGGCGTTGATCACGATGTCGCCACCGTCTTTTTCCCATACCGCACGCATGCGCAGGCCACCACGCCCGGTTTCGTACAACGCCAGAATTTCTTCGCGTGGTGTAATGATTTCCGCACTGGTGGGAAAATCGGGAGCCAGCACATGCTCACACAATTCAGCCACCGTGGACTTGGGCGACTCCAGCAGGCGCACAGTCGCCGCGACCACCTCACGCAGATTGTGTGGCGGGATATCCGTGGCCATGCCGACGGCAATACCGGTGGTACCGTTCAGCAGTATATTGGGCACCTGCGCGGGCAGCACTGTGGGTTCATCCAGCGTACCGTCAAAATTCGGTGTCCAGTCCACTGTGCCCTGGCCCAGTTCACCCAACAGCACCTCCGCGTAGGCGGTCAGGCGCGACTCGGTGTAGCGCATGGCAGCGAATGATTTGGGGTCATCGGGGGAGCCCCAGTTGCCCTGTCCATCCACCAGCGGATAGCGGTAGCTGAAATCCTGGGCCATCAGCACCATGGCTTCATACGCGGCGCTGTCGCCATGCGGATGAAATTTACCGATGACGTCGCCCACGGTGCGTGCCGACTTCTTGAATTTGGCCGAGGATTTCAGCCCCAACTCACTCATGGCGTAGATGATCCGTCGCTGCACCGGCTTCAGGCCATCGCCCACGTGGGGCAGGGCGCGGTCGAGGATGACGTACATGGAATAATCCAGGTACGCCTTCTCGGCATACTGCTTCAGTGACACCTGTTCGGTGCCTTCGCTATCGATTTCTGAAATGTTGGACATTAGACACAGTCCTGTATTGTTAAATTCGGGGATTGCACGGGTTGTGCCAAATTCACACGCGGCATGGCGGGCGCTGCCGCCTGCATCAGTAGCTTAACCTTCCTGGCGATATCCGCGACGACTTCCCTGCAAGCCAACCAACTGTTCGTTGAGATTGACAATGGAGTTGGCCATATCGATCAGCAGGCCATGAATTGTTGCCGGATTGCTCTTGATCAATTCGGTGAACTGCTCCTTGGGAACCTTCACCACGGAACACGTAGTTTTGGCCCGTACTGTCGCACTGCGGTCGGCATGCGTCAGGGCCGCCATGGCGCCAAATATTTCACCCTCGCCAATGCGCCCCACATTGACGTCATCAACCAACACTTCAGCCACGCCGGAGCTCATGTTATAGACAAAGTCAGCCCGGTCACCCTGACGAATGATGATGTCGCCAGGTTCATAGATTTCAAATCCGGGTGTCGCCGGCTTTTCATCCTGAAGGTTGGCCGCGGTAATTCTCAACATCAACCCCGCATACGTGATCAAAAGACGTGTCCACAACCTGATAGCTGCGGGCTCATTAAACACTCGCTGCATGAACTCCAGTGCCGGATAGCAATGCAACTGGGCGCCGGCATCACTGCCGTAGTACACCGCGATATTCTGGTCCAGGCTGCCAGCAATATCGGGTAAGAGCATGTCGCCCGCTTCCAGCGTATAAATTGTTTTACCCTGATAGCGGGCGGTGATGGAACCGCGCTGCACTACATAGAACTGGCTGCCGTCGAAGCCGCGAAAATTGCCGGCCAGCGTCGCATCAACCTCGAACGGTAAGGGTGGCATTTTTACCACTTCGAGCAGAGAGCCCACCAGCTTCCCGAACTGCTGGCTCAACGCCGAGATATCCTGCGCGTCAATATTAACCAACATCAGCGAAACCCCGACTGGCTTTGCATGGGAATAGCATCGTGCCCATAGTCTCAGCGACCTATATGCTACGGCGGCTCCACAACGGGTGCCTGTTACTGCCTGTGTTCGCGGGCTATAGTAACAACTAATACGCCGGCGGAGAACGCCGCGTAGCTCATTTGTTCAGACCACCGAAAATCTTGACTGAGCGTGCAATGACCCTGGAGTGGAAAACACTGGCTTTTACCGAACTGACCGGGGAAGAACTGTATGCCACGCTGCGTTTACGCCAGCAAGTCTTCGTGGTCGAACAACAATGTGCCTACCTGGACCTCGACAACCTGGACCAGCGCGCAATACACATGCTGTGCATCGGGGAAGGGGAGCTGCTCGCATACCAGCGGTGCCTGGCGCCTGGCCTGAGTTACCCGGAAAGCTCCCTGGGCCGAATCGTCGTTTGCCCGGCGCTGCGCGGCCAGCAGTTTGGCAGGAAAATGGTGCAGCGCGGCATCGAACACAATTTGTCGCGTTGGTCGGGAAGCGGCATCCGCATTAACGCACAGGCCCATTTACTGGACTTCTACACCACCCTGGGGTTCATTGCCGAGGGCGGTGAGTATCTTGAAGACAACATTCCGCACCGGCAAATGCGCTATCAGGCGTCGTAGAAAGGCTCAGGTGCGTGCGGCCCGGCGCCGCTCATGTTCAAGCAGTAGTTTCTTGCGCAAGCGAATACTGACTGGGGTCACTTCCACCAGTTCATCGTCCTCGATGAATTCCAGTGCCTGCTCGAGCGTGTGGCGAATCGGCGGGGTGAGCGTCAGAGCCTCGTCGGTTCCCGATGCGCGTACATTGGTCAATTGCTTGCCCTTGATCGGATTAACCGTGAGGTCATTGCCGCGACTGTGCAGGCCTACGATTTGTCCCTCGTACACTTCGATATTCGGGTCCACAAACATACGTCCACGCTCCTGCAAATTGTACAGGGAATAACCGAGCGTCTTGCCTTTCACCATCGACACCAGTACGCCGTTCATGCGGTGTGTGATTTCCGCATTTTTCACCGGGCCGTAGTGGTCAAATATGTGTGTCAGAATACCGCCGCCCGACGTCAGCGTCAGGAACAGGGAGCGGAATCCGATTAGCCCGCGCGCAGGAATAATAAACTCCAGCCGCACCCGCCCTTTGCCATCAGGTACCATATTCTCCAGTTCCGCTCGGCGCAGTCCCAATTCCTGCATGACAGAGCCCTGGTGCTGTTCTTCACAGTCGACCACCAGTTGTTCATAGGGCTCGTGCATGACTCCGTCCACTTCCTTGCGAATGACCTCCGGGCGGGATACGCCCAGCTCAAAACCCTCCCGCCGCATGGACTCAATCAACACTGAAAGGTGCAATTCGCCGCGGCCGGACACTTTGAACTTGTCGGGGCTGTCACCGGGCTCCACGCGCAGGGCAACGTTGTGGATCAGCTCGCGTTCGAGGCGGTCCTTGATATTGCGCGAGGTGACATATTTCCCCTCCTTGCCCGCAAAGGGTGAGTCGTTAACCTGGAACGTCATGCTTACCGTAGGTTCATCCACCGACAGCGGCGGCAGGGCTTCCGGACATGCGGGATCGCACAGGGTATCGGAAATATTCAGTCCCTCGATACCGGTTACGCACACGATGTCGCCCGCCTCGGCGGCCGCCACATCGACCCGTTCCAGCCCCAGGTGACCCATGACTTGCAGCACCCGGCCTTTGCGCGTACCACCCTCGCCATCCACGACAACGACCTGGGTATTCGGAACCAGTGTGCCGCGCGTTATCCGACCGACGCCGATCACTCCCACATAGCTGCTGTAGTCCAGTGCGCTGATCTGCATCTGCAGCGGACCCTCGGAGTTAACAGACGGTGCCGGTACTTTTTCGATGACGGTTTCAAACAGGGGCTGCATGTCCGCACTCATGTGTTCATGGTCGAGTCCGGCAGTGCCCAGAATGGCTGAGGTATAGATGATGGGAAAATCGAGCTGCTGTTCGGTGGCCCCAAGGCGGTCAAACAGATCAAAAACCTGGTCCACTACCCAATCCGGACGAGCGCCGGGACGATCCACCTTATTGATCACCACAATCGGGTTCAGGCCCTGCTCGAATGCCTTGGAAGTGACAAATCGAGTCTGGGGCATGGGGCCGTCCACCGCATCGACCAACAGCAATACTGAATCGACCATGGACAACACGCGTTCCACCTCTCCGCCGAAATCGGCGTGCCCTGGGGTATCGACGATATTGATACGGTAGCCGTTCCACACAATGGCCGTATTCTTGGCCAGAATTGTAATGCCGCGCTCCCGCTCCTGGTCGTTGGAATCCATCACGCGCTCAGCACCATCGGAGCGCCGATCAAGCGTCCCCGACTGTTGCAGCAGGCAATCCACCAGGGTGGTTTTGCCATGGTCAACGTGGGCGATAATGGCAATGTTGCGAAGGTTGTCGATCAAGAGGATACCTCTGGGAGCCGTAAAAAAGGCGCGGATTATACCCCATTGCCACGCGGCGGGCTGCCAATGACTTATGTGAAATGTGTACTACTCAGGCTGAAGCTCAGCCTGCCGCGGTTCGGCCCGCTCGGGAGCATAAACCTTGATATCCAGTAAGTTTTGCTCCTTAAGATGCCCGGCATGCAGGCGGCTCATGGTGCCCTTGCCACAATACAGCATATAGGTACTCCCAGGGACAAGGTCTGCTACCCGGCTGCGCAATTCATAAAAGGGGATCTTCAGCACCGGGATATGCAGTCGCAGCGGCGCCTGCTCCTCCTCATCCGGGTGACGAATATCAATGATCGTGCTGTGCGCCAGTGGCACTGACAACACCTCCACATCGATGCGCTGCAACTCCTCCTGAGCCAATTGGTCAATGCGTGTCTGGCGTTTGTTGGCCAGCGCCCGGTCCAGAATCGCCATATCAAAATTCCGCTCCTGCGCCAGCACCCGGTCCAGCCGCGCGCGGCTGGTAGGCTTGACCGAGATGACGCCACAATATTCGGGCATATTGACAGCGACGGCCGCGGTGCCGATTTCTTCCGCCAAGCGCACGATCTCATCCTTGTCGCTGACGATAAGGGGGCGCAATACCAGGCATTTGGTGACACTGTCGATCAATGACAGATTGCGCAGAGTCTGGCTGCTGACCTGTGCTACACACTCACCCGTGACCAGAGCATCGATTTGCAGCTCTTGCGCCAAGCGGTCAGCAACCCGCAGCATCATGCGCTTGAGGAGAACTCCCATATAGCTGTCCTGGACGTTGTGCAACAACTCCGCCACCACTTCATCGAAGGGCACGCTGATAAACATGACGCGCTGCTTGCCGCCGTACTTTTGCCACAGGTGCAGCGCCACTTCCTTGACCGCAACCTCCTGGTCGCATCCCCCAAGGTTGAAAAACAGAAAATGCGTGCGCATGCCCCGCTTCATGGTCAGGTAGCTCGCCACGGGGGAGTCAAAGCCACCGGAAATCAACGACAACACCGGATCGAGACTACCCACGGGGAAACCGTCCAACCCGCGATGTCGAGCGCCGACCACGAGCAATGTTTGCTTGCTGATCTCCAATTCCACTGTCACTTCCGGCTGCGTCAGGTTGACGCCGGATGCAGCGGTTCGGGCCAGTAACGCCGCTCCAAGGTGCCGCTCCACATCCAGGGAGGTGAAGGCATGTTGCCCGCTGCGCCGGCAGCGAACGGCGAAGCTGCGTCCCGCCAGGCGCGACGCATAGATGGGCAGCACACACTCTACGATGTCGTCCAGCTGCGGCAGGGGGTATTCCTGTACCTCGAGAACATAGGTAACTCCCGGCGTGTTGCACATTGCCCGCACCATGCACGCCAGGACAGCCTCGTCCGTCTGGCGCGATGCCACGCGTATCTTGTCCCAGCTCCCTTGCAACAACACGGCCGGGTCGATGTCGCGCAACACGGCGAGCAAATTCTCCTCCAGTCGGCGCACAAATTGACGCCGCACCGGCTTGCTCTTCATGACGATTTCAGAGAAATACTTGACAACGAATTGCATTGAGGCCATAACCACTGCGTCTGCTCGGGGCGGGTATTATACGAACATCGTCCCGACTATTGCTCTGGTCAACCCTGCAAGGCCTGGTTGGAAACGTCTGCACCAATTTGGACATAATGTGCCCTAAAATGGTGCATAGCTGACTGATATAGTGCAGACAACGGTATAAACCCTGGGAGTTTCAGTGGGTTACCCGTAGCACCTTTGTGGCACAGCTCTTGCTTCCACTGAGACTGCTGAGAATACCTGTGCCGCTCGCATTACCTGGCGTCAGGAAAGAAAACGCGGACCGGCGAGAGCAGCCCGATTATTGCCCTATGGAGAACACAAGATGTCAAAGAAAACCCTGAAGCTGATCAAAGACAACGAAGCGCGCTGGGTTGACCTGCGCTTCACCGATACCCACGGTAAGGAGCAGCACGTCACCATCCCATCCAAAGAAGTCTCAGAAGCCTTTTTCGATGGCGGCAAAATGTTCGACGGTTCCTCCATCGCCGGCTGGAAAGGCATTAACAACTCCGACATGGTGCTGATACCCGATGACAGCACCTCGATGCTCGACCCCTTTACCGACGACACCACTGTTATCCTGCGCTGCGCCGTGGCGGAACCCGCCACCATGCTGGGCTATGATCGCGACCCGCGCTCCATTGCCCAGCGCGCAGAGGACTATCTGAAATCTACTGGAATTGGTGACACAGCCTACTTCGGCCCGGAGCCGGAGTTTTTTGTTTTCGATGACATCAAGTGGCATATCGACATGAGCGGTTGCAGCGTCAAGATCCACTCTGACGAAGCCGCCTGGGCCTCCAACCACAACTTCGAGGAAGGCAACACCGGTCACCGCCCGGGCGTCAAGGGCGGTTATTTCCCCGTGCCTCCGGTCGACTCGCTCCACGATATTCGCGCCGCAATGTGCACCGCGATGGAGCAGATGGGCCTGGATATCGAAGTACACCACCACGAGGTGGCCACCGCCGGACAATGCGAAATCGGCGTCAGGTTCAGTACGCTGGTGAAAAAAGCGGATGAGGTGCAGATACTGAAATACTGCGTGCACAACGTGGCCCACGCTTACGGCAAGACCGCGACCTTCATGCCCAAGCCTATCGTTGGCGACAACGGTTCCGGCATGCATGTGCACCAATCAATTGCCAAGGGCGGTGTAAACCTGTTCGCAGGGGATGGCTACTCCGGTCTGTCCCCCACCGCGCTGTACTACATTGGGGGGATCATCAAGCACGCACGCGCCCTGAACGCCTTCACCAATCCTGGCACCAACTCCTACAAGCGCCTGGTACCGGGCTTCGAAGCGCCGGTGATGCTGGCTTACTCGGCTTGCAACCGCTCTGCGTCTATTCGCATTCCGTACGAAGCAAACCCAAAAGGCAAGCGAATCGAGGTGCGTTTCCCAGACCCCTTGGCCAACCCCTATCTGGCGTTCGCCGCCATGTTGATGGCCGGACTGGACGGCATCCAGAACAAGATCCACCCAGGTGATCCGGCCGACAAGGATTTGTACGACCTGCCCGCGGAAGAGGCCAAGGCGATCCCCACCGTATCCTCGAGTCTGGAAATGTCGCTGGAGGCCCTGGATGCGGACCGTGAATTCCTGACCAGGGGCGGTGTGTTCTCGGACGACATGATCGATGCGTTCATTGATTTGAAGAAGGGCGATATCCAGCGCCTGAATATGACGACTCACCCCATCGAGTTTGCCATGTACTATTCCTGCTAGGCATCGGTCCCGCTTTGCGAGAGCCCGCGTCAGCGGGCTTTTTTTATTTTGCAGTCAGAACTTCCCCCTGCAACTCTTCCCGGGCCAAGGATTTCTGTTAGGGTATAGGCATTCCAGATCACATGAGGTGATAGTCATGTCCAGACTTTTGTTGCTTGCCCTGCTGATTTTTCCGCTCGGTAGCCTGGCCCAAACGGTCTACCGCACAACGGATGCGCAGGGCAATGTGGTTTTCACGGATCAACCCCCGGCCAACGCCACACCGGCAGATCGAATTGAAATCCGACCGACCAATACCGTGCGCCCGCCAGAAGTGCCTACACCCCCCGCGCCGGCCGATACGACTGATGCGGAGGCGGCAGTCGTGTCCTACGCAGTGACCATCACCGACCCGGCCAACGAAACCTCATTTCCCATGGGGCCCGGTAATTTTTCTGTCAGCGCCAACGTGAGCCCCGCCCTTGGTGACGCCGAGAGCCTGCAGCTATTTATCGACGGTACACCCCGGGACGAACCGCAACAGGCCTCCACCTGGGATTTGACCAATGTGTTTCGCGGTCGTCACGACCTCACCGTCGGGGTTATCGATGCCTCCGGCACAACAATCGTACTCTCGGACCCCGTAACCGTTTTTGTGCACCGACCCTCTACCAACTTCAAGAACAGGCAACCGCCTGCCAAGCCGCGACCGCCAAGACCACAACCTAAATAAGCGCAGTGCTGGACAGCGGTCGAGCAATGATGCACCATAATAGTGCACTGAGGCGAGACAAAGCGCTTTCCCCGCGCGCCTGAATTAACCTTAAGCACTTACTGTCCAATACGCAGCGTGTCGGTAGGCGCTTACTTTCGTCATTTGCACAACATTCAGGCACTCGCCGTTTTTTCACGCCCCAACCCGTCAATCTGGCTCCATTTTTGCTAAGGCTATGTGAGGAGGCCAGTTGCGGGCTTCAACCCATCAACCACAATGCGCGGCCCGATCGAGACAAGAGGCAAGGATGATGCAGGACCAGGGCATACTGGACAACATCAGTACGGGTATCGTGGCGCTGGATGATGAGTTACAAGTCGTCACGCTCAATGCTGCCGGTCAGGCCCTGCTCGAAACCTCAGAAGCACGCTGTATCGGACAACACGCCGGCAAACTGGTCCTGCATTCCAGGGAGTGGCTGGAAACCCTGGAGCAAGTGTTGGAGAGCGGGAGCCCGCATGCCAGTCGCGGCGTATCACTGACCCTGCATTCGGGACAGGAAATTCATGTCGATGTAATCATCACCCCCGTCTCCGATAGTGTGGGGCGGTTAAGCCTGCTGGTGGAACTGATGGCTGTGGACCGACTGCTTAAAATCAGCCGCGATGAAAATCTGCTGCAGGCCCAGGAGACAAGCCGGGCGGTGATCCGAGGTCTGGCCCATGAAATCAAGAACCCCTTGGGGGGCGTCCGCGGCGCAGCCCAGTTGCTGGCCAGGGAACTGCCCAACGAGGAACTGGCGGAATATACACGGATCATCATCCGTGAGGCGGACCGGTTGCGCGATCTGGTCGACAGGTTGCTGGGGCCCAACCGCCAACTGGACCGGCAAACCCTGAGCATTCATGAAATTCTGGAGCACGTGCGCAACCTGATTACCGCGGAGTCCGACAACTGCGTCACTATCGTCCGCGACTACGACCCAAGCCTGCCGGAATTTTCCTACGACCGGGCGCAGTTGATCCAGGCGGTATTGAACATCATGCGCAATGCGCTGCAAGCCGCAACAAATCCGAGTAAATGCCAAATCCTGCTGCGCAGTCGCTCGCAACGACAGTTTATCGTCGGCGCGCAATTGCACCGGCTGGTTTGCCGTGTCGATATTATAGATAACGGGCCTGGGATTCCTGCAGAACTGCTGTCTTCGGTTTTCACCCCCATGGTCACCGGGCGGGCCGATGGCACCGGTCTGGGCCTGTCCATTGCACAATCCATCATTCACCTTCACGGGGGCGTCCTCGAGTGCGAGAGCCGACCCGGAGAAACCCGATTCACCTTCTATTTACCAATGGAAATACACAATGCATAGGCACGCGAAAGTCTGGGTTGCAGACGACGACAGCTCAATCCGCTGGGTTCTGGAACGCGCCCTGTCTCAGGCAGGAATAAAGAACGAAAGTTTTGCGGATGCGGATGAACTGCTGGGACAAATCGCGGCGGGCCGCCCGGATGTCATCATCAGCGATATTCGTATGCCCGGTACCAACGGTCTGGAGCTACTGGCGCGCATCAGCGAGAACTACCCCGATTTACCGGTGATCATCACCACCGCACACTCTGATCTCGACAGCGCGGTCGCCTCTTACCAGAAGGGCGCGTTTGAGTACCTTCCCAAACCCTTTGATCTGGATGAAATGATCGCAGTTACCGAACGCGCCCTTGCCCACGCCCGGGAGAAACGCGGCAATGCACCCCCCGCCGAGGAACTTCCGCAGACCGAGATCATCGGTGAAGCGCCCGCCATGCAGGAGGTGTTTCGGGCCATCGGACGACTGGCACAGAGCAATATCACAGTACTGATTAACGGTGAATCCGGTACCGGAAAAGAACTCGTTGCCCGCGCGCTGCATCGCCACAGCCCTCGCGCCAATGCGCCGTTTATCGCTCTCAACATGGCGGCAATTCCCAAAGACCTGATGGAATCTGAATTGTTTGGCCACGAAAAAGGCGCCTTTACCGGGGCCAACAGCAAGCGCGAGGGCCGCTTTGAACAGGCTGACGGCGGCACTCTGTTCCTGGATGAGATTGGCGATATGCCCGCCGACACCCAAACCCGACTGCTGCGAGTACTCGCCGACGGCGAATTCTATCGCGTGGGGGGACATGTACCGGTCAAGGTTGATGTCCGCATAATCGCTGCCACCCACCAGAACCTGGAAAGCCTGGTGCAGCGCGGCGCTTTTAGAGAGGACTTGTTTCACCGCCTCAACGTGATTCGCATACACATTCCCAAGCTCGCCGAGCGGCGCGAGGATATTCCCACGCTGATGAAATATTTCTTCCAGCAGGCTGCCAAGGAACTGGGTGGCGAAACGAAAATCCTGCTGCCGGAAGCGGAAGCATTTTTAGTCAGCCTCGACTGGCCCGGCAATGTCCGGCAGCTGGAGAATTGCTGTCGCTGGATTACGGTGATGGCCTCTGGTCGGGAAGTACACCTGAGTGATTTGCCGCCGGAGCTCGGCACAGGCTCCCCGCAACCGGCGAGTAACGAACAGGCGGATTGGCCGGAGTTGCTGTTCCGCTGGGCGCGCAATGAGTTGGTCCAGGGCAAACAGCAAATCCTGCAGGAGGCCGTACCGGCATTCGAAAAGGTCATGATCCAGGTCGCACTGCAGCACTCCCAGGGCCGCAAACGAGACGCTGCTGAATTGCTGGGTTGGGGACGCAATACCCTCACTCGCAAGATGAAGGATCTCGAGCTCTAGCAGCAGGCATCTTCCGAAGGACCTTCCGGGACATGTTGAAAATCGTGCTGTTCGAGCCGGAGATCCCTCCCAATACGGGTAACATCATTCGCCTGTGTGCTAACACCGGGTGTTCGCTGCACCTGATTGAGCCTTTAGGTTTTGATCTGGACGATAAAAAATTGCGCCGCGCGGGTCTGGACTACCGCGAATTCGCGGACCTGATGCTATATCCCGACGTGGAGAGTTTCCTGCGGCAACAGGGCGCCACCCGGACTTTCGCCGCGACAACCAAAGGTGGCACAGCCTATCACCGGATACGCTACCAGGAGGGCGATGCCATCCTGTTCGGGCCGGAAACCCGCGGCCTGCCACAGACGCTGCTAAACAGCCTGGGGGCCACCCGCACTCTGCGCATTCCGATGAAACCGCACAGTCGCAGCCTCAACCTGAGTAACGCCGCCGCCCTCGTAGTCTACGAGGCACTGCGCCAGCTGGACTTTCCAGGACTTTCGTGAGCGAACACTTACTCACGGTGCTCAATGTGTGGCTGTCACACCGCCTTTCGATGCGCCCTGTGCTTGCGCCAGGGCCTGCTGGTACACCGCATCAAAGTTCACCGGCGCCAGCATGATCGGGGGAAACGCGCCTTTCACGCAGAGCGTATCGATAGTCTCACGGGCGTAAGGGAACAGTATATTGGGCGCCGCTGTACCGAGTATCCGCCGCGTTTCTTCAACGTCAAAACCCTTGATGTAGAAAATGCCGGCCTGCTGTACTTCAATCAGGAAAGCGGTTGCTTCGTCCATCCGGGCAGTGACGGTAATTGACAGTACAACCTCAAAATTGCCGTCCTGGTCGATGGCTTCGCTTTTGGTGTTCAGGTCAACGGAAACCTTGGGCTGCCACTGCTTCTTGAACACATCCGGCGTCGCTGGGGATTCAAATGACAAATCCTTGGTGTAGATGCGCTGCATCGTAAACTGTTGTGGTACCTTTGCTGCTTGTTCCTCGGCCATTCAGCCATCCTCCAAGTGCTTTTCCAAATATCAGGGTGCGGTGCCCGCCCCCTCCAGTATTTCATCCAACCGACCCTGCCGCTCCAGCAGATGCATGTCGTCGAAGCCGCCGATGTGGCGCTCACCAATCCAGATCTGTGGCACCGTGTCGCGACCGCTGCGAATCATCATTTCTCGCCGCAACTGGGGGTTGTTGTCTACCACGATATCCCGGTACGCAACGCCTTTGTTGTCCAACAGGTTCCGGGCCCGGATACAGTAAGGACAGAAACGTGTGGTGTAGAGAGTGACGCCTGCGCTCATAGTGGGTAATCAAGTGACCGTGGGCAGCTGCAGGTTACCCCACTCCATCATGCCACCTGTCATTTTATAGACTTGCCCGTAATTTGCTTCCTTGAGCTGTTTGCCCGCAGCACTCGACTGTTGACCCATTTTGCATACCAGCACAATAGGCTTGTTTTTGTATTTTTCCAGTTCAACCATGCGCTCGGATATTTTGGCTGAAGGGATATTTATGGCGCTGACAATGTGCCCCTTCCTGAACTCGGCGGCTTCACGCAGGTCGACAAAGACGCCTTCCCCGGCATTGACCATGTTGATCGCCTGCTGGGGCGACAGTGACGGACCGGACTTGCGAGCCTCGTGCATGATCAACAGCGCAACCACCACCAGAAGCGCGGCCGCTAACATCCACTGCTGTGCGAGAAATTCGAAAAATAGTGCCATGCGGTTGCTAGTTTGTACCTGTAGGAAAGGGTTGTGGCCGTCGCACCAGGACTGCGCGAATTCTTTGCACCTGCAGGACCCACCCTGCCGATTTAAAGGGCGCCAAGTATACAAGGTCTGCCGGAACGCAACCAGCCCTGCGCTGTGCGCAAGTGAACGTCATCACCAGCCGACCACAGAGACAATGCGCTGCTATCCCAGACAGGTTAAAATAAAGCGCTTTGACCCCCTTGGAAAACCCCTGCCTGATCGGGAACGCACATGAGCGAGAGTAACAAGAAATCCACTGTCCTGATCGTGCTGGATGGCTGGGGCTACCGTGTGGAAACACAAGACAACGCCATCGCCTGCGCAAGCACTCCCGTATGGGATCGGCTGTGGGCCAAGGCACCCCATACACTCATTTCTGCCTCCGGGGTGGACGTGGGCCTGCCGGGCGGACAGATGGGCAATTCCGAGGTCGGCCATATGAGTCTGGGCGCAGGAAGAGTGATTTACCAGAACATCTCACGCATCGACCAGGCGATAAGCGATGGCAGCTTCAACCGCAATCCCGTCCTGACCGGCGCCATCGACAAGGCCACCGCAGCGCGCGGCGCAGTACATATCTTCGGTTTGCTCTCTACCGGGGGCGTCCACAGCCACGAGGAGCAGATTTTCGCCGCCATTCGCCTGGCAGTTGCGCGCGGGGCCAGGCAGGTTTACCTGCACGCCTTCCTCGATGGCCGCGATACGCTGCCGCGCAGCGCCGGCCCCTCCCTGGAAAGGGCCGATGCCCTGTTCGCGAAATTGGGCTGCGGCCGCACCGCTACTATTTGCGGTCGCTACTACGCCATGGACAGGGACAACCGCTGGGACCGTATCGAGCGCGCCTATCGGCTGCTTACCGAAGGCGTTGCGCCGTACCGCGCGATCAGCACTGCGGAAGCCCTGCGTAGCGCTTACCAGCGAGACGAAAGCGACGAATTCGTGTTACCCACCGTAATCTGCAGTGCCGGTCAAGAACCCGTCCTCGTCACTGATAATGATGCGGTGCTGTTCATGAATTTCCGCTCTGATCGCGCGCGGCAACTGAGCCGCGCCTTCGTTGATAAGGGTTTCAATCACTTCCAGCGCAAAGTGGTGCCACACCTGTCGGCGTTCGTGACACTGACAGAATACGCGGAAGATATCGACGCGAACTGCGCGTTCGGTGCGGAAAAACTGGAAAATGTGCTGGGCGACTTTCTGGCCAAACGCCACATGACACAGTTGCGCATTGCGGAAACCGAGAAGTACGCCCATGTGACCTTCTTTTTCAGCGGCGGTCGCGAGGAATTGTTCCCCGGCGAAGAACGCATCCTCATCGCCTCGCCGAACGTCGCGACTTATGACCTCCAACCGGAAATGAGCGCGCCGGAACTGACCGACAAACTGGTCGCGGCCATCACCTCCGGCAAGTACGACCTGATCGTCTGCAACTACGCTAACGGTGACATGGTAGGGCACACCGGCGTCTTCGACGCAGCGGTAATAGCAGTGGAGGCGCTGGACGAATGCCTGGGCAGAGTGGAGCGGGCGTTGCAAAAAGTGGCTGGGCAGGCACTAATCACCGCCGATCACGGCAACTGTGAACTGATGCTTGATTACGAATCCGGCCAGCGCAACACCCAGCACACCACGGACCTGGTGCCTTTACTCTATATCGGGCCAAAACAACTGGCACTGCAACCCACCGGTGGCATTCTGGCAGATGTCGCGCCAACCCTGTTGGGCCTGATGGATCTGCCACAGCCCATCGAGATGACTGGCCGCGACCTGTCTCGAGCAGCCATTTGACGCGCAGGGACCCACTCCACCCGGCCAATAGCGATGCCTGACACTTGTGTATCCTCATTGGCACAACCGCGAGTACTACTGGTGGCGCTGCTCTCGGGACTGCTTCTGACAACCCTCTGCCAGCAGAGTGTGGCGCAATCCGATGAGGAGAAGACCCGTGAACAGTTGCAACAACTGGAAGCCGAGATAAAGGGTATTACGTCGGAACTGTCCGATGCCAATACCCTCCACAACGAAGTGCAAGGACAGCTGCGCCAGGCAGAAGTCGAGTTGGGAAACCTGCAGCGCGATATCACTGAAAATCAGCGGGCATTGGCAGCCAGCGACAAAGAACTGACGGCACTCAAGCTGCAGCGCACGGAACAGGAAAAGGCCCGCGACCTGCAAAAGGCGCACATTTCCCAGGAGTTGAAAACCGCATGGCAGATGGGGCGCCAGGGACAGTTCAAGGTGCTGTTGAATCAGGAAGATCCGCACACAGTGGCGAGATCGCTGGCCTACTACCGCTATTTTTTCAAGGCGCGCAATACACTGGTGGACCAGTACCGTAAAACCCTCAGGGAACTGCAGGAAACGCAGCAACGAATCGATGCTACCGCGGCGGAATTGGACAACCGCGCGCAGATCCTGCAAAAACAACAGGCCGATCTCACCGCAGCGCAGGCCAGCAGGCAACTGGCTCTGGCGGAACTGAACGACAGCATCAGCAGCAAAAGTACCCAGCTCAAACAAAAAGAGCAGGATCGCAAACAGCTGGAAGAGCTATTGCGCGCCATCGAAAAGGCGATCATCGATCTACAGGTACCGGCCAACTATGCGACCTTCCAGAGTGCCCGGGGCAAAATGCCGTGGCCGGTTGCGGGCAAACCCAGCAACCAGTTCGACCATCCGCGCAACGAGGGCAAGATGCGCTGGCAGGGGATCACCATACCGGCCAAGGAGGGCACCACCGTCAAGGCCATTCATCACGGCCGCGTGGTTTACGCCGACTGGCTGCGCGGTTCCGGCCTGCTGCTGATTATCGACCACGGCAATGGCTACATGAGCCTGTACGCCCACAATGAAAGCCTGCTGCGCGAGGTGGGTGAGTGGGTTACTGCCGGCACGCCCATCAGCACGGTGGGCAACACGGGCGGCGAGGACCAGACCGCCCTGTATTTTGAAATTCGCCAAAACGGCAAGCCCACCAATCCGGCGAAGTGGTGCAAAGGCTGAAGCCTGATTTGCGCGAACCCGCTTGGCACCCACGACGCAGAATAGGGTAAACTATAGCCCTTCAGGTTACCGGTCTTCCGACAATTCCCATGCGCTTCCTGTTCACGCTCCGCAATAAGCTGGCGAGCTTTGCCGCCGCACTCGCCCTGACCATCTGCGCCCCGCTGGGGGCCGTCGAGGAACAGGCCAAGCTGCCCCTGGATGAATTGCGCACCTTTGCGGACGTGTACAACCAGATTCGTCTCGGCTATGTCGAAGACATCGACGACAGCACCCTGTTGGAATATGCCATACAGGGAATGCTGAGCGGCCTTGACCCACACTCGAGCTACCTGACCAAGGACGCCTTCCAGAATTTGCAGGACACCACTTCTGGCGAATTCACCGGGCTCGGTCTGGAAGTGGGGATGGAAGACGGCTACGTCAAAATTATCTCGCCCATCGATGGCTCGCCCGCGGCCGAAGCCGGCCTGCAGAGTGGCGACATGATTCTCAAACTGGGCAATGTCCCGGTGAAGGGCATGACCCTGAACGAAGCCATCGAGCTGATGCGTGGCCCCAAGGGCAGCAAGATTGAGCTGTCCATCGGTCGGCCTGGCGAGAGTCAACCGTTCGACGTCACATTGGTGCGCAATACCATTAAAGTTGCCAGCGTCCGCCATAGCTGGCTGGAGCCCGGATACGCTTACATCCGCGTGGCCCAGTTCCAGAACAGCACAGGCGCGGATGTGCGCAAGGCGCTGGAAAAGCTGATGGCCGAAGAGAAACTCAAGGGCGTGATACTGGATTTACGCAACAACCCCGGTGGCATTCTGCGCGCCAGCGTCGATGTGGCGGGTCTGTTCATGGACGGCGGCAACGTGGTTTACACCGAAGGACGGGTGGAAAATGCAGACGCGAGCTATGACGCCGATCCACTCGATATCACCAATGACGTGCCCCTGGTCGTGCTGATCAACCAGGGTTCGGCCAGCGCCTCGGAGATTGTCGCCGGCGCCCTGCAGGACCACAGCCGCGCTGTGATCATGGGCACCCGGAGTTTTGGCAAGGGCTCGGTGCAAACCGTCCTGCCACTGTCTGACTCGCGCGCGATCAAGCTCACCACCGCGTTATACTTCACACCCAATGGCCGATCCATCCAGGCCGAGGGCATAGTGCCAGACATCGTGGTCGAGCGGGCCACCATTACGGCCTACAACGATCCAAAACAGATCACCGAAGCTGATCTGTCGCGTCACCTCAACAACGCTAATAGCGCCGACAAGGACAAAAAGACTCCCATGGCTGCGAGTGCGTTGCTCGCTGATGACAATCAGTTATATGAAGCCCTGGCGCTGCTAAAGGGGTTGAACATCCTCGGGATGCGCGATAAAAAATCGGAGCCCGCGGCCGCGGGTGATTCAACGATTCAGTAACTAATCAGCGCCGGACTTCTATACCGCGCGCAGCCATGTAGGCCTTGGCCTGGGGTACGGTGTACTCGCCGAAGTGGAAAATACTGGCCGCCAACACCGCATCGGCGCCACCGAGGACGATCCCGTCCACCAGATGGTCCAGCGTACCCACGCCACCGGAGGCGATCACCGGAATCTCCACCGCTTCAGTAATCGCCCGCGTCACACCCAACTCAAAACCATTGCGCGTGCCGTCCCGGTCCATGCTGGTCAGCAGAATTTCGCCCGCGCCCAGCTCCGCCATCCGCACCGCCCAGACCACGGCGTCGATACCAGTGGGTTTGCGGCCGCCATGCGTGAAGATCTCCCAGCGCGGCCGACCATCCACGTCATCCACCCGCTTGGCATCGATGGCCACCACGATGCACTGAGAGCCAAAGCGCTGCGCCGACTCACGCACCAGTTCCGGGTTGTGGATGGCCGCGGTATTGATGCTGACCTTGTCCGCGCCGGCGTTGAGCATGGTGCGAATATCCTCCACAGAGCGAATGCCTCCCCCCACGGTCAGGGGAATGAACACGTGCTCGGCAATCTGCTCTACGGTGTGCACGGTAGTGTCGCGGCCTTCGTGGCTGGCGGTGATATCGAGGAAGCACACTTCGTCGGCGCCCTGTTCGTTGTAGCGCATCGCGATTTCCACGGGATCGCCGGCATCGCGAATGTCGATAAAATTGACACCCTTGACCACACGACCGTTGTCCACATCCAGGCAGGGAATAATGCGTTTGGCAAGGCTCATAACTGGACCGCCTCGTCACACAGGCGCTGTGCTTGGGCCACATCCAGCGTGCCCTCGTAAATCGCGCGACCGGTGATGGCGCCGCAGATACCGGTATGCGCGACAGTGAGCAGGCCGCGGATGTCATCAATATTGGTGATACCGCCGGAGGCAATCACCGGGATACCGGAGGCCTGCGCCATCGCCACCGTCGCCTGTACATTCACGCCCTGCATCATGCCGTCGCGCGCAATATCGGTGTAGACGATCGCCGCCACACCGTCGAATTCAAAGCGGCGCGCCAGATCGGTGGCACGCACTGTGGAGACTTCGGCCCAGCCGTCGGTGGCAACCAGTCCGTCCCTGGCATCCAGTCCCACGATGACCTTGCCCGGAAAGGCGGCACAGGCCTCGGCGACGAACGCCGGCTCCTTGACAGCCTTCGTGCCGATAATCACGTAGCTGACACCGGCTTTTAGATAATGCTCAATGGTTTGCAGGTTGCGAATACCGCCGCCGATTTGTATGGGCAGCCGTGGATATGCAGCCGCGATGGCAGTCACCACGCCGCCATTCACCGGTTCACCCGCGAACGCACCGTTCAGGTCTACTAAATGCAAGCGCCGGCAACCGGCCTGCACCCAGCGCGCCGCCATCGCCACCGGGTCGTCGGAAAATACCGTGCTGTCATCCATCAGTCCCTGGCGCAGGCGCACGCACTGCCCGTCTTTCAAATCGATAGCGGGGATGATCAACATTGCCCGTTCCACTCCAGGAAATTTTTCAGCAACCTGAGTCCGGCCGTGGCGCTCTTCTCCGGGTGAAACTGCACGGCGAACAGGTTGTCGCGGGCCAGGGCCGCATCGGCACTGACACCGTATTCCACGCTGCCGGCCAACAGACTGCGATCCTGGGCGTGCACGTAATAACTGTGCACGAAGTAAAAGCGGCTCATATCGGGAATACCCGCCCACAACGGGTGTTCCATCTTTTGCTGCACTTCGTTCCAACCCATGTGCGGCACCTTCATGCGCGCTCCGTCGACACCCTTCAGCGGATTTCCGAAGTAGCGCACTTCGCCCGGAATTATATTCAGGCAATCCACACCATCGTTTTCTTCCGAGCGCGTCATCAGCGCCTGCAGGCCAACACAGATCGCCAGCACCGGGACCTGCTGCTCGGTCAG
>JANPDE010000239.1:0-2380 GCA_031431315.1 Haliea sp.
CAACCTGCTGGGCGGCTACCTGAGTCAGGTCAAGACTGCCGCCAGAACAACGATTGCGGACCGGGTACAGGATTACATCCGCGGCTCCCTGTCGGCGGGAACCTGCTCAATCGAGCGCTGCGCGCGCAAGCTGGGACTGTCGGTGCGCGCACTGCAAGTCCATTTGAGCGCTGCGGGCCTGCAGTTCTCGGACCTGCTGGAGCAGCAGCGAATTGAAACGGCGAAAACTTGCCTGACACAGGAACACCTGACCCTGGATGAGGTCGCGGCACTGCTAGGGTATGCGGAGCAATCAAGCTTTGGTCGCGCCTTCAAGCGCTTGACCGGCTTAAGCCCCCGGCAATTTCGCCAGCACGCTCGCGGCCGTGCCTAGCTGGCCGCGCCTAGCTGGCCGCGCACTTACCTAATGGTCTGGGCAGGAGCAACAATATGCCCAGACGTGCAATCATTGCCTGGCAGACAGCCATTTTTGTCTTGCTAACACAGATTGAGTATAAAATTCGGGGCATCGAACAAGCAGCTACAAGGACCAGGGACACATGGGGCAATCTTCTCAGAAGCCGGTTGTACTGATCACGGGTGCCAGTGCCGGTATCGGCGATGCGGTGGCGCGGAAGTTTGCAACCGGCGGTTATAACATAGTGGCCGTCGCGCGGCGGCAGGATCGCCTGGAGCAACTCGCGAAGGACCTGGTCGGGGGCGCCCAGGTAGCAATCCTTGTAGGCGATGTGGCCGCTGCGGGCATCTCTGACAAAGCCGTGGCGCTCGCCATGGAAACCTTCGGCCGACTCGACTGCCTGGTGAACAACGCCGGCTCCGGCCGCTGGGCACCGGTCCATGAAACCGATGACGCCATGCTGGACGAGGTTATCGATGTCAGCATGAAAGCCCCGTTCCGTTTCTGTCGCGCCGCGCTGCCCGTTATGTGTCCCGGGTCTTCCATCATCAATGTGGGTTCAGTATTCGGTACGCTCGGCGGTCTGGATGGGGGAATCTACTGCGCGGTCAAGGCGGGATTGGTCGGACTGACGCAAACCATGGCCGCGCAATATGGCGCGCAGGGTATACGCAGCAACCTGGTGGCGCCCGGTGTGATCAAGACTGACATGACCAGTGCGGCATGGGACTTTCCCGCGTTCCAGCGGGTCAACCAGGAGATGACACCCTTCGACCGCGAAGGCACCACCGAGGACGTGGCCAATACCATCTATTTCCTGGCGTCGAAAGAAGGCAGCTACATCAATGGCCAGACCATTGCCCTGGACGGCGGCTGGTCGACGACCAAGTACCTGTGCCGCGAGGCGCTTGTTTGCGAGCGAGTGTAAGATCAGAATTCGCCCAATGGACCCTGGTGTTGGCCGGTGGCGGTGCTGCGCTCGCCCGTTTATTAACCTGTAATAACTCATAACTAATCTGATAGGCACTCTACGAACAGGAGCGACCCTATTGACCACTTTTTCCCGAAAACGGACCCTTTGAGATAGTCAAAAAGGGCGAAGGGGATGGCTCATAACACCTCGGAACGGCCCTAACGACCAAGCTTCACCGCGGCGGGGCAGCGCCTGGTTCGGCGTGGCTTGATCCCCTGCGATATACAAACCTGCAACTCTCAATTTTTTTCGGGTGCGAGGAACTTGAACGGTTCGCTCTTCTCGAAGTTGGCCGACTGGTCGCCGATCACATCGGGCTTACCCGCTAGAGTCAATTTTCGCACGCCTGTACGATCATTGAAGTCTATCTTGTCCAGTTTCACCCACAGGGCACCTGGGCTGTTGGTGTCTTCGTAGTAGAAGACACGGTTCTTCTGGTCCGCGACCGTCCGCCAGAGTGTCGATGAGAGGTTGGGCGCGTCCTTTTTACGGATGCCGCGAGGGACGCTCACGTTCCGCATCACACTGAACACCACTGCCACGGCTTCACGGGCGTCTGCAGTCTGTCGACTCTGGTTAATGTAATAAGAAGCCCGTGCAAAGCGATCCGCAGCCCGAACAGTGCCCGGGAGCATCACAGCTCCGTCTAACTCTTTCCAGTATTCATTGATCGCAAGTTGCTTGTCGTAGGTCGGCGAGTTGGTCATCACCTGATATTCCTTCCCGTGGTGGATGACCAACTCACCCTTGACGTACTCGAATATGGCCGAATCTCCGGTCGAATCGGAAATTGCCAAATGAACAGTTCCCTTCGCTCCGTTCGGTGCGACGACGGGAACCACACGGAAGGCGTCCTTCTTCACCTCCTCAACCGCTTCCTCGACAGTGGCGAAGTTGTCCAGCAGGTACTGCGTCCAGGCGCTGATGCAGACGCCCGGCCGCTTGTCGTCGGCCGGCGGGTACTCGGACTCGGCCAGGTAGAGCATGTTGGCGACGAGGCCCTTCTCGTT
>JANPDE010000240.1:0-11602 GCA_031431315.1 Haliea sp.
TGCTCCGCGGCGAATATCTCAGCAGTTTTAGCAAGCGGAGCATGTCCGCTGCCACTCGCCGCAACGGAGGCTACAATTGTGATCCATCGACGGATAGCGCAGTTGTCATTGGTTTGAATGAAACGCTCCCCTTCAGGGGGCTCAAGGAGCCGTAAGGCTGCGTAACTACCGCTTTAAGCGGCTCACAAACTAAAGCCCCCGGCTTTGCCGGGGGGATACTTACTTATAGTCCAGATGTAAATCATAGTCTCCCAATTCGTCGCGTAGCCGCTTTTCCTCCAGGCGTTGTTCCGCCAGCCGACGCTTCTGTACCAGACGCTGTTTCTCGGAAGACAGAGGTATCAGGTCCTGCAACATGTCTTCGGAAATGTCGCCGAGTGCGGGTTCGAAAATATCGTCAAGCGGCTCCGCCATGGCCGGTTCCGGATTACGCTCTCCCATAAATCACCTCCCGATGACTTAATAAAAGACAATGAGCGGCACAGCGTTGATGCTGGCCGTTCGGGGCGAGTAAATCAAAATTTGGCGAGGGGAACAATAAAATAATTTGGTCAGTTTTACGCAGATTTTAACTGCATTATGACCGGCGGCCCGCCGCCTTCCCTGGCACTCCTTGTGCACCAATCTACTTCCTTGTAGAGACCATCCCTGGTGTGGAATCTGCGCCTGCGGGCCGCCGTGCGTACTCAGAGCAACTTTAGTGCCAAGTCCCCATGCCGCGTTTCTTGCGGGTTTGCACGGAACGACAACGAGTGGATTGTGTGTCCACAAGTGTCCGCACGTGTCCGGGACAATATCTTGCGCCACAGCGCACGTCGTTCTCGCGCCGTTTCTTGCACAGGATTCATGCGCTGGTTAGAGTGGCGCATCCACGACCCCTTCCCATGCACGCAAGGAGCGAATATGACGTTGTTGCACACCCCACTGGATACCCTGCACCGAGAGCTGGGAGCGAAAATGGTGCCCTTCGCCGGCTATGACATGCCGGTGCAATACCCCTCTGGCATCATAAAAGAGCATTTGCATACGCGCGCGGCGGCGGGGCTGTTCGATGTCTCGCACATGGGACAAATCATTGTCGAGGGCGCCGGTAGCGCGGCCATGCTCGAATCCCTGGTGCCGGTGGATATCGCGGGACTTGGCCTTCAGCGACAAACCTACGCCCTATTCACTAACACAGAGGGCGGCGTATACGATGACCTGATCATCACGCGCTGGGAGAAGGAACGCTTTTTTCTCGTGGTTAATGCGGCGTGCAAGGTGCAGGACATTGCACACCTGCGCGCGCACCTGGCAGGCCAAACCCTCACCGTACTGGAGCACCAGGCCCTGTTAGCCCTGCAGGGGCCTGCCACACGCGAACTCATGGCTTCGCTGTGTCCAGCAGCGGCAAGGCTGGTGTTCATGCAGGGTTGTCCCGGCGTCATCGATGGTGTCGAAGTCTATATCACCTGTTCCGGCTACACCGGTGAGGACGGCTTTGAAATATCGATACCCGCAGCGGCGGCTGAAGGATTAGCGCGCCGCTTGCTGGCCATTGAGCAGGTGCGGCCCATCGGACTCGGTGCGCGCGATTCACTGCGTCTGGAAGCGGGTTTGTGCTTGTACGGGCATGAATTGAACACAACGATCGATCCCGTGCAGGCAGGCCTGATGTGGTCGATCAGCAAGGCGCGCCGCGCGGACGGTGCACGCGCCGGAGGTTTCCCGGGGGCGGACGTGATCCTGCAGCGCATGATCGACAAGCCGGCTCTGTGTCGGGTGGGTCTGCGTGTGGAAGGCAAGCGGCCGGTGCGCGAAGGGCAGACTGTTATGGATCAGTCGGGGCTAGCGGTTGGAGAAATCTGCTCGGCTGGTTACGGCGCCAGTGTTGGCGGGCCCATTGCGATGGCCTATATCGAGCGTGAGTTGGGGCAGTCGGGCACACAGTTGCAGGTTTCGGTGCGTGACATACAGGTGCCAGTCACTGTCGCTACACTCCCCTTCAGTCCCCACCGCTACTTCCGCGGTTGACTATTCTCAGGCGGATCAGTATCAGGCGGCCCAGGCGCGCTCTGCCCGAAACTGTTGTGAAAGGTAGTCCATCTGGTCGGCGAGGACCCGGTCTTTGGCCAGAAAATGCCACTCCCAAGGGTTGGGCCTGAAGGGCACAGCCAGGAGCGGCATGTGCGCTTCTTCCGGTTTGCGGTTATCTTTTTGCCAGTTACAGCGCTTGCAGGCGGCGACGACGTTTTCCCAGCGGTCAGTGCCGCCACGCGACCTGGGCAGTACGTGATCGCGAGTCAGTTCAGCGCGACTACATTGTTGTCCACAATACAAGCAGCGATGGTCGTCGCGACGAAACAGCGTACGGTTGCACAACGGCGGAGAAAAATTCTGCAGGATCTTGCCCTGGAGGGCGACTATGGGTTGTAAGTCGATACGTGAGCGCAATCCACTGCGACGCTGAATCCCGCCAAAAATTGGGGGCAGGTTGTCCCCGATGCCGTAAACGACATCTCCCTTGGCATAAGCTGTAACTGCCTCGTGCAGCGTTATCCAACCGCGGGGTTGGCCAGCGAGGTCCAGTCGCAGGATCGTTTGCATCGTCTCCCACCCAAAAGCCTAGCCTAAAACTACTGCAAATCCGTGGCAACTACAATCGGGAACTTGGCTGGGAGAGCCAAAAAGTCGGAGGACGGTTAAATCCGGTATTCTTTTTCGAATACATCAATCGGAAGGGGTTTATCGAATACATATCCTTGCAGGATATCGCAGCGCATTTCCGCCAGGTGATCTGCGATCGCCATGGATTCAACGCCCTCTGCGACCACCTTCAACGAGAAGTTATGAGCGAGGTCAATGACAGCCTTCACAATCGCATGGTCTTTTTCAGACACCAGCATGCGTTGCACAAAGCTTTGGTCGATTTTTATCTCATCGACCGGAAGATCGCGGAAGTAAGACAGGGAGGAGAAGCCGGTGCCAAAGTCATCAATGGACACTTTAACGCCAATATTGCGCAGACGCGCCAATTGCGCGAGCATCATGTCCTGATTATCAATCATGATTTTTTCAGTCACTTCCAGGTTAAGCCGCGACGCTTTGACTCCGAATATATCCAATGCATCGGTGACGACGGACAGAATATCGTCTTCCAGCAGCAATGATGGACAAATATTGACGGCAATGGAAAGTTGGTCTGGCCAACGCGCCAGCCGACTCACCGTGGACTTGATTGCCCACCATGTCATCGGCTTGATGATTTCGTTGCGCTCCGCCAAATCGATGAATTTATCCGGAGTGATAATGCCCTGGTCCTTGCTATGCCAGCGGATCAGAGCCTCCGCGCCAATCAGCGTGCGATAGCCAGCATGGACCTTGGGCTGGAAATACATCTCAAACTCCCCCAGGTCCAGCGCGGCGTACATCCTTTCCAGCAGTTTGCTCTCCTCCCTGATACTCCTGTCTTTCTCCGGTGAGTAAACCTTAAACAGGTCGAATGAGAGCTTGGCCTGATTCAGCGCGATACCGGCCTGCTGTATGACCAGCGCCATGTCCGAGTTCTTGTCGTTGAGCGCAGCGAACCCGGCGGTCACTGTGAAGGGCATTGCAGTGCCGTGATAGTAATGGGGTTCCTTGAAGACTTTCGCGAGCTTGGCGCCGGCGAGCTCGAGCTCGCCTCGGCTGCTTATGTCCTTGAGGATCACACAAGCGCGATTTTTCTTCAGGAAGCTCCACTCATCCTTGGTTCTTACCCAGCTGTTCAGGCGTTCAGAGAACGCCTCCTGTAATACTGTGTTCAGTGTTTGACTGCGAATGTCATCCGACTCTTCGTGGGCAAATTCCACGAGACCCACCATGCTATTTTTCGCAGCAGGCATCAGATGAAAAACTCGTCGCCGCTAATGCCGTAAGTGCCAGTCAGCAACTCCCGGGCAATCCAGCGCTCGCCTTCTGCTGCGATAGACTGGTTGGCCAAATCCACTACTTTGGGTGCCTCAAGGCGTTCTTTTTCAGTGTTCATCACGATAACGAGTTCCGGTTTGAGTCGGCGCGTGACATTTTGTGCCACGACGATAGCGACTTCGCCCGTATTCAGTTCAACCATGCTGCCCGTGGGGAACAGGCCGATGGCCTGCACGAATTGTTCGACCAGTGCTTCCTGGAACTGCTTGCCCTTCCAGTCGAGTAATTCCTGGGTGGCTTCATGGGAAGTGCGAGCCTTCGCATAGGGGCGTGGCGTGATCATGGCGTCGTAGGAATCGACCAAACCGGCGATGCGCGCCAGCAGAGGTATGGCTGTACCCTTGATGCCCCGTGGATAACCCGACCCGTCCATACGCTCATGGTGGTTTTCAATAATGCCAAGGATTTCAATTTCGGCATTTTTTGACTTGGCGACCAACTCTGCGCCCATTTTGGGATGCGCTTTCACAATCCGTAACTGCGCCTCTGTGAGATTTTCTGCCTGATCCAGCAGCTCCGGTGGCAGTTGCGTCATACCGACATCGCACATGGCACACCCTACGGCCAGCTTTTCCAGCTCGTGCCGATGCAAGCCGATATGTCGGCCGAGAATAGCAGCCCATACGGCCATGGACACGCCATGGTGGTAGCGGTATTCGCTGCTCTCTTTCAGGCGCAACAGCGCGGCCACTGCATCCTGGTTACGGAATACACCCTCGATGAGTGGATTGATTGCTGTCTGCACAGCGGCGATATCACTCTGGCTACCGGCACGCAGCGATTGGAAGATGTTATCCAGAGTTTCGGCCGCGCTCTCGAAAGAGACCTTGGTGCGCTGGAATTCCTCGCGCATCGCGAGTCGTTGTTTGGGTGTTGTCGCCATGGCGGCCACGGCGAGCTTCAGGGATTGTGTGACTCCGGTGTATTCTGCGTCGACATACACATGGTCAACATAATTGGACACATACAGGATTTCGTTGGAATCTCGCACTACGAAACCCTGGAGCGCAAACGGAGTTTCCAGCCATGGTCTGTCAAGCTCGGCAACGAACATGCCGGGCTCCAGATTCATGGCGGGGAGTTTTACCAGTCGCACAACATACCTCACTAAATCTTTACCTAGTGCTGGCAGACTAGTAATTTGGCAAATTGGTGTCGATGGGATGTCACGAGAAAGGAGAACTGGATCACCCACAATCTGGACTTTTGTGACTTTTTTGCGCGTTGCAGGTGTTTAACGGGCTACCCAGGCCGCTGATACCAGAATCTTGCCGCCCTGCAGTACCCTGCCTTCAAACTGTTGTCCCGCCCTGATTTCGCCGACCCCGGCCGGCGTGCCGGTCATGACGATGTCGCCATCTTCCAGGGTAGTGAAACTCGCCAGCTCCCGCAGTATTGCATCGGGTGCGTAGAGCATTAACTCGACTCCTCCTGCCTGGCGCAGTTCACCATCGACATCCAGCCGCAGGGACAGGCTCTTGATATCCTCAGGCAGCGCCACGAAATCACTGAACAGTGCAGCACCGTCAAAGGCCTTGGCTCGCTCCCAGGGCAGACCTTTTTCTTTCAGCGCCGTTTGCAGTGTGCGTTTGGTCAGGTCCAGACCAAAGCCGACGGCCGTCAGTTTGCCCAGCTTAACAGTAAACGCGAGTTCACTTTCGTAATGCAGGACCTGATCATCAATGTGTGAGCGCAGGGTATCGGTGATGGCCGAATTGGGCTTGTTGAATACCACCATACTGTCCGGCAGTTCGTGTCCCAGTTCCCGAACATGTGCCACGTAGTTGCGACCCACACATACGATTTTGGAGGGGTATATGGTCGATCCGCACACATTAATAGCTTGCACCATCGCCCGCCAATCAGCGTCGTGATGACGGTTTCGCCACTGCTGACAGTGCAACGTCACTCACAATTGGCCGCCGTGGTCAGGTTGCATATGGACTTTTTCGCCTCCGAGAGTTTGATATCGTAGACCTGGTTTACCGGCAGCGGGATGGTCAGCTCGTCCCACTCGATCGAGTCGTCAGTCGCGGTGTTACAGGAAAATGCTAGCGTGTAATCGCCGGTGGGCAGATAACCGAAGGCGTACTCCCATTCCCCGCTGGTGTTTTCTATTAGTGACGCAACGGCGAAAGGCGCGAGCGCGCTATTCGGAGGTGTCACTGAACTGGCGGAAGTGAAGACATCAACCAGATCTTTGGTAGGATCGATGCCTTTATAGAGGTAGACCCTGTTGCCCGAGGTGGGTGTGGCTTTCTCATCGCAGGGTGACACGGTATCGAACAAGTCGCTGTCTATGTTGCCTGACAAAGTCGCATCCGTGAGGTTGTTCTCGATGCGCATACCGGTTGTAGCCAATCGATACGTGTCGCTCGTAGTTTGGGACAGCGCCTGCGCCAGGCTGAATTCCACGGTAAAGACTTGGGTGCCGGTGGCGAGTTTCATTCCGGGAATCTTAAGTGTGCTGTCGGACACCTCGATCGGTTTCGAGACGTCATTGGCATCCTTCACAAAGGAGCTGTCGATACCATTGGCAATGATTTTAATAGACACTTCGTAGGTGCCGGTCGCAAGCTCCAGACCGTCGATTACCTTAAGCTGCTGGATACCAGGATAGTCCAGCAAGTTTATCTGGATGGTACCAACTTTCACGCCGTTGCTAAGCGTAAAATCATTGATCACGACATCGTCGGCACCGCTGCGCTTAAAGGTGATGGCGTCCACCTCGATCCAAACCTCCTTCAGGTCCTCCGGCAGAGAATCGGACAACCCCAGGGTAAGCAGTGCCGGATCGCTCGGATTGTCATTGTCATTGCTGTTGCAGTCAAAGCCGCAACCACAGCCACTCAAGGGCAACTGCGAGACTATCAGCAGCAATGCGGGCAAAAGTAATCGTAGTATTCTTCCCATGTAGGTAGTCCACCTCTGGCCCAGCTGCGTCATTATTTTAGAATGACAATCATTATGAGCGAATCCGCTCGCGAGTAGTAGCTCCTGATGACAGCATCGGGCCGCACTGCCTCGCGCAGGAGGGCAAAGTTAGGGCCTTGCGTGCACCAGGGTCCTGGCAGACAATGAAGTCGCAGCTGAAACTGCATTACAGGGGTTTGCTATGGGTATTTTTGCGTGGATTGTGCTGGGTCTTGTCGCAGGTGCGTTGGCCAAGTGGCTGATGCCGGGCCCAGATGGCGGCGGCTGGATTGTCACCATGGTGTTAGGTATCGTCGGCGCCTTTGTCGGCGGTTACCTTGGTTCAATGCTTGGCTTGGGTGGCGCGACGGATGGCCTGAACCTTGGCAGCATCGTGACTGCCACTGTGGGCGCCCTGGTTGTGCTGTTTGTTTACAGGTTAGTGAAAAAATAATACCGGCGTTCCGAGGGACGTTCCCCACGTAACCACACACTTTCAATTCAATTGTAAAGTTTGTTTTCTTATTTCAGAAAAACGGCTTAGTGCGCAGCTGGACTACAGCCAATTGCGCTCGCCGCCCGGTTACACGGGTTTACAAATCATATAGTGCTGAATGCATTCCTCGGGATCGTTCAGGGACTCCACCTCCCATCTCGTATTCTCCACTAGTCGCAGGGCATATTCCCTGGAGTACAGCGCACATTTCAGTGGTTGCGTGGGGTAGAAATCCAGGAAGTCCGGAGGGCCAGCCGCTTTTGCCGCCTGGACAAACGCTTCCTTGTGCTGTTCGAGCCGGCCCTTGCCGGCGGTTTCCCAGTCCTTGTTGTACTTGTCGAGGTGACCCATGCCACCGGGGGTGAGTTCATTCACGAACAGACTGAAGAGGATTTTACCGTTCGGTTTGATATAGCGCCTGAGCATCTGCAACATGGCGGTATAATCATGCGGCGCCAGATGGGTGAACACTGAGAACAGGCAAATAAAATCAATGCTGTGTTCTGCAATAGGGAGTGTGGTGTTCGCTGACAGTGGCTCACCTTGCGGGTTATACATTTCGTTGTGAACATCGTAGACGTGAAAGCTAAAGCGCGGGTCGGCGACGCTGGCCTGCAGGAACCGGATCAGGTCAGGAAACACATCGACACCCGTGTAATGCCCGATGGGGAATTTCCGATCGAGAATGGCTTGGACCAGCTTACAGCCGCAGCCAACATCCAGCACACTGTATGCGCCGAAATCAGCGATGCCGAAATTCCTGCACATGAGCCGGATGATGTCTGCACCTTGCGCGACCGATTGCTCTTCATTGTGCCTTTTATTCCCGCGCCTCAGTTCTTGGGGAACCTTAAAAACCAGATCCGACATAGTCTCTCCGCTATTAGTCAAAGTGGTGTGCCTGTGCATAGGCTATGCTGTCTGCGTTATCGATAAGAGTGCCATTTGCCAGTTCACTGGTGCGGGCGCTGATTTCCAGCATGGCGTTGCCTAGTTCATTGGCGCTTATTACCAGTTTGCCGGGGCGCAGCAGTAACTCGCCAAAGTAATCCAGTACGTTGGCCTGTTCGGACGTTCGCCTGACAAAAGCGGAGCGATAGCTGAATGTACGCAGGTCACTGCCTGTCGCCAGCAGCGCCAGTTCATGTTCCGCCCTGCCTTTTTCGCGTGCCCAATACTGGCTTCCATTGGCATCCGTTCCCATGCCGGTAACATAATGGAATGACATGGGGCCAGACTTGCGGGCGGACAGCCAGGCAGTTACGAATGCCACCGGGAAATCAACGTGTATCTTCGTGTAGGTGGCGTCATCCACGTTTAGGGATGACGTTCCCAGCCCCCACAATACGGTGTTGACCTCTCCCAGGATATCGGCCAGAGAGGAATAGTCGGTAAAATCCCGATGCAAGCGTATTTCTACCTTGTCCGATGTGGCGTCTGCTTCCATGCGAGGCGAAGAGCTCCGAGTGACGACATAGACTTTTTTGACTTTGGGGTCTTCGATGGCTGCCTTGAGCAGGCCATCGCCCACGGTTCCGGTTGCACCAAACACCATGACCACGGCGTTGGCATTGGTGTCGCGTGTGGACTCTTCATCGGGTGTCAGTGTTCCCAGGGTGAGAAACCCCCAGAGGTCGAAGGCCGCCACCAGCAACGCAACTCCCAGAACGGCTGCTGCGGAGATTTTCGTGAACACATTCATTGCGCGCGTCCGATCATTTGATTGTATTTTTTCTATTCAGGTGTGCAGATAATGTAATGCTGGATATCCGCTTCTGGGTCGTTGAGCGATTCGACTTTCCATCCCGTGCCCTGTACGAGTCGCAGCGCATTCTCCCTTGAATAAATCGCCCACATGAGTGGCTGCGCTGGGTCGTAGTCCAGGAAATCGGGTGGACCGGTTTTTTTGAATCCTTGCTTGAATGCCTCCTCAAAACCAGCGAGTTTCTCGGGACGTTCGTTCCATGTTTTGTTTATGTTGTCTATGAAACCCAAACCGGCGCGCGTTGTTTCGTTCACGAAGAGGCTAAAGATCATTTTACCATGAGGTTTTATATAGCGTCGCAGCATCTGCAGCATCGCCGTATAATCATGGGGAGCAAGGTGGGTAAATACTGAAAACAGGCAAATAATATCGAAACTTGCCTCTGTTAGCGGAAGTCTGGTGTTGGCGCTGAGCGGCTCGCCCTGTGGGTTGTACATTGCGTTATGCATGTTATTAACATGAAAAGAAAAACGCGGGTCGGGTACATTGGCCTGCAGAAATGCAATTAAATCGGGAAAGACATCGACTCCCACGTAACGGCCGATAGCGAGGCCATAATCGAGAATGGCCTGCACCAATTTGCATCCGCAACCCATATCCAACACGCTGGAGTGGGCGAGATCAGGAATACCGAATTGTCGGGTCATGAGTTGTATCAGGTGCCGCCCGGACTCAATATACACTTCCTCGTTAAAGGCATTGTTTCCGCGTCGTAGCTCGCCAGGAACCCGCAATACTGTGGTCATGTCTTTTCCGTAAATCAGCTGTACGTCAGTTGCCGGGCGGGTTTGCATCAGGTTCATCAGGCGCATCTTCTCGAGTTATCAACCGGGTTTCCGATTTGCTGAGTCGGTGTTCAACCGGATTTGAGTAGGTGAGCTGGCCGCTTACTTCCTGCGGGTACATATGAACGCCTGACAGTGTCACGAAGGCTGGTTTGGCGGGCCGCGGTCCCAGGTAACCGTACAACCAAACGCTGAGCACACCCGTTCCCAGCGCCGCTGCCAGGGAGCCACCGAGCCACAGCGGGTAATCCGGGCCGATTCGCTCGCTCACCAGGCCAGGGCGATCGATCACCGATACCTGCGGATATTTTTCCACCTGGTTTACCTGGACCTGAACGAGTCGGGACTGGGTTTCCCGGTGCAGCTCTTCCAGTTCCGTCAGGTCTTTTGCCAGGGCCTGGTGCTTGTTGTATATGGTCGTGAAACGGGTCGCTTCCTGTTCCTGTTCGGCGAGTTTCTGCTGGAACTCCTCGACTGCTCGCAATGCGGCCGCGTGCGCCTTCTCCGCTTTGGCCACCATCCGGTCTTGTCCTTGTGAGCGCTCTGCCGCAAGCATTGACTCGAGCTCCGCGATCCGCTCTGGTATTTCTCGAGTCCGGGGTTGATTGCGGACGTAGTTCGATGTGTACGTTTTGTTTAGTTTGACCAATTGCGTCTTCAACGTACGCAGTTCAATTTCCATGGCTTCAACGCTTTTCCTGCTGCTGGGTGCAACCACAGTGTCACCCTCTGCAATGGCCTCGCGCAGTGACTCCAGCTCTGCCTTGGCTTTCACTTCCGTCCTGACCGCAATGTTGACCGCAGCATTGAGGCCATTAAGCTTCGCCAACTCCTCATTCTGTTGCCGGTCCACCGAAGAGATGTGATTCTCACTGCGATAGTTTGCCAGCGCATCCCGTGCCTGATCGAGCTTGTCGGCCAGTCCGCTCAATTGGTCCTCCACGACTTTCAGGGTTTGCTCCTGATTGAGCTGGACTTCGTTTGCGCGAATATTGAGATAGACGTCGATCCAGGTATTCACCAGGGTCGGCAATACTTCAGCGTCCGCACCCTGGGCTATCATTTCCACCAGATTGGTATCCGGCACTGCCTCTACTCGCAGTACGTCGCGCAAATAGTGCAGGTCTATGTCGGGAGATGCATCAGCTTCGAGTTCTGACAATAAACCCTGGGTCACTTCCCCGCCCAGGAGGATTCGCCCTTGTATGGCGACACTCTGTAGATTGGCCTTCTCGACTTTTGCGTCGATGGCGCTGGGTGCGCTCATCAGCACCGTGGCACTACTGCGATAGATCTTAGGCTGCAGCAGTGTCCAGCCTACACCCAGCGCCAGCGTCAGACCGAAGACAATCGCAAACAATCTGGCCCTTATGGACCGATGCCATGCGATATTGGTTTCCGAGTCCGTGTAGGGTGCAAACCGAGGGAGGGATTCTATGGGTGGAATATTCCTGTCCATGTGTTCCTGCATCTACTACAGCGGCGGTAATTGAAACAGTTTCCAGTATATACCGGCAGGTAACTCCAGGTACCGGGTTTCGTATGCCGGGTGTGCGCTACTTCTCAGGTACATTACCGTGACAAGGCGGGAGCCGCGCGACCCGCTATCAGGGGCAGGTCCAGATAGGTTTTAATTCCCGATGCGGCGCGACACACATACGGGATAGCGCTGACGCAATGGTTGGCGGTGGCGAC
>JANPDE010000241.1:0-15069 GCA_031431315.1 Haliea sp.
TGGAAGAGGTCGGCCTGGTGATTTTCGATGAGTTCCACGTGGGCAATCTGGATTCCGACCTCTTCCAGCCCCGGATGGCGTTGCAACTGGTGCGTCAGAATCCCTTCAGTCATCACTGGTGTGCGGGTGCTGGAACTGACACAGCTTTCCAGACGGATACGGTATCCCACCGTTTGCCCCACAATCTCCCCCAGCAACTGCGCCATGCGCGAGGCAGCAGCTCGGGCGGCAATGCGACGCGGCTCCAGCAACAGGATTTTCCTTCCACCCAACCAGGCCTGTTCCAGCAAAGCCAGCGGCACTACCGTGGTCTTTCCCGCGCCGGGTGGTGCCTGCAGCACGACCTCATGGCCCTCCTGCAAGCGCAGTTTCAGCGCGTCGAGGACCTCGGCGATAGGGAGCAATTTGATAGCATCGGAATCCATCCGGCCATCTTAACGGAGCATACCCGTGCCGCCTATGAAATCCGCTGACCAGAGCGGGTCAGTAGGGTATGCTTCAGTCACTGCTGCACAGTTTGGGAGGAGTCATCGATGCTGCTGCTGTTGTCTGGAATCGTGCTATTTGCCTGCGTCCATTTTGTTCCGGCGCTGGCGACCTCGCTTAGGGCGAGTACCATCCAACGCCTGGGAGAAGGGCCCTACAAAGGCATTTTCTCATTGCTACTGCTGGCATCTTTCGCGTTGATCATTGTCGGCTGGCGTACCACGTTGCCGACACCGCTTTACCTGCCGCCCAGCACTCTGCATACAGTGGCACTCGCACTGATTGCCATCGCTTTCCTGCTACTGGTCGTCAGTGCGCGCAACTCACGACTGCGACTGCTCATTCGCCATCCGCAACTCACGGGGGTGGCGCTATGGGGCATCGGTCACCTGCTGCTCAATGGAGACAACCGCTCGGTAGTGCTGTTTGGCGGTATGACCGTGTGGGCGCTGATCGAGATGGTGGCCATCAGCAAGCGTCAGGGCATCTGGATCAAGGGTGGTAGCCCATCCCTCGGTGCGGAGGTCGTGACGGCGATAATCGTAGCCGCAACGATTGGTGTCATTGTGTACATTCACCCCTGGCTAAGCGGCGTGCCGGTACGATGGTGACAGAGCGATCAAGCGCGCATGCCACCGACGCGTTAGGGCTGCGCCCGGCACCTACACGGGAAACGTGTAATTCAGGGATTGCTCGGTATAAGCCCACAGGCGATCTGCCGCAGCATCATCCCGGGCCCAGGGTTTGGGCTGGACCCGCTTACAATTGTAGAAGTATTCGCCGCTGACACCAGCGACTTCCGGACCGCTGCATAGGTAAATCGAAGTCTGCGCCCCCTGGTCGGGAGAGCGAAAAAACGGTTTCAACAATAGCGGCACGAACTTGTTGATCAATCCCTTATTCTGCGTGCCCAGAGACGTCGCCACCCCACCTGGATGCAGGCTATTTACGGTAACGTCCTGCCCTTGCAAGCGCTTGGCAAGACGGCGGGTAAACAGGATATTGGCCAGCTTGGAGCGACCGTACTCGCGAAAGGTCTTGTAGTTCCTGATCGCTTGCATATCCTCGAAACCCATGCCTTTCACGAACGCATGCGCGTTGGACGACACGTTCACGATCCGTGCATGGGGAGTCTTTTGCAACACTGGCAACAGCAGGCCAGTGAGCAAAAAAGGTGCAAAGTGATTGACCGCCAATGTCTCCTCAAAACCGTCTACCGTTTCCTTGCGTGTGGTGTTAATGACCCCTGCATTGTTCAACAGCACATCGAGCGATTTATTCCCGGCGAGGAACTCTTCACCCGCCCGCCGCACACTGGATAAGTCTGCCATATCCATAATGATGATGGCGGGCTTCAACCCTCCAGCCGCGACGATCTCCTGTTGCAGCGCCTGACCTTTTTCTGGACTGCGACAAAAAAGAGTGAGTTGGGCGCCGCGCCTGGCGAGTTCCAGACTCGCAGAACGTCCGATACCCGCCGTTGGCCCCGTAACTGCAACGTGTTTACCCTGCATGAATGCCCCCTGCCCAGAACCGACGATTGCTTTGCACTCTAGCCCAAAACTGACGGCGCCGAAAGCGCCGCCACTATGCTACGGCGAAATCCGTCATTATAATCAAGTGCTTTTACAGGCTGCTACCCAATGTCTCTCTTTGATAAAGACAACAAACCCCTGGCTGAAAAAAAAGCGCTGCAGAGCCACATTCAGCGCGCTCTGGCAGTGAAGGTTCCCGCGGGTCTGGATCTGGAAATCACTTACCGGATGGTAAAGCGCCTGTTCAGTCCCGTGGTGACCGGCGCTGGGAATATCCCTGAGCGACCCTGCCTGTTTGTGGGAAATCACTCCCTGTTCGCCCTGGACGGCGCCATCATTACACCCATCTTACTGAAGGAACTGCACCGCTTTCCCCGCGCCATGGGGGACAAGTTTTTGTTCAGTAATCGACGCATTGCCGATTATCTCCTGAGCCTCGGGCTGGTGATGGGTCACCCCGAGGTTTGCACGGCCTTAATGGAAAATCAGCAGGACCTGCTGGTGTTTCCCGGTGGCGCCCACGAGGCGGTTAAACCCGTCTCCCAACTCTATGAGTTGCAGTGGAAGGAACGCTTCGGATTTGTAAAACTGGCGGCCATGCACGGGTACACGATTATGCCCTTCGGCCTGGTGGGCCCGGATGAGTTTTATGGCCATCTTGTGGAAGGCCAGGACTTGCCCGATTCGATTTTGGGTCGACTACTGACACGTGTGGGGCTCTTGCATGAAGACATCCGCACCGACATCCTGCCACCCATTCCCTTGGGCAGCCTTGGGACGCTCTTTCCAAAACCGCAGCGCTGTTACCTAGGCTTTGGGCAACCCGTGGATCTTGCCCGGTACAAGGGGAAGACATTAGGGGGAAAAACCCTGCATACGTTGCGCAATGAAGTAGCGGCGCAAATCGAAATGCAGCTGACGGAGCTATTGATCAACAGAGAACAGTACAAGAGTGAGGACAGCCTGTTGCGCCGTCTGCTCACACTGTAGTTTGACGTATAATATTTTTATAGCCTATAAAAAATAGCTGACTGATGGGCACAGAAGATGTTTGAAAATTCAGATAAGGAATGGGAGATATTTGGAGATAAAAACCCTTATTATGGAGTTATTTCTGACGAAAGATACTTGAATGAACATCTAACTGAAGACGCAAAAATAAATTTTTGGCAGTCAGGACAAGACCACATAGATGCTGTTTTCCATAATATCAAGCATCATATAGATCCGAATTTCCAGCCAGAACATGCGCTTGATTTTGGTTGCGGCGTAGGACGGCTACTCTTTGCAATAAGGACGAAATGTAGCCATGCCACTGGAGTGGATGTGTCTCCCTCTATGCTGGCGGAAGCAAGACGAGAAGCCGATAAGAAATCTATCGATCATTTATCTTTTATAGAATCCAGTAACTGCAACGAGCTGGGAAAGAACCTGTTTTGCTTCGTGCACTCCTATATTGTTTTTCAACACATACCAGTGGATAGGGGTTACACCATACTGGATAGGCTTCTGTGCAGTCTTCGTAGCGGCGGAGTTGGAGTATTACATTTCACATTTAGTAACCCGAATTATCGCCTTTGGAAAGTTATCAGGAAAATACCTTTTAACAAACCATTGAGAAACATTCTCCACGGAAGACCTTCAAACACGCCTTTTATGCAAATGAACGAGTACGATTTAAACGTAATCCTGAAAACAATTTGGCTGCAGGGTGTGAAGAACTGCCATCTTGAATTCACTGATCAAGGGGTGAGTGGTGTCGTTATCTATTTCAAAAAGGAATGACGCCACCCGACGGGCCAATACCGCTGGATGATCTATCTATTCGCTCATCACCCGGGCCAAACGCTCCGGTTGGCGCCAGGTACCGCCGAACAGTCGCCCAAGGTAAAGCAAGGCCAATACCAGTAGCATGGCGACAAAGACCCACCAGGAGACTAGTGGACCTAACTTGTAAATCACGATGACGCAGTACTGAACCACCAGCATCACCCAGTGCACGCTAATCGAGGTCAGCATTATCCAGCGGGTATCCCCCGCTCCGCGTAGCGCACCCCCCGCAATCAGGATGGTGGCGTCTGCGAGCATGTACGTCGTCAGACCAATCATCATATGGCTGGCCAGTTCCTGAATCGCCGCAAAATTCTCATCCTGTGTTTTGAATACCCCCACCAGCACTTCGCGAAACAGCAGGAATACTATGGCCAATATCCCTGAATAGCCCAGGGCCGCAATGAAACCGGAGGAAATGACCTGGTTTGCTCGCTCCATATTGCCCGCGCCGACGAAGCGACCGATCAGCGTCATGACACCTATATTCAGTCCAATCATAGGGATGAACGACAGCATGTCCCAGTTGAACACAATCGCCATGGCCGCGCCCTGCACTACCCCATAGGATTGAAACAGCAGTAAGAACAGGTTAAAGCTGGAAATGTTCATAAAGGACTCCAGCCCCGAGGGCATACCCAGACGCAGGTAGCGACGCATAATGGCGCGATCCAGGCGCCATGACTGGGTAACATGAAACTGGCGCTGGTGATCGCTCGCCAGATAGAAAAAGAGGAACACGCCGATACCAAACACGGTGGCAGTGACAGTGCCCAGCGCGGCCCCGGCGATGCCCAATTGGGGCAAGCCAAGCTTGCCAAAAACCAGCGCCCACGTCAGCGGGACATTCATGGCGCAGGCGAGCAAATCGGCAACCATGACAACCCGGGTGCGGCCGATACCGGAAAAATAACAGGCCAACGAGGCTTTGATCAGCGTAAAAACGCTACCGGCCATCAAAATCGAGAAGAAGGTTTGCTCCAGTGGCACCTGCGCGGGATCATGTCCGATCATGGTAAAGGCGGCGCCACCAAAAACCGCCATGAGCAATAGTAGAGGTGCACTACCCAGGGCAATCAATATCCCCTGTGTTGTCACCAGCGGACACTTTGCCAGTTGGCCAGCGCCGTAGTACTGGGCCACCATGGCGTTGCCATAAGTAATCAATCCCATGAACAAGGAGAAGCAAAAAAACGCGGCCACCCCACCCCCCAGCGTAGCGGCAATGTGCGCGGCATCTATATAGGACATAAACAGTCGATCGGTAAATATCATGACTGCATATGCGCCCTGCGACACTACCATGGGCAGTGAAAGTCTCAATAGCTCGCGCAGCGTGGATAGGGAGAGTATTTTCACTGACGATTGAAGACCTGTATCTGAGGGTTGGCGAACTCTACCAGAGTATTCGCGGCAGGCAGAGCTGCACGTTCAACCGGGGGACTTATGACTGGTGGTTACCAACAATGCACTGCGCGTTTATTTAACCTTTTGCGCGCCTGCCATCACGGCGACTTACTGTGCCTCGGCTTCCAAAGCGTCTGCTCTATGAATACCAGGACAAAGGCCACCGAGCTGTACAAATAGTATACTTGATGAAACAACATGGCACCGCACGCGAATATCAGACCGCCACTTCTATAGAAAAATATCGCCATCTCGATGTTGGCGAAGACCATCAACAGCACTGAAAATAGCAGGAATCGAGGACTCACATACCCGAAGGAAATGGCCAGGATGGTCAGGAGCAGCAAAGCGGCAACGAGCGCTCGCGCCTGCTCCGCGACCCCCACATTCAAGTCATTGGGTATGCCTGCACCGGAGCTCAGGATCAGACGCGACCAAGGAATCGCCCGCCTGAAAATCTCCGTATGCAGCAGATTTCCCAAACGCCAGATCTTGAGGTGCGTACACTGCACCTCTCGGTGTAGCCGCACTCGCCCGCCCTCTTTGATCAAGCGATGTCCGAGCTCTATGTCCTCGATGGAAGGATATTTAAAGCGTTCGACATCAAAGCCTCCGACGGCCAGAAAAGCAGCGCGCCTGACTGCCCCACAACCCGACCAAAAGGTTCGCGCCTCATTACTGGCTCGCTGGTGATAATAATGGTGCACCAGATTTTTATACTGGGAGAAGAAGTTCCGCGCCGGCGGATGCGTGTCATATGAGCCGAATACGGCAACGACCTGCTGGTCATCAAAACCCCTAGACAGGCTCAGCGCCACGGAATCATGCACCACTACATCCGCATCGACAAACCAGAGGATGTCACCCCGTGCGATTTCGGCGGCCTGGTTTCTCGCACCGCCCGGGCCCAAACGCCCACTCGAAGACATTACCGTGGCACCCATCTTTTCGGCGATTTGCTTGCTGTCGTCTGTCGAGCCGTCATCAATCACGATGACTTCCAGGATTTCTCCGCGCCGTTCCATTGCCAGCAACGGAGGCACACTCCGAATGATAAATTCTGCTCCATTGTACACAGGCATAATGACGCTAATGCCCGCAGAGGTAGCGTCGATTTCTGCAACTGCAGAACCGCCTGGTTCGATGTCATTCATACGTGAAACACCACTGCATGTTCCCTGGCCTGTGTCGATCGCAAATAATAGCGCTACTCATGCGTGTCTCATGGCTTCCAAATAGGTCAGCGTCAATTGCGCCGCGCGTTCCCAGGTAAAATTCCTGGCTCTGGCCAGGCCATTGGATGACAGCTGCACTCTTAAGGTATCGTTTTCCACCATTTCAATAATGGCCGCTGATATAGATTCTACATCGAATGGATCAAAATAAATTCCGGCATCTCCTACAACTTCCGGCAACGAGCCCCGGTCACTTGCCAGCACTGGAGCGGAACAGGCCATGGCCTCAATGGCAGGCAGGCCAAATCCCTCGGAATAGGATGGCATGGCCACCGCAAGCGCACAGCTATACAGCGCTACCAGATCTGAATCAGAGACATAACCGCTGAAATGCACCCTGTCACGCAACTCCGGATTTTCCTCTACCCTGGCGTGGAGGCCGTCGTAATTGGAGAAAAACCCGGCGCCCTTGAAATCACCTATCAACGCCAGGTGTACGCCCTGCGCGTGACCCGTGCGCAGGGCACGTTCAAACCCATCCAGCAATCCGTGCAGGTTTTTATGCGGGGCCAATCCTCCGACAAAAACAATTATGGGAGCATCGAGGGGCAGTTTAGCCCGCTGCCTGGCAGCACTGATGTGCGCACTGTCATGGGTTTGCTTGAACTGCGGATTCGGCGCCTCGCTGGTAACATCTATGCTGTCAGGGTCAGCACCAATATATTCAACTATCTCTTCTTTTGCCGCATTCGACACCGTCAATATCCGCCGACTCGCCCAGACGGCACACTTCATCTTTATACTCCAGAACAACCGACTCCGCCAACCGGGAAAGATTAATTTGGGATAATGTTCGGCGATAGCGTCATGCACTGTGATCATTGTTGGAAGTTTTCGCGGTACCGGGTACCACGAGTAGACCGCAGGAAAGAACATGATATCAATCGGGCTCTGAGCCACGGCCCTGTACAATCTATACAGGTCGATTGGCGATCTATTGCTGTCCGCCACTGCCGCTTCAGTGGTCGGTCGCGAAGACACCGCCCGTATCACTGTTACATTGTCATACCGCGTCAGTTCTTCCAGCGGTTGATCCACGATAAGGTAAAATCTATGGTCGGAGTCTAACTCGAATAAAGCTGTCAGGATTTCACGAGTGAATCGGCCGAACCCGCGATTGTTCCACCAGCAGGTAGCGTCAATGCCAATATTCACCCGTCACACCCTTCTTATTATTTGTACACCAGGATGAACTGCTAACGGGCTGCCCACCGCTACCCGAATCAGTTGCACTCCTCCTCTATTTTGTAAAAGTCCCGATTGGGGCCTTTGGAGGTCTTTATCTCATGGTATTCAGACTCAGTGTTGACATCCATATACTCCACGTCGTAGCCAAGTATTTTCCGGCCCAGCAGTAGCCCCATTTCGATGGAATGGTCGGCGTTATTATAGCGGTGAGTACCCCCTCGACCGACTATATGCAAACCTTCAAATCCACGGAGGAACTCTTTGATCGCGTTGATCTTGTCGGCGTACTGGAGATCGTAAACCGGATAAGCCTGCAGCGTACGAACGCAGGAAAAATCGATCACCTCCGAACGGTCAATAAATTTCAATTTCTGCTCAAGGTCTTCAATACAGCGTCGGCCGACTTCCTCATCCGTCATCTTCCAAATGTGGTCGTCCTTGGTGCAGAAGCACTCCAGCACCAGTGAGGTTGTGGATTGGTCTGGAACCATCGCAGGACTCCAGTTCTTGGGTTCATGCAAACGTCCAAACAGAATGTCCTCATCCTGAACATAAAGCCAGGTATCAATCGAAACCCGCTCCTTTCTTAGAATGATATTGACCGTGATCAGTGCGCGAAACACCAGCCCTTTTGCCGCATCAATAACATTCTGATCACACGCCGGCTCCATGATCCTGGGCAAGACGCCCAGCGGAATTGTTGACACGACCTTCGTAGCAGCAATGGAATGTTCTCCCCCCTGTGAGTCGTTATAGAACACCTCAAAATCATTGGGACCGCGATATTTAATCCGGGTGACCGTTGATTCGAGCAGAATGGCGTTGGATTCACTCTCGCTGACAATGTCTTCGGCCATGCGCTGCGGGATACGAACATACCCATCACGAGGATACATGAACTCCTCTATCAGGCTTTCGTTATCCGATTTGGTTCTGAGCAAAGACTCCTGGATTACTGTCCAGATAGATAGTCCGGCGCTGCGTTGTGACACCCAGTCTGCAGACAGTTTTTCGCAGGGAAGACCCCACACTTTTTCACTATAGCGGCGGAAAAACATGTCGTACAGTTTTCCGCCGAACTGCGCCACATAGGCGTCTTTCATGTTCTTGATCGTTTTATTGAACACTGAATACTGCAATGCAGAAGTCAAGTATGTGACGCCGGCGTGCATGATGGTGACGATGCCGGCATTTCTGATGACATTGAGTATACTAATAGGATAGCTGTAATAGCCACCGTCGTAGTAGATGCGACTGATGCGCTCCACCCAGACAATTTCATCGCCCATCAACCTGCGGAACCAGCTGTTCAGGTCTTCATTTTTAGTAAACCAACGATGGCCGCCCAGATCAAATTTGTATCCCCTGTGTTCATTGGTATTACAGAGGCCCCCGACGAAATCATTTCGATCAAGAACAGACACTTTGACGCCACTCACACTTAACTCATGCCCGGCTGCCAGACCCGCAGGACCAGCACCCAGGATCACTACATGTTCGTTATTATTCATATCAACCATGTCATTAGGACTTCTTATGTCTCTTTTCCACAATTCGGTTATACACTGTTGCCAGTAAAAGGCAGGCTAAAAAAACCAGCGCAAACAGTTCCATCGCGCCCCACAAACCGCCCAGTATGCTTACGCTGTACCCCGGTATATAGTTGGAGAAAAGGGCCGCATGAACACTTTCATCGGCAGTTCCACGAACTACCAGCCAGGCAGTAGAACTGAACAAGCCCAGAGCAGCTATTGATCCTATGGCGAAACCCAGGCTACTGCCGTGTAACCGCAGCACCGAAGGTTTGAGAACAGGATTCTCCGTCGGTACTGTGCTAAGCAGTATGTCGGCTATTCGAGTTCCTAACACCCGACCATACAACCTGTAACTCAGCGCGCTGCACGTTCCCGCATACACAAAAGCCCAAAAGGCGCCTACCCAGGCACCATTGCTAGTCACTGAATAGCCGGGGAAAAAGATGGCCAGTAATGCCAGATAAGTGCCGGAATCACTACCCCACCTCGCAATTGAGGCGTGTGTGGCAACATAAACGATCACAGCCGCCAGCGTACCGGCTGTCAAACCAAGCATAAGGGCATTAAACCTGATGGCTGCATTCAGCAGTTTGAGGTTGACTCCGTTGGCCTTTTGATTGATTGCTCGCATATTTTGGTAGTTCCCCATCTGAGTTACGACGTCAATCCGCCAGTTCGGCAGCACTGATCAGCATGACTCCAAGCGCAACGTAATGCGTCAGGTTCCAATAAACAGCGGCGGCAAAGCCAGCGACTGCACCCATCAGGAAACCATAAAACGCGCCAAGAACCGCACCCGGCCAACTCACGTGGTAACCTGGGAGGTAGGCTGCGAGATCTTTCAGGTGCGAGCCAACCGGATAATCCTGCGGCACTGCTTGCAGTAACAATGTAGCGGTAGCCAAAAATAACAACACGGAACCCACCACTCCTGCAGCGATGCTCATAGCCGGGACGTCCATCTTGGCGAAAACTGCCGAGAGTATTTCATGATCTCGTACGGGGCGATTCATAACGCAACAGGCCTCCTATTATTTCGAACGCTACTCTAGTACAAAAAATACGCAGTGGCGATATACCGAAAAATGCCCCGCCTACCTGTTCATACCGCCTTGTTGCCATGTGCCTGAAATGACTATTCCTGGCAACCGTTCTTTAGCGGTGACAATGGCATATTAACAGCTGAAAAAGAAGCTTTTGAGAGGAGCCCGCGGTGCTCAACCGTACAAACTAGGGGGATTTGTGAATCATATCACGATAAGGAACCCGAAAGTTGGAACCGGCGACGGCGTTTGCGCGGCTAGCTGATCGCAGCGATACCGACGGCCCTACGCACCTTCTGCATCAATCTAAAACTGTGCTCCCTGGCGCGTTCGGCACCGCGCTGCAAGACGCTCTCGATATATCCTGGTTCATCCATCAAACGTGTGTAGCGATCCCTGGCGTCTTTCAATTCACTATTAATCAGTTCGAACAACTGCTTTTTGGCTTCGCCCCATGCAATGCCATTTTCGAACTCACGCCGCATGCGCGTCGCCTCATCACGCGATGCAAATGCCAGCCACAGCTGGAAAACAGTGGAATTATCGGGGTCTTTGGGCACTCCCGGTTCCAGCAAATTCGTTTTGATCTTGTTGATAGCTTTTTGCAGTTGTTTCTCCGACTGGAACAGTGGAATGGTGTTATTGTAGCTTTTGCTCATTTTGCGTCCGTCAAGCCCCTGCAACACCGCTTCTTCCTGCCCGACTACTGCCTCTGGCAAGGTGAACACCTCAGCGAAATTGTGATTGAAACGCTGGGCGATGTCCCTCGCCATCTCCACGTGCTGGATCTGATCCCGTCCGACGGGAATTTTCTGCGCATTGAACATGAGGATGTCGGCTGCCATCAACACCGGGTAGCTGAACAGGCCCATGGTAATAGCGAAGTCCGGGTCCTCGCCCGCTTCTTCGTTGGCCTGTACGGCCGCCTTGTAGGCATGTGCACGATTCATCAGGCCCTTGGCAGCACTGCAACACAAAATCCACGTGAGTTCGGTAGTTTCGGGAATATCAGACTGGCGGTAGAACACAGCCCGATCGGTATCCAGTCCCAGTGCCAGCCAGGTAGCGGCAATTTCTTTGCTGGACTGTCTTATCAGCTGCGGGTCACTGCATTTTATCAACGCATGATAATCCGCCAAAAAGAAAAATGACTCGGATGCCGGGTCTCTTGAGGCGGCGATCGCCGGGCGAATTGCACCCACGTAGTTGCCCAGATGAGGCGTGCCTGTTGTTGTTATACCGGTAAGTACGCGTTGCTTGGTCATGAATGTTTGAACACTCGCAAAAGCTGCTAATGATACTGGGATCGGTTGCTACTGGCTATTTCGACGTCAATCACCTATGTGCACTGCAACCCTTTGATACCGGCCTCAAGCCGCACGCAGCGGACCAGGATAGTTGTAGAACCGCCGCAATACCCGGCACAGATCCCAGGCATCGCGAGCGCCGGCCAGCTCCCGTATGGAGTGCATACCCAGAGTGGGGACGCCGAGGTCCAGGGTGCGAATTCCAGTCATGCCAGCGGATATGGGACCGATGGTGCTACCACAGGCCATGTCATTGCGCACTACATAAGTTTGCACCGGCACGTCTTCCATGGACGCCAACAATCGAAACAACCCGCTGGTCTCACTATTGGTAGCGTAACTCTGGCCAGCGTTGACCTTGATCACCGGTCCGTGATTCAGCAGGGGTCCGTGGTTCTCGTCATGACGGTCAGCAAAATTGGGGTGAACGGCATGGGTATTGTCTGTGGAAATCATCATGGACCGTTCGGCAAGCCCTGCATACTGGTGAGGGTTGCCAGCCAGGCGATTAAGTACCGATGCCAGGAACGGTCCATGCGCACCGGAGGTCGAAACACTGCCCACTTCTTCATGATCATTGCAAACCAGCAGTGCATTCATGGCGCCATCGCTCTGCAGCATGGCCTGCAGGCCCGTAAAACAACTGAGCAGGTTGTCCAGGCGCGCGGAGGCGATAAACTCCTGGCGCAAACCCAGCAGCGACGGGGCCTGGGTATCATAGAAGGAGAGTTCGTAATCCAATACCTGCTGTACCTCACTGCGGGGGTGCTCCACCAGGATCTGAGCACGAAGCAGCGCCCGGAAATCGGCCTTTTCCTCCTCAGCCAACTGGCACAGTATCGGCACAATGGCCGTTTGCGGATTAATAGCGCGGCTATTGTTCGCCTCCCGATCAAGATGTATAGCGAGACTTGGGATAGTGGCGATGGCCTTTCGAAAATCCACCAACGCCACGCGCAGTTGTCCTTGCGGACAGAGATAACTCACTCTGCCAGCCAGGGACAAATCACGGTCAAACCAGGGGTTCAGCAGCACACCGCCATAGACCTGCACACCGAGCTGCAGTAAACCCTGTGCCTGAATCTCAGGAGCTGGCTTAACCATCAGACAGGGGCTGTCAGTGTGTGCCCCGACGATTCGGATACCGGTCGCAGGCGGGCTGTCCATCCCCGCGATAAACGCTACAATCGAACTGTCATTGCGTGTCAGGTAATATCTGCCACCCGCTTTGATTTCCCACTCAACACCGTCTGCCAGGCGTACAAAGCCGGCGACCTGCAAGCGCGTCGCGATCTGCTCTACAGCGTGAAACGGTGTGGTAGCCGCCGCCAGAAAGGCACACAGTTGCTGATTAAATTCGTCCTGGTTCATTGTTCTTGCCTTCTTCGCGTTCGTATAATCGCTGTCCCTGACGACGGCCCTGCTCCGCCAACTTCTTCCAGGTAATTTCATCACGCACATAAATAGGCTGCACATCGCGAGCAGCCTGGATTGCCCCGGATCGAAATCGCTCCAGTGCCAGCGGAATCATATCCCTGGCGGCAGGTAATAGCCCCGGAGCGCTCGAGCGAATACTGGCACGCAGAGACTGCGGAAACTGCTCCATAAACTGGCAGCCGCTGCCCACCGCAGACAATATTCCCCCTTGAGCCGGTGTCAGATCGGCTGGCGCACACGCCCATGGGCCATCCCGAAGTACCGCCAGGTTATCTTCATAGTCGTAAACGGCGCTGAAAACCTCATTGATATGCGCATCGATCGAACACAATACAGTGTCCGCTGCGTCTACATCACCCAGTCGCAAGGCGGTCTGTGCCAGGACGGTCAACGTCGAAATGGCGGTAGCGGGTAAGCCACAACTGTAAGCGATACCCTGTACAGCGCTAGCAGCAATACGCAAGCCAGTGAACGAACCAGGCCCACTGCCATAGGCAAGAAGCTGGATACCCATTCCTGCCAGATCGCCACCAGGGACCAATTCCTCCAACATGGCAAATAGCAGCTGACTGTGTTGTCGCGGCGCGATGACATGACGCTCCCTGATGTGTCCGTCAACAAAGATCGCAACCGAACAGGCGTCAGTCGCAGTCTCGATTGCCAAGATCCCGGTCATGTGTCTTCCCTTGGTACGGCACTACGCTATACCCATTACTGCGCTGAACTGTTACGGTTAAAGCTGGCAATTATCACACAGCCAATTGCGGACGCGCACTACCCCAATTCAAAAACACGACAATTGGTTATACGCGATGGTGTCTGAAAGTAACATTACGGGTCTTATCCTTGCCGGAGGGGCCGGACGTCGTGTCGGTCATCGGGATAAAGGCCTCATCTTGTGGCAAGGGAAGCCACTCATTGCCCATGTCAGCGAATTCCTCAGACCACAGGTTGGAGAAATACTGATTAGCTGCAACCGGAATGTCGCACGCTACGCCAAGTACACCACACAGACGGTAGCCGACCTTCGTCCAAGCCATCAAGGACCTCTCGCTGGGTTGGAAGCGGCAGCACCCCATGTTCGAACGGAACTGCTGGTGGTAGTGAGCTGTGACATGCCAGATCTACCTGCCGATTTTGTGACGCGTTTACTCGCCCCGCTGGCACCGGACGGCGACAACGCACCCGAGATCTGTTTTGCGCATGATGGGACACGAGCGCAGTACTTATGCGCGGCCATGCGAACCAAATGCCTGTCGTCACTACCGGGCTTTCTGGATCAAGGACATCGCGCGGTGCGCGACTGGTATGGTTGCCGACTCGCTATCGCTGTCGACTTTTCGGATGAGAGGGACAGTTTCAGGAACTACAATCAGCTGGCGTAGATAAGGCCGCCGAAGCATCTCCCGAAAACGGAAGGTCACCCGGCTTTTTCGACATGCCAATGAGAAAACCCGCTGAGATCTCTCTCAGCGGGTTAATTATCAGCTCTGGTGCTCTACTTTTTCTTGGCTTTCGCTTTCGCTTTCGCTTTTGCCTTGGCTTTTGGCTTGGCTTTCGCTTTTGCCTTGGCTTTTGGCTTGGCTTTTGCTTTTGACTTGGCTTTCGCCTTTGGCTTAGCTTTTTTTGCCGTCGCCTTTTTCGCCGCTACCTTACGTTTCGCCGGTGCCTTTTTCTTGGTGGCTTTGGCGCGTTTGGTTGTTGCTTTCTTCTTAGCTGTTGCCATTATGCAATTCTCCAGACTGTTGATGAGGGTCCCGCGAGTCCAAAAATAGCAACAATGCAAGAGGGATACAATAAAATAAATTGTAGAAATTTCGCATCTCTGGAACTCCTCGCATCACTCCTTTTTCAAAAAGAGAAACGACTCGAGCTCCAATTTTTTAATTTTTATTTTTTTTAAGCGCTGCAGCTAAGACTGCAACGCGGTAAAAAGTGTTTTTCGAATCTCGTCCACGCTGCCTACACCTTCTATTCGGTGGTAGTGCGGAGCCGCCTCTCCTTTCATATTCTGGTAGAAATTTATTAGAGGACTCGTTTGCTCATGATAGACGTCCAGTCGTTTG
>JANPDE010000242.1:0-19636 GCA_031431315.1 Haliea sp.
GTCGAGCGGCTATTGCCAATAAAGCTATTATTACGACAGTCGCTCAGGTACTGGCTCGGCAACGGTTTTATTATCCTCGGTATCGCACTACCTCTTTTACTGTTGTATTACTATCTTTATAACTCACGCACCCTGACTATCGCCGCTCTTTTTGACGGCTATAACGGACTGTTCGTCGCAATTGCCCTGGGAATATCACTAACGGTGCTGAGTCAGCGACATCGAGCGCACCGGTACCTTGATGAGCTTTTTTACCGGGCTGGCTATGATGCCAATGAATTGCTGGCTGCATTAGTGCAGAGCGTACAGGGTTGTACGACCCTCGAAGGCGTGGCGCGCGCTACTCAACTTACTTTAGAACAGTCACTACATCCGCAGAATAGCCACCTGCTATTCATTTCCAATAATGAAACTCTACGCGATCCGCGGCAAGAGCTTGCCGATCTGCCTTTACAATCGACGCTGGCCACTGCGCTACTCGCATTGCAGCAGCCGTTGGATGCGCGCGATATCACCAGCGCTTCCGGCGGTGCTGTAGAGCGCTGGCTGTCGCAGGCCAATGCCAGCTTCCTGATCCCCGTCAAGGCCAGGGCTGCCATCATCGGAATACTGATAGTCGGTGATAAGCGCAGTGAATTGCCCTACACCCGCGCTGATTTCAATTTTTTGCAGTTGGTACTCAATACTGTGACAGGCGCCTGTAACAATCTGCTCGATGCATGGAACGCGCAGGAGAGAGACAAACATGCCGTTCAGTGCGATGGTTGTGGCACGGTAATCGCAGAGCTGGCGATTTGTACCGCCTGTGGTGGCGCCGAGTACACCGAAGCCCTGCTGCCCAAGGTGCTGCATCAACAGTATGACGTGTTGAAGTTTATCGGCAGCGGCATGGGGGTCGTTTACCTGGCGCAGGATATGCAATTGCAACGCCCAGTCGTGTTGAAATCTGTGACATCAGCCTCAGCGGAGGAGTTGAAATACCTGCATGACGAAGCGCGCGTCATGGCCACCCTGAGCCACCCGCATATTGCGACCATTTATCGCTTTGAAAGTTACCAGGGGATGCCCATCCTGGTCTGTGAGTACCTGCCGAGCGGGACCCTGGAGGATATCATTCGCGATGGCTACCTCGCGCGTGACGAGGTGGTGGCAGTCATCGAGCAGGTGCTACAGGCCCTGACATATTTGCACGAGAGGAGTATTTCTCACGGCGACATTAAACCATCAAATATCGGTTTTGATGCGGAAGAAACAGCCAAGCTGCTGGATTTTGGACTGGCGAATCGGCTGGCTGGCCCGGCCAATGCTGAAGGCAATCTCGCGTCCAGTGGCGGCACCTATGCCTATATGTCACCTGAAAAAATCCGTTGCGAGGAGTGCGATCAGCGAGCAGACCTGTGGGCGCTGGCAGTCACTATGTTCGAGGCCATGTATGGCTTCAACCCCTTCACGGGAGGCGACGTACCAACCATTATCGATAGGGTGACCAACGCGGAGAAAACCATTCTTGCAGCTGTAGAGTCTCCATCACCGTTTCTACAGACCGCACTGAGTACCGACATTGCCAAACGGCCACAAACCGCGGAGCAATTCATGGCTATGATGCGGGAAGCTAGCTGGTAGTCGGGCCCCGGCTAACGACCGCCTGTATACCGGAGGCCAATTTTAGCAGTCGCTCCTGAGTAGCCTGCGTCCACCCCCCAATTGATGGCTCCGAAATAAACCAGGCAAACTCCCTTCCTTCAGTGTGTTGGGACAGGGGTAAGCAAAGCATTTTCCCTTCGGGCCACTTGCCCGGCGACAGGTGCAGGTTATGCTCACCCGAGGGCGAGCAATACTGATTCACATAGTCAAGAATGGTTTTCTCTTGCGTAGCGGTGACTTTACTGTAGCTCATGCTGCGCATTTCTCTGACGCTCATACGTGAAAAATTGACCTGACTACAAATTACGATCGGTGCCCGCAAAATATTGGCCAACTGCATGATATAGGCGTCGATTTTCTTCTCGACAGTGTCCGGCGTCGTATGCAGGAGATCCAGTAAGATATCGGTGATGCAGCGTTCAATGGCCTGACAGGAATCCTGAGCTAGCAACTCCGCGTCATTACTTTTTCTGCCGGCAACCATATCCACGACCCGGCTCGCTACACGCACTGATAAGGTCATTTCGTCAGTCGTAACAGGTTTCTTCAGCATCTGACCCGAGACGCCATCGTGCAGGACACGGCTCACCGCAGACTTGAACATGGATATTTCAAGCAGAGACTGTTTATCAGGCCACTGACGCAGGTCGATAGTATTCAATGATCGGTAGCTTAAGGGAATACGCGCATCATCAAGCATTACCGGAATGAGCTTATTCGCTTCCTTGGCTTCCCTGGCTTCATTCCTGACCCAATTTGATGAAACAGAAAATACGCTCCATAGCACTACAATGGCCCTGGCTTTCGACAACGCCATATCGATTTCGATCTCGAAGTCCTGTCCGGGCGAAATCTCCCGGTCCCACCAGACCGACCAACCATCGTTCTCCAGGATGCGGGCCAGTTCGATAGCCTTGGAAGTGTCCTCACTGGCATAACTGAGAAAGATATCGGTGCTCATAGCGCTCAAGTCCCTGGTGGGATGCTCAGGTAACAAGCTGTAGCTGTCGAGACTTCAAAATTGCCTGGGCGTGACTATTGACACGCATTTTCGCAACACTGCGTAATGAGGAGTAAGTGCCGTCGCGAGCGCGTCGCGAACAATCGGATAGTCATCAATAATCAGTACACGGCTAGGCATAAGGAATTTCCATTCTTCAAGCTAGTGCTGAATAATGGTATAGATCTAAAGATATATCAACCCAACCCAACTCACCCCACCCAATCCCTTCGCGGCAGACGAGCTGCCAAAAAACCATGGCGCCCATCGATTATCAGGGAGAGCTTCGACTGATGCTTGCCTGTATCCCGGAAGCCAACTTCAGCAATCGCTCCTGAGTAACTTGTGTCCACTCACTAGTCGGGGTCTGCGCAATAAACCAGGCAAACTCCCTACCGTCTGCCTGTTGGGACAAGGGTAAGCACAGCATTTTCCCTTCCGGCCACTTGCCCTGCTCCAGATGCAGATTATGTTCACCCGATGGCGAGCAATACTGATTCACATAGCCAAGAATGACTTTTTCTTGCTTCGCGGTAATTTTGCTCAGGTTGATACTGCGAATGTCGCTGACACTCATGCGTGAAAAATTGACCTTATTACAGATGACTACTGGTGCTTGCAAAACATTGGCCAACTGCATGATATAGGTGTCGATCTTCGAATCGACACTCTCTGGTGGGGTATTCAGAATATCCAGGAAAATATCAGAGATGCAGCGTTCGAAGGCCAGACTGGAATCCTGAGCGACCGATTCTGCGCCATTCGCTTTTCTGCCAGCGATGATATGGCTCGCCACGCGCATTGATAATGTCATTTCATCCGTTGTAGTTGGTTTTTTTGGCATTTGATCCGAGACTCCTGTGTGCAGGACGCGACTGACTGCGGACTTGAACCTGGATATTTCAAGGGGAGACTGTTTATCAGGCCACTGACGCAGGTCGAAAGTACTCAATGAGCGGTAGCTCAAGGGAATGCGGGTATCTTCAAGCAGAATGGGAATGAGCCTGTTCGATTCCTTTGCTTCCCTGGCTTCATTTTTGACCCGATTGGATGACACGGAAAATACGCTCCATAGCACCACCACGGCGCGGGCGTTCAATAGCGCCACGGCGCAATCGATCTCGTCTTCCGGGCCCGGGGAGATATCCCGGTCCCACCAGACCGACCAGCCATCGTGCTCCAGGACGCGGGCCAGTTCGACAGCTTTGGCAGTATCTTCACTGGCATAACTGAGAAAGATATCGATGCTCATAGCTCTCAAGGCCTTCAGTACGGGACAGATGTAAACAAGTAGGGAAGAGTGTAGCGCAGATTCTGATAGAGTGGTGTATGAGAGCGCCTCCACCAACAGCATTCAGGCCTGCGCTTAAACTGGACTTATAGCCCATCTGACCAGACAATGGAAAGGATCACAGGGATTCTTCTCTACAAGGGAGAGCAGTGAGTATGTACCATTATCGACGGGTGATTGCATGCACGTTGCTAGGTGCCACAGTGCTTGGGCTCGTGCAGCCCGCTACCAGCAGCGCACAGGACACTGCAGGTGCTTTGGAAGAAATAGTCGTGACAGCGCAAAGGCGTGAGCAGTTACTCTCTGAAGTGCCACTGTCAATACAGGCATTTACCGATACTACACTGGCAAGCATCCGTGTTCGCGACTTGAGTGAGTTGATAAATTTCGTGCCCGGCGCATCAGAGGGGCTGTCGGTATCGCTGGGGCAGCGCCAGTACCAGATGCGCGGCATCAGCACCAACAATCTGGGCGACCCTACGATAGGCTACTACATCGATGACGCGGCCTTTTTTATCTACGGCGAGCCCTATGCGCCAGTCGGTCGCACCTTTGATATCCAGCGGGTGGAAGTGTTACGCGGCCCACAGAGTACGCTCTACGGTAATGGCTCAATGGGCGGCACCATCCGCTATATCACTGAGCCACCTGATCTCGACGAGGTTGCCGCGTTTACGCGTGGCGGGTACTCGGCTACCGATGGCGGTGATCCCGGTCACTATGCCGATGGCATGCTCAGTATACCCCTGCTACAGGATCAACTTGGGTTGCGGTTGGCCGGTGGCTACGAAGAGGTGGGCGGTTACCAACAGGGCATTGCCGGTGAGAGTGACACCAACGAGGGCAAATTAAACAATATTCGTACCTCACTGCTGTGGGAGCCAACTGATAGTCTGGTCGTCAAATTTCTGTATGCCTATACCAAGGCTGATCAGGACGGATCGGCCACGCTCTCCAGCCTGGATCCACCGATAGAGACTGCCCGGCCAGGCGATTTCACCGATCGCAACTACAATTTGTATTCAACCACCCTGGCGTGGGATTCATCCATCGGCAAACTGAGCACGACCACGACCTGGATAGACAACCAATCCGATGCCCTCTTCAATGTCCCCATCGCTATCGCGCCAAACGGCACGCTAGAAGCCACTTATGGTACTGACGGCGAGGCGTTCAACAATGAAACCCGATTGGTGTCGACCAGCGACGGACCAACCCAGTGGCTGATTGGCTCATTTTATTCCAACACCGAGGCTAAGCAGGAAACACTGACCAATATACCGCAGTTTGTTCCTGACAGTGTGCAAGACCTCAACTCCGAAGCACTATCGTTATTCGGCGAACTATCGCGAGAGTACATGAATGGCACGGTGGTGCCTCTGGTAGGTTTGCGTGCCTTCGATGACGAGCGGGACACCAGCATTTCCAACATTAGCACCAAACCGGAAAAAGAGACCTTCGACAGCATCAACCCTCGATTCAATCTGTCGTATTTTCCCAGCGAAACCGCACTCTACTATGGCAATATCGTTAAAGGTTTTCGCTCCGGCAACTTCAATAACCCGAATGTGTGCGCCTTGCAGCGCTTGCCGGTAGAGCAGGGCGGTGGCGGACTGCCATGCGAAGATGCCGTCGATAGTGATGCTCTGTGGAGTTATGAGACTGGTACCAAGTTGACCCTGCTCGACGGTCAGCTATCCCTGGATGCCGCCGTGTACTACGAGGACTGGAGCGACGTCCGCGAGGCCGTACCGTTCAACGGGCTTTACCAGGACTACCAGGTCGGCGATGCGGAAATTTACGGTCTCGACCTGAGCATAGTTCTGGCGCCGACCAGTGTGGTGGGGCTCACGGTGCAGGCCACGGCCAATATTAACAGCGCAGAATTTAAAAATTTGAATCCAGCGATCCAGGCGGCCACTGGCATGCAGGAAGGTGACCGCCTGCCACTGGTGCCGGAGTCGACGCTCAGCCTCACGGGCAATTATGTCTGGGCCCTGGGCGCCGGATGGTCGGGGCAGGCTGCAGTGGGTTACAGTCACATCGCCAAGCAGTATGGACAATTCGGTACCACCGAAGCAGGTGACAGCCGCGACCTTTTGCGCCTGCGTGTGGGCGCCGACAACGAGCACTTTGGTCTCTGGCTGTTCGGCAGTAATCTGCTCGAAGAGAGTGGCGCTATTTATGTGCAGAATCCTGCATCAGGCCTGGCTTTCTCCACCCAGGACTATCCGCGCCAGATCGGGGTGGAAGCCAGCTATCGTTACTAGACCCTTGATTATCTGCTACTCAAATAGACGTGCGGTATTTTCGAGTCGCCGATTCACGTCTACTGTAATCACAAAATCTTGAAACCGGTTCATCTAAAATTCATCTCGGCAATCGGTCTAATCCTTTTTTTGTTGCTCGCGGGCGCTGTCTATGAACGTATTGCGCGTTCCGTCGCGGCCCGCAAGTTCCCGCCTGAAGGACAAATGGTTCAGGTTGATGGCCATGAACTACACGTAGTCAAACGAGGAACCAAGGGGCCCAGCGTTGTGTTTGAATCAGGCTTTGACGCGGGTGGCCACCTACCGTGGTTTTACGTGCAACAGGAAGTTGCCAGGTACGCCACTACCTTGTCCTATGACAGGGCTGGCATACTGTGGAGCGAACGCGGGGAGAATCCCAAAACTTGTGGCTCGATCGCTCACGAGTTACATGAATTACTGGAGCAAGCGGGGCTCAGTAAACCGTATATTCTGGTAGGCCATTCCCTTGCGGGATTTCTGCTGGGGTGTTTCGTCGCCGATTATTCTGAAGAGGTCGCCGGCATCGTATTCGTGGAGGTATCACATCCGGACCTTGCACAGCGAATATCCGATGAGGCAAGAGCCTTGTCAACACCGATGCCATGGTGGCAGATGGAATTGGCGAAGAACCTGGGCATTGCCAGGCTTTTTTTTGATTTTTCCTATCCGAGAACCAATGTAGATGACCCGATCAATTTGCAAATACAGCGCAATGGCATAAGGAGCTTGAGTGCCCTGTATGAAGAAATGGAAGGTGTTGAGACGCTTCTGAATGAGTCAGCGGAAATCCCCAGCTTCGGTGATATTCCACTGCTGGTAATCACCGGTAACGCTCCGGATCGCTCCGCGGACTTCTGGCCGAACAAGGACTTGCGCCTGGAAATGGACCTGCTGTGGAGCGACTTGCAGGTGGATCTTCTCAAACTCTCCTCAAACAGCAGGCAGATTCTTGCTACAAAAAGTGGTCACTATGTGCAGCTGGAACAGCCGGAGCTAGTGGCAGCTGCCATCAAAAGTCTGCTTGAAAACAACGTAGAGAGTAGTCCACCAACGGCGGATACTGACATCAATTCATCGACAGGACGCAGTCGCAAGAGACTCTGCCTGGCGCAACTCCGGCCGGTCAACGCCAGCTGAATACACCGGCGGAGATCCCAGGGGTGCGTCCACCATAATACGCTTGCCTCCCTCCATGGCTGCGCCGCTCCAGACGTTGAACCAGGTCCCGGCGGGGAAATATACCAAGCGGCTAGTCGCGCCCTGCTCCAGTACCGGTGCGACTAGAAACGTATCACCGATCATGTACTGGTCACTGAGACTGTACGTCTGTGGATCGTCCGGGAACTCCAGCATCATATGGCGCAGAATGGGTACACTTGTTTGCTGCGCCTCATCGGACAACCCCATGAATAGCGGGCGCAGTGCGCAATGCACCAGGCTAAAGCGGCGGAAGTGTGCGGTAGTTGCAGCGCTTTTTTCCCACGACCAGTTGCCCTCCTTGTTCGCACCCTCATGGGTGCGCATGATAGGCGTAAACGCGCCCAACTCCGTCCAGCGCATATAGAGCTCTTCGTCGCTGGGACCGGTGCCGCGCGCAAAGCCGGCGATGTCATGCGTAACATAAGGCTGGCCTGCCAGTCCCAGGTTGAGCATGGCCGGCACTACCGTAGGCAATCCATCCAGCGTGCTCCAGTTGGTTTCCTGGTCGCCGACCCAGTGGATCTGGGCAGCGCCTTGCGTGCCGGACCAGCCAGCTCGTGCGAACATCGCCCAATCGCCATCGGGGCGCAGTTCCTCCATCACCTCGCGAGTAAGGCGCTGCCACTGCGTAGGATAGGTATTACGCACCTCGATGGCCTCTGTGCCGTCCGACACCACTGCATCGAGCGGCGTCCACTCGCTAAAATCGGCCATCCAGCCGTCGAAGCCGTAATCGCTGACCATCTTGCGCAAAGCATCCTTGATGTATTCCCGTGCTGCGGGAAGGGTAAGATCAGCGTGCCCGTCCCGCTGCGGGATATTTGCGCCAAAGAAAACATTGGTTTCGCCAGCGGCATTTTTCATCAGCAGGCCCGCCGCATCCATCTCTGAAAAATGATTAGGCGAGAATCTTGCATCAAGGTCTTTCACCAGAAACGGGTTGGCGTACGTTAAAAACTTGTAGCCCCTGGCGTGCAGGCCCGCCACCATACCGGCAATATCCGGGTAGCAAATATCCTTGGGTATCGGGACTCCGTTAGCATCCAGTTCATTGCATACCTCATCCGGTGCCCAGCGATACTGCACGCCGTCACCACCGTCAAAGTTCCTGCGATGACCGCCCCAGTCCTGCACCCACAGTGCGGTAACCGGAATATCGGCCGCCTCCAGCGCCGCCACTTCGGCCAGCACTTTGTCACGCCCGCCCTGGGAGCCGATCCACAAGCCATAGGCCCACTCGGGTGGTTTGGCAGGTCGGCCGACCACATCAGCTAACTGGCGAATAACATCCTTGGTCGTCGGTCCGTGGAATACAGTCCACTCGATCGAGTCGCCACCGATGACCTCTATCCATGCCACCGCCGGGTCAGCGGCGCAAAGATCAAGCTCGACACGACGGGCTGTATCGAACAACACGCCAAAGCCGCGCACGTCCAGATAGTAGGGCATCGGGAAATAGGTCGTGTGCTCATCGCCTACCGCTATACCGCCGCTACCGGTGCGGCCGTTACCCTGCTCGTTGACAAACAGGCCGAAGGTCTCACCGCGCTGGTCGGTCGCGTTGTACTGCTCGCCAAAGCCGTGGAACGAGCCGCCCTCGTCACACCGCACCGGTACCGCGATAGAGTCGGCGGAAGTACCCGTCAGAGTGAAGCGAAATACTGTGCGTTGTGTATCAAGTGGACTGGCTTCGAGAACTGCCTGCCTGGAACCATCGGTGTTTTCGAAATCCAGCTTGACCCCGGAGCCGAGTTGTTGACTCTTGATGACGTTCAGGGGATCGACGGTTTCATCCGCGCGCGTAAAACTGATAACGCCAATACCGGAAGCTGATTCAGTGAAGTCCCGAGCCAGCGGAATCTTGTCGCCGGGCATCGCAAACAGCGTTCGCCCCGCCACCTGGACCACGATGTCACCGTTGCTTTCAAGCAAGACCTGCGGCTCGTCTGAAGCAATCGCAACAGGTCCGTGATCAGAGCCGTCGCTGCATGCGACCAGGAAGGCCAGAAGCAGTAAAGTGAGTGCGCGTTGTAACATCATCTCGAAGCCGTCCCGGACGTGTCCTATGGGGTGCTCGACAATCTATCACTGGTTTTGGGTTGCGCCAACCGCCTTGTACACACCCAGCATCGCCCCGCACAGCGCGAATGCGCCAAAGGCAAAGATGATATCGCCCGGCACGCGGCCCCACACCAGGGCTTCCATTAATGGGCTGTGGATAAATTCAGCGGAGCGCACAAACCAGTAGCCGTGGATACCCACGTTATAGGTTTGCCACAGGCCCGCGGGCAGCAAGGCAAATACAATCATGCCGGCCAGACCGATGTTCAGGCTCCAGAACGACCAGCCCATCAACCGGTCATTCCAGGTGTAGTGTGCCGTCATGCCGCGCAGGCAGAACAACATCAGGCCTATGCCCAGCATGCCGTAGACACCGAACATGGCGCCATGGCCATGCGCGGCCGTGGTGTTAAGTCCCTGCATGAAATACAGCGCCAATGGCGTATTGATGAGAAAACCCAACAATCCCGCACCCACCAAATTCCAGAACGCGACCGCCGCGAAAAATTTCAGGGGCCAGCGGTAGAAGCTGGTCCATTTAGCAGCTCGCTCAAGCTTGGTGTGCTGGTAGGCTTCAAAGCCAATCACCGCCAGCGGCACCACTTCCAGTGCCGAGAAGACGCCGCCCAATGCTATGACCGAGATAGGCGTACCGCTCCAGTACAAGTGGTGGAAGGTGCCCAGTACGCCGCCGGTCAGAAAAATAATCGTCGCAAACAGCACCGAGACGGTGGCCGTGGACCCGCGCAACAAACCCATTTTCACGAACAGCAGGGCAATGATGGTGGTGGCAAACACCTCGAACACACCTTCCACCCACAGGTGCACCACCCACCAGCGCCAGTACTCCATGATGCTGATATGCGTATGCTCGCCCCACATGAGGCCAGCGCCGTACAGCAAGCCAATGGCCACCGATGCCAGCACCAGCAAAATAATCAGGGAACGGTTTTTTCCTTCACGCAGTGCGGGCAGCAAGGCCCTGAACATCAGCACCAGCCACAGCAACAAGCCCACGAACAGGAAGATTTGCCAGAAGCGGCCCAGGTCGACATATTCATAGCCCTGATGCCCGAACCAGAAATTCATGGTCAGGTTGGTGAAGGCCTGGTTGATGCCCAACCATTCACCGGCGAAGGAACCCACCACAATAATCAGCAGGCAGATGTAGAGAAAATTAACGCCGAAGCGCTGGAATTTTGGCTCCTGGCCGGAGATCAGTGGTGCCACGTACAAGCCTGTCGCCAGCCACGCGGTGGCTATCCAGAACACCGCCAACTGCGTATGCCAGGTGCGGGTGACACTGTAGGGCAGGTATTCGGCCAATGGAAAGCCGTAGAAATCCTGCCCCTCCACCGCATAGTGCGCGGTGATAGTGCCTAACACGATTTGCGCGCCGAACAGCGCCAGCACCGTCCAGAAATATTTCGCGGTCGCGCGCATGGACGGAGTTTGTATCCCCTGCGCCAACAGGTTAGCGGCGGCGACGCCCCCTTCCGGTTCGAGATCATCGCGCCAGATATCGTATTGCTGGGCATAGAACCAGACCAATGCGCCAGTCGCGCCGATAAGCAAAATTACACTCAACAGCGTCCAGATCAACAAACTCGGAGGCGGTGTGTTACCTACCAAGGGGTCGTAAGGCCAGTTACTGGTATAGGAAATGGTATCCCCGGGGCGCTCGGTCACCGCGCTCCAGCTGGTCCAGAAAATAAAGGCGGTGAGGGCGTGCAGATCCGCGTCGCTAATCGTCACCGACTTGGAGAATGCGTACTGCTCGCGCAGTGTTCGCGACTCCTCCGAGTCGCGTGCCTGAAAAACATTGGCGTAGTGCGCCGCGACCTGCTCGACGGCCTGCTGCCGCTTTGGCCCGATGCGGATAGCACCGGTAGCGGCATCCCAGGTGTTGGCGCGCAGTTCTAATGGCAGTTGTACCTCAAGCGCCGCCTGCGAGGACCTGTCCAGATTGGCAAAACTGCTGTCCTTGTCCGCCAATGCCGCAATCTCGAGCATGGCCATGGCTTCGCGGTGCAGCCAATCTGCACTCCAATCGGGAGCCAGATAACTGCCGTGGCCCCAGATCGTGCCCTTCTGCATACCGCCCAGCGATTGCCACACATTCTGCCCGCGCTGGATGTCACGGAGAGAGAAAATTTCCTCGCCGCTACTCGATACCACGGCAGTGGGCATGGGCGGTACTTGCTGGTAAATCTTACTGCCAAAAAATAGCAAGATCGAAAAGCTCACCAGGGTTGATAGGGCCAGGATTTTCCACAGCAAACTCGTTTTGAAGATATCTTTATAGTTCTTCACTGGTTTGATTCCTTAACTCCGGCCACTGCTACCCGGGTGATAGTAGTTGAAGCGCCCACTCCACTCCTTGACCTGCATCACTATCCCGCGAATCTCTGGAATGGCCAGAAGTGGTGTTACACCGGATTCGCGCCAATCACGCTAGTGCCGGTGAAAAACCGCAAAGGCATCCCTTTCGAGCTGCTCCCGGTGATCCGGGTGGGCTATGGATATCAATGCCGAGGCGCGCTGGCGCAGGTTCTTCCCATACAGGTAGGCAACTCCATATTCAGTGACCACATAATGCACATGGGCCCTGCTGGTGGTGACGCTGGCACCAGGCTTCAACTGCGAAACAATTCTGGACTGGCCCCGACTGGTCACGGAATTGAGCGCAATAATCGGCTTCCCGCCCTTGGAAAGGGCCGCGCCACGAATGAAATCGATCTGTCCACCCACTCCCGAATACTGGCTAGTCCCCAGAGAATCCGCACACACCTGGCCGGTGATATCCACCTCCAGTGCGCTGTTGATTGCTGTCACCTTGGGATTGGTGCGAATGATGGAGGTATCGTTCACGTAGGAAATATCGCGCATCTCTATCAGCGGGTTGTCGTCAACAAAATCGTATAGGGCCCTGGACCCGACGCAGAATCCCGCCACGATTTTTCCCCATTGCTTGAATTTATTGCGCCCGGTCAACGCGCCGCATTCAACCAGTTCCATCACGCCATCGGAAAACATCTCGGAATGCATGCCGAGATCCTTGTGGCCGCGCAGCGCCCTGAGTGCCGCATTGGGAACGCCACCTATACCGGTTTGCAGGGTTGCGCCATCTTCAACAAGTTCAGCGATAAAACTGCCGATTTTTAACTCGATGGGGGACGGGGCGGACGGTACAATCTCGAAGATCGGGTCGTTACACTCTACCATTGCATCGATAGCGGACACATGGATGATGCCGTTGCCATGCACCCTGGGCATGTTTGCGTTGACCTGCGCAATTACATGCTTTGCCGTCTCGATCGCGGCATTGGTGATATCCACCGATACGCCGATCGAGCAAAACCCGTGTTTGTCCGGCGGACTCACCTGCACCAACGCAACATCAAGAGGCATGATGCCACTGCGAAACAAATTGGGAATCTCGCTGAGGAAGATCGGCACGTAACTGGCCATACCCTTGGTTACAGCCTCGCGTGTATTGGCACCGACGAAAAAGGTATTGAGGTGGAACACACCCTCGTAGCGCGGGTCCAAATAGGGAGCCGGGCCCTCGGTGTGTATGCTCACCAGCTCCACTCCACTCAGTTCAGCGCCACGGGCGGTCATGGCATTCACCAGTAAATGCGGGGTCGCAGCCGCACTGTGGAGAAAAACCCGCTCTCCGGATTTGATATTTTTTACTGCCTCATCAGCAGTAACGTAGTTCAGTCTGCTCATCACTTACACATCCATTGTTTTAGTACAGCAGGGCGCACTTGTCGGTGCCAGCGCACACTCAGACTTCGGGCCGCTCGTTTACCATCGCGGCCTCGGTGTCTCTGCGGCGCGTACGTTCGTCTCCCCTGCGGGAGCCGACCAGTTCGTAATCAGATGCATAGGCGGTATGGATCTGACCGTTCATGTCGACCAGCCAGGACATGGCCAGACGGCGCGGCACCCGTACGCGGTCGACCGCCAGGCGGGTACCGAACACCCTATCCCATAATGGTGTCGTCACACCCTGGGCCAGGCGCGGATCGACAAAGTGGTGGGCAAAATGATTCTTGCGCCGCCAACGACCGTAATGGCTGCGGGGTGGGCGCGTATGAGCGCGGCGGTGCAGGACTTCGTAGAGTACGTACATCGAGATGAACCCCAGTGTGCACGCACCTCCCAGTTGTACCCCTGCAATCAACGACAATAGTGGCAACATGATAGCGGTCGCCGCTATGGCAGCAAGAGCCTTTTGCCACCAGGGCGCGAAGTAGTTGACGAGGGCGTGGTGCCTGCGGTGCTCCTTCGCACCCAATCGCTGCGCCGAGGCGCCGTGAAAGACAAAACGATGCAATATGTATTCAACGAGTGTCCATCCGGCGGCACCCACCAGGAATGCGAACAATGACGTGATCATGCGGCTGCCTCCTGAAAGATAAAAACAACTCTAGTTGTACTGACTAACCGTTACCTTGTACTTATTACAGCGCAACGATCATAAGAAGAAGCCAGTTCGCTGTTTAACCCATAGTAAAGCATGACGCTTCTCGATTAGGTCATTCATGCAGGCAATGTTAACTTACGCCAGGCTATACAGATATAACGTTGGGCCGACGATATGATCGATTGGTACTATGACAAACTACCCGGTAGTGCATTTGCATTAGCCCTGCACAAGCTTCGTGAAAAGGGTGATGTCGTGCGCGCTTGCGCACTGGGCGGTGCCATGCCCATTTACTATATCCTCGGCCACCAGGCGCTGGCAGACGCATTTCGCGATGGCGAGCAATTCCCGGCGGGTCACGCCTATCAGATTATTTCACTTCCCTTTATTGGCGAAACGTTTATGTCAATGAATGAGGACCAGCACCGGGTGTGGCGACCGCCGATGACTCACTCTTTTCGGCGGCATGTTATCGATCAAATGGACCAGCATCAGTTAGCCCGGATCGGCCATGACATTCTTAATCTGTTGGAAGGAAGGACACAAACAGATTGGGTACACAGTTTTACCCGGCGGTACGCATTCCGCGTTATATGCCATCAACTGGGCTTACCTATTGAACTGGAGAGTGAATACTACCAGTGGTCTATGGACCTCATGTTTGGTGGCAGACATCTTGAAAAAAGTCGAATCGCCGATCGCAAATTAACAGCTATGGTAAAACCCATTATCGAAGCACGACGGCGAGAACCGCAAGACGACCAGATTAGCCGTTGGCTGACAACCCTGGTCGATGGAAAGGAGATTGAAGAGGCCTTCATTTTAGCCCATATCCGGCTGTTTTTTACTGCAGGTGCCACAACCACCTCGGATGCTATGGGTAATTTATTCCATGCACTACTGACTCACACACATGCTTGGGAGCAATGCGTGGCAGAGCCGGCAATACAGGAGCAGGCGATCCAGGAGTTATTGCGCTGGAATCCGCCAGTTGCTGCACAACCGCGTTTTGCTCGCCCGGCTGCCGCTGTCGAATTAGGCGGGGTTGAGATACCCGCCAATAGTGCCGTCCTGTTTGGCATCGCCGCAGCCAACCGCGACCCAAGGGTTTTTGCACATCCAGACCACTTTGATATTACTCGCAAAAGCAAAACGCTTATGACCTTTGGACCTGGGCTGCGCACCTGTCCAGGAATGCACCTGGCCCAGAGAAATCTGGGGGCTGCCCTGCGCATTGTTGCCGAACGCTTCCCAACGCTGCGTCTCGACCAGACTAAGGATAGTCCCCCTGAGGGTATCTTGTTGCGAGGGACTGCGTCACTGCCGGTGAGCTGGCGCTAATTGTTTGCGCCACTGGGTCTACCGTAGTTACAGGTAATCTGCCTGTGCGCAGATGCGAACCCGAACTACTTTTTAACACTGGCAGGCAGGACCGTCTTTCGCTATAAATAGTCTTCCACGATATGGCCCATAGTTTTGAGGATGCCAGTGAAAACAACCGGTCCGATTTTTGTAGAACCAGCCATTACCAGCGATGTGGGCGGACGACACTGTGAGCGCTATACCAATCAAGTTTGCCAAAAGGTTGACGCTGATCATTACGTGATCAATGGCAAGGCGATTACATTTCCTGTCGTGGTTGCCGATGCCTCCATGTTGATGAATGCCTTCCTGGTGGACGCCGCCGTCGCCCAGACCATGATCAAGGATAGCGGCTTTCGGGTGATTGAACTGTTTCCCGGCAAGGCCATTCTGCAATTGTTGTTGGTGGATTACCGCAAGAACGAACTGGGCGATTACAACGAAGGCGCTATCATGTTTCCTGTGCTCACTCCCGGCGAGAGCAAGCCGTTCCCTTTTTTCGGTGCCCTTAAACGTATGGCGGCAGGCCGTGTCGGCAACTTCGTGTACCGTATGCCGGTAGATCAGGAATTCACCACCCATGCCGGCCGCTTTATCTGGGGCTTTCCCAAATGGGTAGCACGAATCGATATTGAGTTTGGCGCTAAACGCGCGAGCGGTAGCTTTTTCGATGAAGGCGAACTGATCTACAGCTTTGCCGCCAAAACAGGTGGAACCATGCAAGTGAAAGAGCAGCGCGCCGCATCGCTGGCTATTCGCGATGGCAAAGCCTGGAAAACCTGGGGGACTAATACCGGCAGCGGCCTCACCTTCTCACTGGGCGGGGAGCTGCCCAGCATCGGTAAGAGTCACCCACTGGCCCTGGAGTTACGCGCGCTGGGCCTGCCGAAAAAGCCGCTATTCAGCGTCTCTATAAAAAATACCGCCATGACTTTTTCCGGCCCGGAAGCTGTTGCGATAGGCAAACCTTTTCGGTAAAGGTCTCCACTCATACTAAATAGTAGTTTCGGGAGGAGAAGTAGCAGGCGCTACTATTTCCCTGTTGGCATGTTGGCATTTGCTTGCCAATCGACTACCTTGCATTCAAATTGTTACTGATGCGATGGTGTTTACGTTGCAAAAAATAGCCCAGTCAAATCTGCAAGAAGCGCTGCTAAAGCAGTGGGCGGAGCAGGCAAAACACGCTCCTGTACCAGTACTCCTGTCGATGGGACTTATAGCCTCCATGGCTTCACAGTATGTCTCTGCGTGGCATTGGGGAACCTGGATAGCAGTTGTCGTCGCCGCACAAGGTCTGCGCTGGTACATATTTCGCCAGTTGCCGAAAAATAGACACCTACCAACCGATAAACGCATACACATAGCGGTCGCGCTCAATGTGGGCAACACTCTCCTGCATAGCGCATCATTCGTCTGGTTTCCCTTGTTCAGTCCCTATCATGGCGCTGTGCAATCCATGCTTTTTATTGGAATGGGTGTGGCGTCTGTGATGATGGCCGCCGGATTCACTCCGTTTGCGCTTACACATATAGTGTTCGGATTAATACCGCTGTTCGGCCTGTGGGCGTGGAGTGGTCTCTTCGGAGACGGGGGAATCACGGCGCTACTAGTGGCGGTAACCGGGTTTGGTTACAGCGCTTCTCTGTTCAGGATTGCCGACCGTACATTCCTTTTGTACCAGGAGTCATTTGATATTCGTGCTCAACTGGAATTAGCGCTGGCCAAGGCCGAGGCGGCCGGGCGTGCCAAAACCCGGTTTCTTGCCTCTGCCAGTCATGACCTGCGCCAGCCTATTCATGCACTTGCCCTGTTCAGCGCCGCGCTGGCCACACGAAAACTGGATGAGCCAACCAGCCATATCGTTGACAACATCAATGCTTCGATTGCAGCGCTGTCCTACGAACTGGATGGTTTGCTGGACATCTCCAAGCTTGACGCCGGTATCGTCACCATCAGCCGCAGCGATTTCTGCCTGGCATCTGTATTGCGGCGGTTGCGCGAGGAGTTCTTACCCCGGGCGAAAACTCGCGGTATAGCCATTATCCTCGATTGTCCGGAGCGCGCTATGGCCAATACGGACGGCACACTGTTTGAACGAATTCTCCGTAACCTGATAACCAATGCGATTGATCACAACACGCAATGCACGGTGACGCTGCGCTTGGTTCCGGTGTTAAGTGTCTGGCGGGTGGTCGTGGCGGATACGGGTAGTGGTATAGTCCTTGCGGAGCAGGAACATGTCTTCGAAGAGTTCTACCAGCTGGAAAACTCGGAACGGGACCGTACCAAGGGGCTGGGGCTTGGGTTGTCAATTGTACGCAGGCTCAGTAACTTGCTATATATCCAGATGGAATTTGAATCAGTGCCCGGCCGCGGCACACAATTTGCGTTCACTGTTGGGGCTGCTAAGCAGGAACAACGCGCAGAGCCAGCTCCGACTGTCGATTATGCCTCAAATTCGCTGGCATCCCTGGTGGTTTTGGTGGTTGATGATGAGTTAGCCATTCGTGAAGGTATGCGCGCGATATTGGAAAGTTTCGGCTGTAGGGTCGCTACTGCTGATTGCTCGGACGCGGCTATATCATCCGCCACCACGGAGCAGCCAAATATTGCCTTGGTGGATCTCCGGTTGCGTAATCACGACGATGGTCTGGTGACGATTGACCGACTACGCCAGCTCTATCCGGGGCTACCGGCAATTATCATTAGCGGCGATACCGCGCCGGACCGCTTGTTGGCAATCAGTAAGGCCGGTATTCCTGTGCTGACTAAACCGGTACTGCCAGGCCCACTTAAAGAGGCCATTATCCAGTACTGCTGCGCACCGAAATAGCAGGATGAAACGGCGGGCTTCGATCAGCGTTGAGCGCCGATTCGACAAATGGCCCGCAGCTATCGACGCGTATTTTACGCTATCGTCTCAGTAAAGACCGGCCAATAATCGATGATCTTGCCTGCGTCATAGACCGCGATATCGCCGAATTGCAGAAAGACAAATTCGCTCTGGGTGGGCCGCAGGAACACCCAATCGTCCGGTCGCAGTGAAATGCTGCGCGAGCCGTTCAGCATTTCCTGGTTCGTGGAACGACCATAGAGCGCATTGTTGAAAAGCCCAGCCGGAGACTCCGGCTTCGCTTTCCAGTAACCGCCGTAGGTAAAAAACGTGCGTGCCCGATTGGGATCCCACGCGGACTGCAGGCCACCCAGATCGATACCCGGAATCTGCAGTGTATCCAGCGCTTTCAGTACGGGTGTGGCAATGAACGACGCGCTCTTATGGTCTGCCAAGGTCGGCATATCAAAATCCGTGGGCTTGACCAGGCACGAGCCTGCGGACAGCTCGTTGAAGGGAAATTCGCCCCGGTCGTACATCTGGTAAGTCGGACTGCCGCCTGCGTTGAGTAACACGTCCTGCGGCCAGGCAGCACCCAGATACTGTCGCGCGACATCAATGTAATGCTGGTAGAGCGCCATCGCGCGATCACGATAAGTGATGGGATCGCCCACCGGCACTTTGACGATGTGCGGTTCATAACCCATGAATCCACAGAACCGTAAGTGCTGTGATTGTTGAATCCGCTCCAACATTGCAATCAGCTGCGCATCGCTGCGCACGCCACCGCGATGCAGCCCCATGTCGAGTTCAATACAGATCTGCATATCCTGAGAGAGACCCTGCGCCAGCTCGTCGTACTGTACGATGCGCTCGGGTGTATCGAGCAACCAGCGCAGCTGTCGCTGTGGGTCGAAGTCGCCACCGGGAAATTGTCGATAAAAATTGCGGGCAGCCATCACTGGCATCGGTTTGCCCAACAGGATATCCGCCTGCGGAAACTGTATTGCTATTCGATTGAGAAACGGCTGGTGGAACGACATGAAACGCTTGCTGCCGGTCAACTGCATGATCGTTTCCAGCAGCGGGATCGACGGCAGCGATTTGACGACGATGCGGTAGGCAAATCGATCCGAGATATGGGCTTTCAGCGTCCGGATATTGGCCAGCAGCAATTCCCGATCAACGACCAACGTCGGCTTGGACTGCCCGGCAGTATCCAGTGCTGCGCTGAGTGCGCGGAAATACGGCGCATGATCCTGTCCCACGTCCCGCGGGCGCAGCAGGGCGCCAAGGCCCAATGTCCCGGCCATACCACCCAGAATCAGTGAACGACGCTTCATACCATGCCTCTCTCCACGCCTCTCTCCACGCCTCTCTACCGTGTGTCAGCCAAACAACCCTTTCAGATAAGGATTGAGAAACCGCTCCTTGGGATCGACCATTCTGCGCAATTCCACAAAATCATCCCAGCGTGGATACAGTTTCTGGAAATCGCTGCGTTGCAGTGTGTTGAGCT
>JANPDE010000243.1:0-25670 GCA_031431315.1 Haliea sp.
CTGGCGCCTTCCTGCCCGAGCAGTATGGCGGGCTGGGTTGCGGCTTCACCGAACTGGGGGTGGTGTTGCAGGCCGCGGGCAGGACGCTGGCCGCAAGCCCCTTGTTTTCCAGCGTGGTACTGGCGGCCAGTGGCATCCTGCTGGGCGGCACCGAAGAACAAAAATCCGCGCTATTGCCGCGCATTGCCAACGGAGCGTTGCTGGTATCGCTGGCGCTGGAAGAAGGTCCGCACCATCGCCCGGCCGTTATTGCCACCACAGCCGCGCCGCACCAGAACGGCTTTGTGCTCAACGGCCGCAAGGTGCATGTGATCGACGGCCATGTCGCGGATCAGTTCATCGTGGTCGCGCGCACCGCCGGCGAGCGCGGCGACGAACACGGGATATCGCTGTTCCTGGTGTCGAGTGCCCAGCGCGGCGTTGCCATCGAGCAGAGGGTAATGGTCGACAGCCGCAACATGGCGGAAGTACGCTTGCAGGACGTGGAAGTTCCGAGAACGGACCTGCTCGGTGAGCTGCACCAGGGCTATGCTTTACTCACGAAAATATTGGACCGCGGCAATATCGCACTGGCGGCGGAAATGCTGGGTTCCCTGCAGGCCGCCTTTGAGCGCACCCTGGATTACCTGAAGCAGCGCGAGCAGTTTGGCGCGGTGATCGGCAGCTTCCAGGCGCTGCAGCATCGGGCGGCAAAAATGTTCTGCGAAATTGAACTGTCCAGGTCTGTGGTACTCAAAGCACTGCAGTCGATTGACGAGGACGCCGCGAACCTGTCCCTCATGGCCAGCCTGGCCAAGGTGCAGGTGGCGGAGACCTTCCGGCTGGTCAGCGACGAAGCAATACAAATGTTTGGCGGCATCGGCATGACCGACGAGGAGGACATTGGCTTTTACCTGAAGCGTGCAAGGGTTGCCCAGCAGACCTTGGGTGACGAGCACTACCATGTGCAGCGTTATGCCAGTCTGCGAGGCTACTAGCGGGGTATTTTCTGATCGTTTCCTCGTAATTAGCAACACGAAAAGGCATGGCTTTCGGCAAAAAGGCCCTTTATAGTTCCCACACTCGACACCTCCAGCGTGCCACCAAGCATCGATATGAAGTACCGATTAAAAATTCTGCTGCTCTTACTGTGCGCCCTGTTGCAGGCATCCTGCAGCAACAACGCGGTCTACACCGATGAAAGTTTTGCCTACGACAGCAGCTTCAAGCTGCGGACCGATGGCGACGTCGTCATGGCATGCGAGAGCGCGCGGCGCGCACTACTCGGACAGGGCTACATCATCGAGACCACCAGCAACGACGGGGTCAAGGCACGCAAGGCATACCAAAGCGAATCCAGCCAGAACACCTTCATCGAGATGAACGTCGTTTGCGTGCCCGAAACGAATGGCAGCACGATTTTCGCCAGCGGTGTGCTCACGACGTATGCACTGAAAATGAGTAGCAGTGCCGCCAGTGTCGGTGTCAGCGCAATAGGTTCGATCTCGCTGCCCATCGGGCAGAGCGCCGATTCACTGGTGAAAGTGTCAGAAGTAACCATCGACGACAAGGATTTCTACAGCCGTTTCTTCGCGTCAGCCGACATCATCCTGGGCGATATGCAGGCCGGCAAAGTGCCGTCGGAACCGATCATTGAGCGGGCAGCGCCTGTTGCGGCGCCGGTACCCGCCCCCACCCAGTCTTCCGCACCGACTACGGTTCCGGCGCCAGTCGCCGTTCCAGTTCAGGCCGCACCGGCGGCGGTGTCAGAGCCTATTTCGGTGCAGGCGCCACCAGTGGCAGCGCCAGAGGCGGTCCCCGCGCAAGCAACACCCATGATCGCGCCAGAGCCACTGCCTGTTCAGGAAACTCCGGCGCCGCAGCCTGAGTCACTGCCTGCACAAGAAGTATCTGTGCCAACACCCCAGCCCGCCGCGACCACTCGTTCGATTGTGACGGAGCCGGAGTCCAGCCCGGTGGAAGAGGCGCCAATGACTGTGCCGGAACAATTTCCCGCCCACCTGATTGAGTCTTTTAAATAACATTACGGCGGAAACATAATCCAGCAGATTCATAGGATTATGAGCTGTTATACAGACAGGTCTATTGTTGCAGCTGTTAGCCGTCAATCGGGAGAGGTTAGGTAAACAAATGACCGTAGAAAGCCAGCCCGACATTGATGGGATTCTGCATGCCGGACGGGTTGTCGCCCGTGTGCGCGATGCCATGCTGAGCGCAGTTGAGCCGGGAATGACCTCAGCTGAACTGGATAAGCTAGGGGGGTGAATTGCTGGATCGCATGGGAGCTAAGTCAGCGCCCAGAGTCACCTACGACTTCCCAGGTGCAACCTGCATCAGCATTAATGAAGAGGCTGCGCAATACGAGTAAACCATTATTGTGGAGCGGAGTGCCCCAATTGTTGCTACACTTTCTGAAGTTCGCGGCTAACGAAAATATAGGAGATATTTATGGCTAAGGGTCAAGATGCTAAAAAGGCGTCAAAAAAGAAATCCGAAAAAACACTGATAGAAAAGCGCAAAGCGAAAAAGGAAAAAAAGGCAAATAAAAGATAGGCGCGGCGCTCTAACAAAAGGGTGCAGAAGCAAGCGACAATCCCCAGGGTGTTTAACACCTGCGACCAAAACATGAATTCTAGACGCTAGACGCGCGGGAGAAGAAATGCTGCTGTTCCTTGGAATACTTTTTTGTAATCGCCGTGGCCTTACTGGTTCTGGCGATACAAAAGACATCGGGAAAAGTCAAAAAAAATTCACTTAAAACGAGCAATAGTCCCGTTAATGCAGGTCTTCAAGCAAATAATCCCTGCATTGCCACTGCCCAATTGCAATGTATCAGCATACAACTGTAAGTATGCGTACTATGAGGACCGGCGCGAGCGCAGCGAGGATAGGCGGCATCCGGCATCCGGCATCGCGGCAATCTGAGCTGTACGATAGGACTGGACAGACAAATCGACGGCAGAATAGACGTGATCGCCGAAAGCGTGATTGAGCCTAGCGGAGTCTTTGGATGTTGGTGCAATCAACAACCCGGTGGTGGTGCACACAGGTCTCCAATGCCATCCCCATTAGCATCTGCTTGGTCAGGGTTGGATGTAGACGGGCAATTATCCAACGAATCGCCCACTCTATCCCCGTCGATATCAGCGTGATAGGCAGCGTCGTAATTCGGGTCGTGGCCTGCCATGATTGACTGGGCAATCTCTTTCAAGTCCGTGGTGTAGTACGGGCCATAGGAATAGGTAGAAAGGTCCACGTCGTAAATAGCATTCAGCCACACCAGTCGGCCCAGGTCCCGCAGGATATCTGCGGGATGTCCCTTGGTATCAAGGAAGATAGCGTCATCACTGGCGCCGGTGAGGACATTGACATCCGGGAGGTTGCCCGCCGCGAACAGATTACGCAACTCCAGCGCGCTCTGGCCATAGGGTATACAGAAGATGTCCACGCCCGGGTAGAGTGCACGCAGGGAATCGATGAAAGGGTGCCATACCGTCGAGTGCCAAAGGAGCCAGTTGCTGGCGAACGTCTCGGCGTTGTAGTTCTCGGGGAAATCCAGCCAAGGTAACGCAACGAAAAAGCGGGTATTGGGGTTCCGGGCGAGGGCGTAATCGATCCAGTTTTCATAACCCTCCGTCGTGGGGTATGTGGGCTCGTAGGTCATACCGAATAACTCCACATTACCGGTGTCGAGCACGGCCTGAATCTCAGCACGCTTGCTGGCGTTTTCCCACAGCGCCTGCGGTGCCCCGGTAGCTCCACCGGAGAAAACGATTGTCTGGGAGTGACCCGCAATACCCGCCGCCGCACTGTAGTTGGGCATACCCTGGGCAAAGGGCCTGAAAAAGCTGTGCCCGATGAACAGTGAGTTAAAGCCCGGGTTGGGTACTTCGGCCTCGACCCTGTGGGCGGATAGCACCACACAGAGGAGAGTGCCGAGTAAAATTTGAATCGACTTCATACTCGAGTCCTCATAACTTATCTACATCCTATAAGAGAACTTTAATAAACGAAAGATTAGTCCGCAGGTGAAAGCGGTCGCTTTTGCCTACAAGAAGTTGAATTGTTTCTGCGATCCCGGGCGGCTACTTTCGATGCCCTCTGGCCGACTGAGTGGTGTCAACTAATTTTACAGTTAGCCTGCCTCATGCAAACTCGTGCTTACCGGAAGCGTTGTTTCTAATAATATTTCTTGTTATGGAATGTTACTTGCATACTGTCCATAGTCAATATAACGGCTCTTAGGAGTGTGGCGTATGTTTAATAAGAAAGCCTCCACATTTTCGTTGGTGTTAGCGGCGTATTTACTGGTAGTGGCTGGTACAGCTAGTGCTTTGGTGATATCTGTCAACGACGGCTACCAAATCGATTATGGCATTGGTATGAGCCCGGGCAGTTCCAATGGCAGTGACATAGAAGGCGTTTTTATCTTTGAGTGGAACGAAAGCAATTTCAGCGCGGTGTACGGTGGGACAATAGCAGGCACGGGTAACACTTACCTCAGTCATATTATTGATTTTGAGCCAACTGCGGCTTTTATCATGGGCTATGGCTCAGGTGTCCCTGGTGTCGGTGACGCAAAAGACCACCTATACACTATAACCAGCGTGGATTTTTCTTATACTGTTGGCGGGCTCAAATGGAGTCAAGCCTTCCCCGGAATCACTCCCGACACCAGGGTCGGGCATGATGCAATGATCAACCTCCTTGGTGATGCAGCAGGGGGCTCTACCACTGCGCTCGTTTCACTCGAGAAATTTGTCAAGACTGAGGGATATCGTGCTGCATTTGACCCTCGCGACGACTTTGTAGTGCTGGAGTGGTCAACATGTCCGGAGGGCACTACTGGGACAAGGCCCAATTGTGTTCCAGTGGGTGGCAACATCCCTGAACCAGCTTCCGTCGCTCTTTTCGGACTCGGATTAGCTGGTATTGGATGGTCAAGGCGCAAAAAAGTTTAGGGAACTAAGTCCGGTGCGAGGGAGTTCATAGGGTTTATGAGCAAAACCATGCCGACTCTGTGAGAGGTCGGCATGGTTGGGTGTGCACCTCCAACCTTGATCTAGCAGCCGGGTGGTCGCACGAAGTCAGGGTCGCATCTATTCCCAATACCATCAGTATCATTGTCTCGCTGATAGGGATTAGGCTTCGCCGGACAGTTGTCGCATGCATCTCCAACACTGTCGAGATCACTGTCTGCCTGATCAGGATTGGGTAGTAACGGGCAGCTGTCAGCAGCATCGATGCGGTAGTCAAGATCACTGTCCATCATCAAATCAGACGTTAAAAATACCCGCGCGGAACCGGAGCCAGTGCCAATATTGTCATCAAGGACAGCACCCACGATCAGGTCCGCATACCCGTCCCCGTTCACATCGCCCGCACCGCTCACCGACCAGCCCAAAAAATCTTCTGCACTGTCACCGTCAAAGGAATAGAGGGTGCCGCCATTCACGCCGCTGAAGACCCGCGCGGAACCGGACTCTGTGCCGTTATTGTCATCCCCGAGAGCACCCACGATCAGGTCCGCATACCCGTCCCCGTTCACATCGCCCGCTCCGCTCACCGACCAGCCCAAAAAATCCTCTGCGCTGTCACCGTTAAAGGTGTAGAGGATGCTGCCATTCACGCCGCTGAAGACCCGCGCGGCACCGGAAATATTGCCGTTACTATCATCCCCGTAAGCACCCACGATCAGGTCGGCATACCCGTCCCCGTTCACATCGCCCGCACCGCTCACCGAATAGCCCAAAGAATCCTCTGCACTGTCACCGTCAAAGGTCTTCCACCAATAGGGGCGTTGGGTGGGGTCGTTGTCGCTGGTGCTCGCAAGGCTTTCTTCATAACTGTCGGAGTCATCGTTGTCGGTATCGATAGCCCACACTCCCTGGACAGGGAGCAGAAAAAAACTGAGCAGCAGTATTTTTTTTGTCAGGCGCATGGGGAAACTCCTTATTTTGCCATCGAAGAAAATAGCAAGCGAATTATGCCTTTTACTGCTGGTCAACGTATCCTTTTTATGGGTAGATAATTACCAAGGCGGTGTAGTGATAGAGACGATATAGAGAACCGTGAAGTCATCACACTATATTTTGGAAGCAGTTAATGGCCTTCCGAAGGGCCGCAAAGAGGAAGCGGGCATCTTGCAGTCACTCCTCGGTCAACAGTACATCCGCTTCACCTGCCAGCACATTCTTCATGATCTTGCCTGCCGCGTTGCGCGGCAGCGGTTCATGGCGCACATCCCAATGGCTGGGTACCTTGAACGCGGCCAGGCGCGCACTGCAGAAGGCATGCAGTAGTTCAATATCAACGCTGTATTCCTGGCTGACTACAATCACGGCCTTCACTTCCTGTCCCATGTCCGGGTGCGCAACGCCGATCACCGCCGCTTCGATTATTTCGGGGTGCAGCTCAAGGCAGTGCTCGATTTCAACCGGGTAAATGTTTTCCGCATTGCGCAGGATTAAATCGCGGGCCCGGGAATTGATATACAGAAACTCGCCCTCAAAATGGCCAACGTCGCCGGTGCGCAGCCAGCGGCCGGGGGCAATGGCTTTTGCAGTGGCCTCAGGATTGCGCCAGTAACGGAGCATCACGCAACTGCCGCGAATACAGATTTCACCCTGCGCGCCATTGGGCAAGGGCCGGTTATTGTCGTCGCGGATGCTGATCTCGACTGCGGGAAACACGCGTCCGACGGAATTGGGATGACTCTCCAGCAGTTCGCCCCAGTTGTGGGTGCCCACGCCGGCGGATTCCGTCAGGCCATAACCCAGCGCCATGCGTCCGCCAGTGCCCTTGAAGGCGCTGGTCATGCGTTGCTGTGTGGCTGCACTGGTGGGCGCGCCACCGGACCCCAGGCGAGTCACGCTGGACACGTCGTAGCGATCAAAGTCGGGATGATCCAGCACGCGCGCGGCCATGCTGCCCAGGGAGGGCCAGGTGGTGACCTGTTCGGCCTCGATCAGTCGCAGGATTTTTTCCGGCTCGAAGCGGCCCAGCGTCCACACGGTTTTCATGCCCACCGCGAGGCTGGTTATTACACCCGTAAACAGTCCCGAGAGGTGAAACAGCGGCGCAGAGAATAACCCGCAGTTGGGCAGGGAGCTGCCCGCGAGTGACTTTCCTGATTCGGCTTCCATCATCATCATCCGGAATCCACTGAAGATGGCCGATGCGAGGAACGTGATCAGGGCGCGGTGACTGATCAATGCACCCTTGGCGCGCCCGGTAGTGCCGCTGGTGTAGAGAATGAGGGCGGGGTCATCCTCCGCGATCTCGCAGTCCGGCAGTGCAGGCGCCTTACCATCGGCCGCGTTCCAGCCCGCCTCCAAAGCAGCAAAGTCATCTTCAATGCAGAGTACGGGAAATGGCAGCGGGGCGCCGGCGAGTCGTGCCAGGCGCTTGCGATCGCCAATTAACAGGCGCGGCTCGGCATCTTCCAGGGCGTGCAGGATCTCGTCCTTGTTCCACCAGCCGTTGAGTCCGGCGCAGATAGCGCCGATGCTCACGGTGGCCCAAAATGTAATGATCCACTGCGGGTGGTTGTCCGCCAGGATGGCCACGCGATCTCCCGGATTCACGCCGTAGGTGTGGCGCAGCTGATAGGCCACGGCGCTGACCCGCGCCAGGTGCGCTCGAAATGTAATACGCTGCCCTTCGCAGACAATGTATTCGTTATCGGCTTGGTTGACCGAGTTCTCCACGATCTCTCGTAGCGAGCGATTGCGGTTCTTGAATACCTTGATCGGCTCGCCGAGCACTTCCTCGACGCCCAGCTCAAACGCGCCACCGGGCCCGATCAGTTCCGCTTCAATCTCTGCCACCGATTTCACGTGCTGTTCTCCTTGCTGGCTTGCGTTGAGCTTCCCGGCAGTGCATTGGGGTCGCCCGGCGCCTGAATCAGTTCGATACGCAGGCCGTCCGGATCGGTGACAAACACGGCCTTGCTACCCCAGGCGGGATTGTCGATTCGGGTATCGGCGAGGTTCGTGCCACCCGCCTGCACAATGGCTGCCACGATGGCGTCTAAATCTGCGACACGCAGCGAAAGGTGCGTGAAACCCAGCCTGTTCATGGGTCTGGGCGTATCGTTCTTCTGGTGACCGGCCTCGGGATAATAGATCAGTTCGATTCGCGTGCCGTCGCGCTCCAGATACACCGCCTGCAGTGCGCCGCCCGCAATATCTAACAAGCGTTCCGGCTGCGGCCCCTTCATCTGCAGGCGCGACAGTTCCGCAAAACCTAAAATGTCGCGGTAAAAGCGCACCGAGCGCGTAAGGTCTGCAACACAGATCCCGATATGTGAGAGTCGTTGCACATTCATTGCGATGTGTTCCTATGGCAGGTGATAGCGCCGGTCAGGCAACGATATCGCCCAGTTTCCTGAAATAGTCGACCGCGTCGGCAGGCAGCACCGGCGGCTCCTTGCCCACCGCGTGGCAACCGAGGATGACCTCGGCGGTGCGTTCGATGATCTCGACCATGTCCGCAGCCCGGCGCAGGTTGCGTCCCGCCACAATGATACCGTGATTGATCATCAGCACCGCCCATTCGTTTTCCATCGCGGCGGCGACGGCCTCGGCCAGCTCCGGTGTGCCCGGCATTAAAAATGGCACGCGGGGGATGTTACCGAAAAACGCCGCCTCGGTGGAGATGGGCAGGAAGGGCAATCCGCAATTGGCCAGGATCGTCGCATTGGGCGCATGCGCATGGATCACCGCGTTGGCCTGCGGTTTGCTCGCCAGTATCTGCGTGTGCATACACCACTCACTGGAGGGCGAGCGTGCACCGGGGACGACATTCTCCCCATCCAGGTTGATGCGTACCATCAGCTCCGGACGCAGGTCGCCCTTGAACAGGCGGCTGGGCGTAATCCACACTTCGTTGTCACTGTCCGGCACGCGCACACTGATATTGCCGCCGGTGGCGGTGATGACTTGCGCCTCAAACAGCTCCTGCATGATCGCCACCAGGTCCTCGCGGATATCGCCGGACGCCACCGCCTGGACCGTTGCCGCTGTCGCCGTTCCCGGACGCGGCACCGCGCTGAGGTCGCCCGGATCGCCCACCTCGGCCCTGGCCGCCGAGTAGATACGCTCCATATCGCCCTGGATATGTGTCAGCGTCATCGCCTTGGCCGCATCGCCCATGAATGAGAGCTCGCCATTCATGGCACACTCCATGGTGTCGATGGTGCCGGTGAACATGCCGTCGAGTATCTCGCCGCGCATTTGCAACTGTACTTCCGCGGCGCTATCCGGTTGCCCCAGCGCGCTGCTAACCCGGCCCTGTTTCAGTGCAAGGTGAAAATCCAGGCCCAGGTCGTGGGCCATGAAATGCAGCGTAATGTCCTGGTCGGCGCTGAAGGTGTTTAGCGCAGGATCTGCGGCCATCCCGGCACAGAATTTTTCCAGAATGGTTTTCATCTTGTTGACGATGTCCGCCGACACGGCGATCGCCGTAGCGCTTGTCGCAGCAGCCGTTGGCTCCGGCTTCTTCGCTGTTGCCGCTTTTCCTGCTTTAGCGTCGCGCTGCAGGTCGGTCACGGCCGGGCCGCTCTTGTTCATCAGCCTGGCCAGTTCTTCCTCGGTCGGCTGGGGCTTAGCTCCCTGCCAGCTAAAGTTGGCGAGCGTTTGCGGATTGAGCACGCAGCGCGGTACCTCGCCACGCAACAATTGCAGCAGGGCAGCGGATACGCTGTCGCCCTGGTGATCCGCCACCTCGACGGTATTGCCCGCCGAGTGGGGCGTCGAAATCACCGCCGGGTGTTGTACCAGCGGATGATCGAAACCCGGCGGCTCCACCGCAAACGTATCGAGCGCCGCGCCGCCCAAGTGACCGTTCTCCAGCGCATCGACCAGCGCCTGTTCGTCGATCAGCGCGGCGCGCGCGGTGTTGATAAAGAAAGCGCCGGATTGCATTTTGGCGAATTCCTGCGCGCCGATCATGCCGGTGGTTGCGGGCGTGACCGCTGCGTGCAGGCTCACAAAATCGCTGCGCTGTAACAGGGTGTCGAGGTCGGTGAGGCGACAGCCCGCCAGTGCCGCCTGCTCGGGCGTCGCGAAGGGGTCTGCCACCAGGACCTCAACCTCGAAACCGGCGAGGCGTTTGGCCACGGCGCGACCGACCGCGCCTAGTCCCACCAGGCCGATGGTTTTGCGCCACAGTTCCCGGCCCTGCAACTGGCTGAACGCCTGCCCCATCTTGCTCATATTGCCCGCCGTGCAATCTTCACGGCGCAGGAACGCCGTTGCTGCGGGCAGCTTGCGTGCGAGGTTGATCATAAAGGCCACAGCCAGATCGGCCACCGCCACCGCATTGCGTCCCGGCGCGAACAACACCGGAATGCCAAAGGCGGTACACGCATCGACATCCACGTTGACCGCGTCGCCGCGACACGCCGCGACCACGCGCAAATCCGGCAACTGGCGCAGCGCGTTGGCGTCCACCACATCCACTTCGGTGACAAACACCTGTTTGCCCTGCAGGGCCTTCACCAGGTCCGCGCCCGTGAGCAGGCGTTTGACCTCACGAAAACTGGCGTACTGCACGTCCATGTGTTTGCGCAGCCTGGCCAGCGAAGCTGCGTCGAACGACGCGGACACCAGGGCGTGCAGCCCGGTATCCGGCACGGCAATGGCCGCTGCTGTTACATCCGGCTCTCTTAATACCCTGGGCAGCAGGTGGTCTACGGCGACCGGCACGGTCGATGTTTCTGCGGCCGTGTGAAACCGCGACCACGTGGCGTACAATGGCCCGTTCACAGCAGCGTACTTCTGCTCGGCGGTGAAACGCGTACGCACAGCGGTCAATGCGCGGCAGGCGGCGGTGAAGTCGGGATATTTGCCTGCGGCAACACCGGCACACATTGCCGCGCCCAGGGCCGACGTCTGGTGTGTCTGCGGTACCACAACTTCCCGCGCCACGATGTTTGCCAGCAGTTGGCCAAAGGTAGCGCTGCGCGATATGCCGCCGCACAGCGTGACGGAAGCAGGATTGGTGCCGGGCAGATCCGGGGCAAGCACAGCATCCAGTTGTTCGAGGTTGGCACGCACGCCGCAGGCACAGCCTTCTGCGAGCGCGCGCGCCAGGTGCCGGCGCGGCGCCGGATCATCCAGATAAGCCATGTGGCCCAGGCTGACATGCCCCATCGGCATCGTCGGCGCCCGCATGTTCATCACGTCGGCGCCCAGGGTAGAGAGCATCCCGGCCGCGCCCGGCTCTGATTGCGCCGCTTCCGCCAACAATCGCAATTCCGGCTCCGGGGCGTCGGGGAACAATATCCTGGCCATCAGGCTCAGGGAATAGCCCATGCCGCCGCCATTGCTCTCCAGTACCCAGCGCCCTGGCACGACGTGGTAGCTGCCCAGCGATTTCCCGGCAGGATCATGGTGCGGGCGGTTTAACACCACCTGCACCGGCGCGGTCGTACCGGCGACGATGCCGACATCGCCCGGCTCGATCACCCCGCCGCCGAGCAGACTGCACTGCGTATCGGCTCCGCCCATGGCAACCAGTACGCCCGCGTTCATTCCCAGGTGAGCGGCGGCATCAAAGGTCAATGCGCCGACAGCGCTGCCCGCGTCCACCAGTGGGGGAAAGATCGTCCGCGGCAGTCCGAGCTGATCGATACGCACCCAGCACCATTCCCTGCCAGTGAGATCGAACAAGCCGGTGGCACTGGCCAGTGTGGCATCGATGGCGCGCGCACCGCTGAGACGCCAGGTGAGCCACTCACCCATGCCAAACACGGTGTGCACGCGCTGGAATTTTTCCGGCTGCTGGTTCTTCAGCCACAGGAGTCGCGCCGAGGCGTGCAGGGGCAGGGGCCAGGAGCCAGTTTCATCCAGCAGTGCCTGGCCCATTTTTTCCGCGACCTCGAAGTATTCACCCGCCGCGCGGGCGTCGCGATTGTCGACCGCCAGCAGGCTTTCGCCGTCAGCAGTGAGCACCACGGTGCTGAAGCGCATCGCTGATACTGCGATCGCCGCCACCTCGCCTGGATCGATTTGCGCTTGTGCCAGTGCATCGCGACAGGCCTGCCCGACGACCTCCCACACCTGCTCGAGGTCGATATCGTAGCCGGTGCCGAAGGTGCCCGGCGCCGGGGCAAACTGCCAGTGACCGGCAGCGCTGACCAGTGCGAGCGAGGAGCGATTGACCAGCAGGCAGCGCGCGCCGCTGCCACCGAGATCTATCCCCATTAACCATGGTTTGTCCATCAGCAGAATCCCAGGTGACTATTAACAACACAAGTAACAACACAAGCGCCGCAGGCTTGCGGGCGAACGCAATGTTATCATCAGGCACTCGTCTTATAAACATAGCGAGCCCCGGAAAGTTCGGTTATACTTTTTTCGCAATAATGCGGTGTTTTCTGCTGTCCGGGGCGGCCAGTTCCGACGGATATGAGGCTGTTTTTATGAGTGAGCGAATTCCTCTCCCCATGCCGTTTGGCTGGTTCAGGATGACTGAATCAAAGGATTTACTGGTGGACGAGGTAAAGACCGTCCAGTACCTGGGCAAGGAATTTATCGTGTACCGCGGTACGGACGGCCAGGCCAGGGTGATGGATCCCTACTGCCCACACCTCGGCGCGCACCTCGGCTATGGTGGCGTTGTGGAGGACAATGCTATTCGCTGCCCCTTCCACCACTGGAAATTCGACGGCAGTGGGCAGTGTGTGGAAGTACCCTATGCCAAGCGCATACCGGCGCGGGCCCAGATCAAGTCCTATCCCACGTGCGAAAAAAATGGCATTGTTTTCATCTGGTACCACCCCGCTGACGATGCGCCGAAATGGGAAGTGCCCGAAGTGCCTGAATGGTGCACCGAAGGTTGGATGGAGCCGATCTACCACACCGCGCGAGTGCGCAGTCACCCGCAGGAAATGGCGGAAAACGTGGTGGACTCCGCGCATTTCAAGTTTGTACATGGCACGCCGGATATTCCCGAGAAAACCTTTACCTTCGACGGCCACATCATGCGCGCCTTCCAGGGGTTGACGTTTACGACCCCGACGGGCGATTTGAAAGGCAGTGTGGACATCGAGTCACACGGCGGCAGTGTCGGCATCACCCGCTTCAAGGGCATCGGCGAGACCCTGATTATCGTCACCGGCACACCGGTGGACAGCGAGTACCACGAGACCGTGATGCGCTTCAGTTTCAAAATTATGGATGGCAATCTCAAAGCGACGCAGGGCCTTGCCAAAGCGTTCATTGGCGAGGTGACGCGGCAACACGGCCAGGACGTGCCGATCTGGGAAAACAAAAAATTCCACGAGAACCCGGTACTGTGTGACGGCGATGGCCCGATTCACCAGATCAGAAAGTACTACCAGCAGTTTTACGCGCAACCTGCCTAGCACCATGAGCAATGAGCCCTATACCGTAATTACTGCCGACACCCATGCCGGTGCGTCCATCGAGGCGTATCGCGCATACCTGGACCCGCAGTATCGGGATGACTTCGACGCCTGGCGGGGCAGTTACAAAAATCCCGCCAAAAGCCACGTCGGTTCCAAGAAGAACAAGAACTGGGATTCCCAAGAGCGCCTCGGTGACCTGCTCAGTGATGGCGTGGTGGGCGAGGTGATCTTTCCCAACACCGTGCCCCCGTTCTACGACGCGGCCTTTCACATCAGTCCGCCGCCCTCGCCGCAACAGTACGAACGCCAGCTGGCCGGCACGCGCGCCCACAATCGCTGGCTGGCGGAGTTCTGCGGCGAAGCGCCCATGCGCCGCGCCGGGATCGGGCTCATCCACCTCAACAACCTCGACGATGCGATAGCGGATGTACAGTGGATTGCGAAGCATAATTTGCGCGGCGGCGTGTTGCTGCCGCTACCCTCGCCCTCGGAAGTGTATCTCAAGCCGCTGAATCATCCCGATTACGATCGCCTGTGGGCGGCTATCCAGGATAGCGACCTGGTGATGAACCAGCACTCCGGACAGGGCTCGCCCGCCTACGAGGGTGGCCAGGGATCCAAGGCCCTGTGGGCGATGGAGATGTCGTTCTTCATCCAGCGCGGTTACAGCCACCTGATCATGGGCGGTGTGTTCGAGCGCTTCCCGAAGCTGCGCTACATCCTGACCGAATCGGGCTGCGCCTGGGCACCGAAGCTGATGCAGCAGATGGATGGCATGTACATGGCGTGGAAGGCGGGTTATATCGGCGAGATCGATACCTCGAAAGATCCGGCGCTCAAAGAGCCGCCCAGCTTTTACGCCAAACGCAACTGCTGGTACGGCGCCAGCTTCCCATCGGTCGCAGACGTCAATGGCCGGCACACGGTGGGCGTCGACAAGGTGCTGTGGGGCAACGATTACCCGCACTATGAAGGCTGTTACCCCTACTCGCGGGAGAATATGCGCTTTGCGTTTGCCGACGTCGATGAAAAGGAAGTGCGCATGATGCTGGGTGAGAACGCCGCCAGGCTGTACAACTTCGATCTGGAGGCTTTAAAAGCCCTGGCTGCCAAGGTCAATATCACCCCGGCTGATGTCGCCGTGCCGCTGCCGCTGGAGGAGATTCCGGCGGATTCCACTTGCATCACCTTCCAGCGCGCCCGCGCCCAACAATTCCTGTCGGCCAAAGCCTGATGCTATGAAGATAAGTACAAGTAAACTCAGCGCGTGGGCGACGATAGTCGCGAGCGTGATATTAACCGTGGCTTGTTCCAATGGCGGCGACTCGCAGGTTACGTCCATCGCACCGCAGGAATGGCGTACCTATGCCGGCGGCGCGGAGCGTACCTTCTTCAACGGGCAGGAAACGCAGATAACGCCGTCCAATGTAGGTCAACTGCAGATTTTGTGGACCTTTCCCACGGGCGCAATCATCACCGCATCGCCAACGGTGGCGCAAATGAATATGCCGGACGGACTGCGTACCATCGTGTATATCCAGTCCTGGGATGGCTTTATGTATGCGCTCGATGTGCGCACCGGGCAGGAAATTTGGCGGTATCAAACCAGGGCGCAGGAAGTCAGCTTTCCCAATACCGCCTCTGCGCATATCGGCCAGGTAAAAGGGGTAGACGCAGTGTTCTTCGGATCGGGGGAGCGCTTCTACGCTCTGGATGCGAAGAGCGGCGCGGAGCTCTGGACATTCGACGCGGGTACCGGTTGTGAAAGCTTTGGCGCCGTCTGCTCCTATCGCGGGGAGCGAAACCAGATCGAATCCTCCGGCATCATCGCGGACGGAAAGATATTCTTTGGTATGGATATCGATGACCAGCAGCGCGTCGATGATCCTGATCCTAATAAAGCGCGTGGCGGCGGCAAGGGCGGTTTTTATGCGCTGGATGTCGATTCGGGATTCCTGGCCTGGTTCTTCGATCTGGAAAGCGGGCAGACCTGTTACCCCGAACCCGGCGACAATATCAGCCGTTATGACGGCTACCATTCACTGGAGGAATTGGGCCTCGATAACGTAGACGCCGACTGGTTCAATACGCGCCGGGGTTGCAATCACCCGCGCAATCGCAATGGCTGCGGTAACGTCTGGTCTTCAGCGTCGCTGGATATGGACCGCCGGCAACTGTTTTTTGCTGCCAGCAATTGTGACAGCGAATTGGTCGATGTAAGCTATTTGCCGGGCCCCATCATGCCCCCTCACGATGAAGCAATTACCTCCCTGCATTTTGATGGTTCCGTTGTCTGGCGTTGGCGTCCGCGTGAAATTGACAATGATGATCTCTCCTTCGGCGCTGCACCGAATCTGTTCAAGATAAAAACCACCACTGTCCCTGGCGGCGAGCCCATTACCGTCGACGTTGTGGGGGTCGGCGGTAAAGACGGTACGTATTACGTACTGGATCGCGACGGTAAGAACGAGGTCAATGGCGTGGCCTGGGACGATACCAATCCCTCCGTGTTACCCTACTGGCGGACCAAAGTCGTGGAGGGCGGATCATTCAGCGGTATTATCGCCACCGCTGCGGTGGATCAGGATCGGGAGAAGATTTATTTCTCATCGCCCTATCAGGATCTTGAAGACCCACAGACACCCAATGTGCATGCCCTGGATATGAATACCGGGGAGATCATCTGGCAGCGGGAGTTTACACTGGGTAGTTTTGCGCCGACCAGTGCCATACCCGGCATCGTGTTCACCGGCAGCGTACTGGCAAAAATCCGCGCCTTCGATGCGGACACCGGCGAGGAACTCTATGTCAGTCCAAACATTGGCAATACTTCTGTCGCCAGTGGCGTGGTGGTCAATGACGGTATTGTCATCGTGGGCGGCGGCATCGGGGCACGCAGTCCGGTAACGGGGAATTTCCCCAGTACAGCGACGACCAACTCCTGGATACCGAATAATGTGACCGCGCTCTGTGTGCCCGGCACGGCGAGCTGCCCCCTCTGACGCGACTTTGCGATCTGCAATCCAACAGATTTCAACAGCCTATTATGCCTGTGTCCGTGCTGCGAAATCCCGTGACCTTGCCGCTGGTATAGAATGCATCGCCGTCAGCTTGGGCGGTCGTTTCTTTTTTCGACAGTATGGGGTGGTCATTGATGGCCGCAGCGGCACCCGTCGCGACGTCCATGGCGGAGTCGCCCGCTGACGTGGGTAACTCAAAGTACACGCCGTTGACAATAAAACTGATGGCGCCGTCACCCATCGCCGCGCCGATGAACAGCTTTCTCGATTCGCGCTTGCAGCTTGCGGAGCAGCCGTCGCCATTGACGTCGTTGCCGTCGTCACACTGCTCCGCCGGATCGACCGTGCCGTTTTGGCAGATATTGCACACGGGTGTCCCCGCTACGCACAGCGCGGTGAGGGGCGATGGTGTGCCGGCCGTGATGTCTGAGGGACCGCTGCCAGTTTGCGTGCGCGTGCCGATGCCGCCCCCGACCAGCAACAACCCATCTATCACGATTGGCGCGGAAGCCAGCGCGGTACTATTCATGTTGTAACTGAGTATCTGGGTGCCATTGTCCCCCTCTGTATTGAATCCGCGCAGGTAAGCTCCGGGTACCCTTCCTGTGAAGGCCACTCCCGGAATCGCGCTAGTCGCCGAGAAGCTGGCCAGCGCGTTTGGATTGGACGCGTTGTTCCACATCACTTGGCCGGTATCCATGTTCAGTGCGTGCATGACAGGGCGCTGCGGGTTGAATACAGCATCATCACTGTTGTTGCCCGGCGCCGTGGAGATAAAGATGCGCCGCTGGTCCTCATCGGCGGCGGCCGTCGCGATGATGCCGCCGATATCCCCGCCGGGAACCAGCTTGGTGCGCCAGTAGGGCAGCGCGGATGGGTCGGCGTCGTCCCAGGCCACGCCATTGACTTCGTTCTCACCGTCGCGGTCGAGCACATAGTACGTGCCATCTTTGTTGCCCACTCCCAGCACTTCGCGCGTCTCGCCGCCGAAGTCGATGGTGAAGAGGTTAGGTACGGCGCCGAAAGCCAGATCGGCATTATCGACTTCACGCGGGCGCCAGCGCCAGGCGGGAACCCCGTTGAAATCCAGCGCCACTATAGCCTCATCGTACGCGGGCATGGGCGGCGCGGGGCGCGGCGTCGCGGGGTTGTTGTCGGTATCGCAGTTACTGCTGGCGAAGTACATCAGGCCTCGCTCTTTGTCAATGGCTGGCGACGACCACACGTTGCCGCAGCCGGTGACGGTGCGAGCAAAGCCGCAGCCCGGGCGTGACGCGAGGTAGCCAGCCGGCAGGCCGAGCTGCGCCTCACTGTGGTAGCCGTCGAACTGGCGGATCTCATCGTCGGGAAACGGCGTGCAGGTGGCAGCGGTCTCCAGGTCGAAGTACCAGTTGAGCGTGCCGGTGACGGCATCGACGGCGTAAAAGCCACCCTTGCCTGACTCATAATCGTTGATATCCATGGCAAAGAAAACCTGGCCGTCCACCACGGCGGCCGAGCTTTCAATCTGGTTGCGCTCACTCAGGAAACCGCACAGCCCCGGGGGAAATCCTAGCGCGTCCTTGCAGCCCGTGCCCGCGGTAAAACGCCAGATTTCCTCGCCGGTCACGGCATCCAGGGCGTACATGATTTCGCCGGTGCCGACATACACTGTTTCGCGCCCATCCACCTTGCTGATGTCCACGGAGGCAGTGCTGGGAAACGAGGAGCCAGGCTGTTCATCCGCCTGGAAGCGCCACAGCTCCTTGCCGTCAATCATGCGCACTGCGTAAATATGCCAATCCCACGACTGGAAATACACCACTTGCGTCTTTCCTTCGCCCGGGATCTTCACCGCCGCTACACTGGGCGAGCCCGTGATAATAGCGTCGGTGGGAAAGCGCCAGGCCTGCTCCAGAAGTTGCACGTTCTGATTGGTGATGACCTCTTCGCGAGGGTTGTAGAAACGGCGTGTGTAATCGCCTGCGAATGTGCGCCATTCGGTCAACGGTTCGAGATTGCCCTGCTTGACAGCGACGCCGTCGGGAAACGCCAGGTTCTGCCGCACGATTTCCGGCGGATTGGGGTTGTTGTTCTCATCGAAAGTGATGCGCCACACTTTGCCGTTGGGTCCGGGGCCCACACTCGGCAGTGCGCCCTGCAGGTCCAGGTCCGCGTAGTAGATCGTGCCCTGCGGGTCCACCGCCAGGCTCTGGGGGTTGCCAGTAGCAATTGGCAGACTGGTGAATGGGCCTGGATCCAGGATCATGCGCACTAAAATGCCATCCGTGGTGTACTCGCTGATGGTGCCGGTGAGGTTGGTGGCGATGTACAGGTTACCGTTGGGCGCGAGCGCGATGCCGGAGTACGTGCTGAGTCCTTGCGGGCCGAGGAATAGCGCGCGATTCACCGAGGTTGCCAGCGGCGAACCCATTGAATCGACGGCACCACATCCTCCGGCGGCGTCCGGGCCGGTGGGGAAGGGCCCACTGAAGCGCAGCACCCGCAGCCCTCCGGCTGCCGTAACGTAAATGCGGCCCTGCTTATCGATCACTGGCTGGCCCGCCGTGCCGATATTGACCGCAATCTTGCAGAAGTTGTCGCTGACGGCGCCGTTAGGATAGGGCGCCGGTGCACCGGGAAACACGTCATAGGGTGGGAACCACAGGATCAGTTGCCCGCTGGCAGCGCCAATGGCCTGGCTGCCGACATCAGTGGTGAACAGGCGGGCCTGTTTGTCGAAGACGCAACCGAAGGGTTCCGCGCCGCTGGTCTGGTAGGTAGCAGCAAGTTTTCCCTCCTGTACGCCGTCGCTGGAAAATATTCCCCAGCCGGGACGTATGGCGGTTTGGCCGGTATCTTCTCCCAGCACGAAGCGCCCACTGCCGTCGGGAATGGTGCAGATCACACCGTTGCTGTCGCGGCCGTTCGCCGTGTCGTCCGCAGCCGATTTGATCAGGACATCCTGGACCAGATCGGAGCCGATCGTATCGATATCATAGCGCCGCAGCCGGTTACCTTCGGTGGAGTACAGGAGCAGACCAGAGTCGTAGGGGCCGATGGCCAGTGCGCGCTCGGCCAGGCCGGGACCGGTCGCGAACGCGGCGGCAAATAGGAAGGGCGTGCTGCGCAGCAGGGAATAAATCGTTTTGGGGTGACGCATGAATCCTCCGGTCGAGCTCGCCACGTGCGGGGATTGCCGAGTCGGGCGCGAGAGCTTTCCATGCAGTCTAGCGTGTAAATTGACAGGCTGTCAAAAAAAGCGTGCAGACCGTCACAAAACCGCACCAGGTAATTTCAGGCGTTCATTTGAGTCTCAGGCCGGCACGAAATAGGGCAGGGTGATCTCGTCACTCATGCGCTTAAACCTGACGGCGACTTCCAGATCAATCGCCACAGCATCCAATGGACATTCGAGCAGATTAGACAACATGTACCAGCCCTCCTCCAGTGCAATGATAACGACCGCGTAGGGCACCTCGAACTGCGGCCGCGGTGCTCGGTGCACCACGGAATAGGAATACACCCTGCCGCGCCCGGAACTTTCCACCCAGTCCAGGGCAACGGACTGGCAGTTCGTACAACGCGGTTGCGGGATAAATACATAGGTGTCGCATTGCCTGCAGCGCTGCACCAGGAGTTTGCCTGCATGGCAGCCGTCCCAGTGCGGTTGCGACAATGCAGTGGGGTGCGGCAGTGGAATCAGGTCTTCGCGGCGGCGGTCACTCACAGCGCAGCCCTCTCGGTACCCAACAACAGTACATCGGTGAACAATGCCCCTGATCCGCCATTGCTGGTCAGCGCCACCCTGGCGTCCTTGACAGTCAGCTCTCGCGGGTATTCCCCGCGCAGTTGTTGTACCGCGCTGATCGGCTTCTGGATCAGTTGCGCGAGACCGGCGTGGCTGAACGACATCAAGCCACCGTTGGTAACGGCGGGAAATTTCCCATCCATGCGCAGGTGTCCCTCCATGACAAAGTCGCCGCCCTCGCCGATACCGCAGAAGCCGAACACTTCCAGTTGCCGGATGATTTCGAAGGAAAACGGGTCGTAGAGCTCCAGCACATCGACATCGTCCGGGGTCAGACCCGCCTGGGCAAACGCCTGCTGCGCCGCGCGCTTGCCGACCTGGCCGTAGTGGTCCCACACGGGCGGCGCGACATACGCCATGCCCTGCTTGTCGGTGCCTCCGCCCAGCAGATAGATCGGCTTGACATCCAGATCGCGGGCGCGCTCCTGCGAGGTCAGCACCAGAGCGGCGCCGCCTTCCGACGTCATCGCGCAATCCAGTAAATGGAAGGGGTCTGCCACCATGCGTGAAATCAACACATCCGCGGGCGTCACAAACTTGCCGTAATGACAGGCTTCGGGATGTTGCGCGCCATGGTTGCGAATGGTGGCCGCGACTTCCGCGAAGTGGTTTTCGGTAGTGCCGTAGAGATGCATATGGCGGCGCGCCATCAGCGCGAACTCGGCCGGTGTGAACAGTCCCCAGCACTCCACGAACTCATTGCCGGGCCGCGTCCAGGGCGCGGTTTTCTGGCGGTCGCGGTGTTCCGCCACCTGCGCCGTGGCGATTACGACGGTCTGGCACAGGCCTGCGCTGATAGCCAGCGCCGCTTCGATGACCGCAGGAATACCGATATCGCTGCCGGTCCAGCAGGGTCTTGCACCGAACAACATGACCGCCTGTCGCGAGTGGAAGCGCTGTGTCGACGATGTCACATTGACACCGTCGACAGCGTTCAGCGCGAGGCCGGCGGAGGCGAGTGCACCGTGTACCGCGTCGAGCAGGACATCGATCTCGCTAGCATCAATCTGTTTCGCCTGCCGGGTATTGTAGGCGCCTACGATAGCGACATCGTGCAGGGGTGAGCGACTCGCACGCCTGCTCATGATGCGATGCCGTACAGCGCCGCGGCATTGTTGAACAGGACGTTGTCGCGTTGCGCTTCACTCATGCCCGCCGTGACGTCTGCCATGACCTGGCGCGAGTGGGGGTAGGTGCCGTCACTGTGGGGAAAGTCGGTGGCCCACATCACGCGCTCCAGATTGAGACCATCCTTCACCTGCTTCACGCTGTAGTCATCCTGGAAGGTCACATAAATATTGTTATCGAAATAGGTGCTCGGCAGCTGCTGAAGGGTTTCCGCGCGCAAGTGAAAGCGGTGCCGGTCGTAGGCGTGGTCCATGCGGAATTTGAAATGCGGCACCCAGCCCGCATCGGATTCGACGCACACCACATTCAGTTTTGGATGGCGATCAAAGACGCCGCCCAGGATCATCATCATGATGATATTCTGCAGGCCCCGCACGGTGACGATCTGGTGCACCAGTCGCGAGCCGCGCACCCGCTCCAGAATGCCGTCTTTCGTGGTCAGAATATGAAAGCTGACCGGCATGCCCAGTTCCACGCACAGTCGCCAGAATTCGTCATAGCACACATGATCGTAATCTTCGACCGCAGGATCGCCCGGCAACATCACGCCACGAAAACCCTGTGCGTGGATAGCACGCAATTCGTCCACGGCTTCCTGCGGCGTGCGCATGGAAATAATAGGTATGCCGATCAGCCGGCGGGTATCGGTGGCGCAGAATGCGCCCAACCAACGGTTGTAGGCGGCGAAACAGGCCTTTTTGTAATGGATATCCGGGTGGTTACACAGCACCATTCCCAGGCTGGGGTATAACACCTCAGCAGTGATGCCCTCTTCATCCTGTATCGCCAGGCGCGCCTTGGGGTCGTGTCCCGCCGGGTGCAGGTCACGCCAGTGCACGGGCTCGGCGAATTGCTCGGGCGTGCGGCCCGCCGTGCAGATAATCCCCATCGGCACCTTAACGCCGAGATCGCTGATCTCGAGAATGGCGCCGCGCTTTTCGTCGTAGACCGCGCGCGGTCGCCGGTCGGCGAACTCGGGATCGATGTCCCGGAAGCAATCTTCGGTTTCCGAAATGTGGGAGTCGGCCGAAATGGCCGCCCTCATCGGAAGTGCCGCCCTCATCGGAAGTGCTGTTGTAATGACCATGGCCGTCTCCACTGAGCGCCGGGATTCCCTGCCGCTATCACTCGCTGCGGTGTGCGGAATGGGTTTTTACTCTTTGTCAAAACGTTGTAGAGTAAAGGTAGCATAACAAGAGGCAAGGCAATGATAGACAAGAGCGATTTATTCCACGATTTTCGCAGCATCGACTACCCCGTCATCGATGCCGATGCCCATGTCCAGGAGCCCGCCGACTTGTGGACCAACAATGCTCCCGCTTCCCTGAAGGACCGGGTGCCACGAGTCACGCATACCGAGCAGGGTGATTTCTGGCTGTTCGATGAGAACAAGCCACCCGAGGCCGTGAGCTTTACCGTCTCCGCGGGCAAGAGCTACCTCGACTACTCTCCCACTGGCGGCAGTTACGCCACCATGCGCCCCGGCATGTGGCAGACCGAGGCGCGGCTCGCGGACATGGCGATCGATGGGATCTATGCACAGGTGCTCTACCCCTCCGTCACCCTGAAGGGCGCCGGCACCTACTCCGACGATCGCGAATTGCAGCTGTACTGTGTGCGCAGGTACAACGAGTGGCTGGCCCAGGAATTTTGTCGCGATAGCGGGGGTCGACTGCTTGCGCAGGCCATTATCCCGACTACCGGGATCAGCGATGCTATCGCCGAGCTGGAGTGGGCGATTGACAACGGCCACAAGGGCGCCGTCATTTCGCGCATGCCCAGCGGCAACTACGATTTCAGCGAGGAGGACGAAGCGTTCTTCGCGCGCTGCTGTGAGACGAATATGCCCGTCGTCATACACATCGGCAGTTTCCTGCGCAGCAAGGGTGGCGGCGGTAGTGGCAAACGGCCCGATTTCAAAAATCTCGCGTTCCTCGGCGCGGCGGGCGCGATCAAGGCGGGTTCACACACCATCCCGGTGGTCAGCGATCTGTTGTTCAGCGGCATGTTCAGGAAATTCCCGCAACTGAAAATCGTTCTGGTGGAAGCTAACATCGGCTGGATTCCAACCCTGCTGGAACAGTGCGACGACATGTTCTACCGTTACCGCTTCTTTACGGAAGCCAGCGGCAAGATGGGCATGCCCAGCGAAATTTTTCACCGGAATTTCTGGGCGACCTTCCTGATCGATACCGTCGGTATGGATCTGCGCCACCGACTCAACACCAGCCACATCATGTGGTCGACCGATTTTCCGCACACCGCCAGCAACTGGCCCAACTCGCGGCTGGTCGCCGAGCGGCAGTTCCAGGGCCTGCCACGCGCGCAGGTGAAGCAATTCCTGCACTCCAATTGCAAGGCGCTGTACAACTTGAACCATATTCCTGACACACTCTAGATGCTGCACGGCCTCAACGACCTTCGTGTCATAGACTTCTCGGACAATATCGCGGGTAGCTACGCCACCAAGTTACTGGCGGATGCCGGCGCGGAAGTCATCAAGGTGGAGCCCCTCACGGGTGACCCGATGCGTCGGTGGTCCGCTCAGCGCCCGGCCGCGGAAATAGCGCAGGGCGACAGTGCGCTGTTTCAGTTTCTCAACACGTCCAAGAAATCAGTCACCGGTGACATCGGTGACGAAGGCATTCACGAAATGCTTGGCAGTGCCGATATCGTTGTCAACACTTTCGCTCCCGGCAGCTTCGACGCGGACCAGTTTTGTGCGCAGTTCCCGCATGTTGTGCTGCTTTCCATCACACCCTTCGGCCACACCGGCCCGTACCGCGATCGTGTCACGACCGAATTCATCCTGCAGGCAGAATCGGGTTCACTGTCCGGACGCGGTCTGCCAGAGCAACCGCCGGTGATGGCGGGAGGGCGTATCACGGAATGGGTGGCGGGCACTTACGCCGCCGTGGCAGCCCTCGCCGCATGTCGCAAGGCTCGCGACTGTGGCGTGGGTGATCACATCGACTTTTCGCTGCTCGAGGTGATGAACATCGCCGGTACCAGCTACGTCGACCTGATGGCCAGTCTTGCAGGCCGGCCCGAAATATCCGCTCCGCTGCGCACCGTGGAGATCCCCTCTATAGAACCGACCAGTGATGGATGGGTGGGCTTCACCACAAATTCCTTCCAGCAATATGCGGACTTCCTGGTCCTGATTGAGCGCACCGACCTGCTTGCGGATAAAAATCTTGCCAGCATCTACGGTCGCACGGCGCGTATGGCGGAATGGAATGCGATCGTGCATGCCTGGACCCGGCAGAGGACCACCGCCGAGATTGTCGAGGCGGCAGCACTGTTACGCATACCCGTGGCCCCGGTGAACAATGGCCAGACCGTATTGCAGCACGAGCACTTTCAGGCCAGGGGCGTGTTCATCAACAATCCCGGCGGCGATTTTCTGCAACCACGGCCGCCCTACCTCGTGAATGGGGAAACACCCGGTGTCCTGCGGGCCGCGCCAGCCATTGGACAGCACAACCATGTCATCTCGGAGAAACCGCCGCGTGTCTTCCCTCACCAGTGGCCGGCAGAGCGGCGACCACTGGCGGGTATTCGCGTGCTGGATGCCACCGCGTGGTGGGCCGGGCCCTCCGCGACCCAGATGCTGGCCCACCTGGGCGCCGAAGTCATTCATCTTGAAGCCATACAGCGCATGGATGGCATGCGTATGCTCGGTGGTCGCTTCATGCACAAACCGCAGTGGTGGGAATACAGCGGCATGTACCTGGGCGCCAACACCAACAAACTGGGCCTGACGCTTGATCTGGACCAGGCGGCGGGTGTAACGGTCGCGAAAGAGTTGCTGGCGCACTGTGACGTGTTTGTCGAAAATTATTCACCGCGGGTGATGGAAAAATTCGGGCTGGAGTGGGACACCGTCCACGCGCTCAGCCCGCAAACCAGCATGGTGCGCATGCCGGCCTTTGGACTGAGCGGCCCGTGGAAAAACCATGTGGGCTTCGCACAAACCATGGAGCAGATCACCGGCATGGCATGGATCACAGGCTTCGCGGACGACCAGCCGAGGATACAGCGCGGACCCTGCGATCCACTGGCCGGCATGCACGCGGCCTACGCCGCGCTGGTGGCACTGGGAGAGCGGGACAGGACAGGCGTGGGCAGTTTCATCGAGTGCCCCATGGTGGAAGGTGCCCTCAACGCCTCGGCCGAGCAAATCATCGAGTACAGTGCCTATGGCAATATCCTGCAGCGCGCGGGTAATCGTTGTTATCGCGCGGCGCCGCAGGGCCTGTACCCCTGTAAACACCATCGTCCCGAAGCCGAGCAATGGCTGGCGCTGTCCATAGAGACGCAGGTGCAGTGGCGTGGGTTGAAACACTGCCTGGGC
>JANPDE010000244.1:0-5736 GCA_031431315.1 Haliea sp.
GCTTTGTCGAGCTGGTGCGCCTGCGGTGGTGGGAGCAGCTGGGCAACCGGCGCGAAATCGAGGGCATGAATGGCGAGCGCAACCGCAGCGTCTTTCATCTCGGCCCCGATATCCTCAGCGTACTGGACCAGCAGGACAACCACGCCGTGTACTGGATCGAAAACGCGGCGGACATTCCCTATTACGAGACAGGCTATCCGCTGACTGTGCTACTCAACTGGTGGTTTGGCAGGCGCAATCGCTTTTTTGTGCACGCCGCCTGCTTTGGCACGGAAGCTGGATCAGTGCTGCTGACGGGCAAGGGCGGCAGCGGCAAATCAACCACGACCCTGGCCTGCCTGGATTCCGGCCTCGGCTTGAATGGCGATGATTACTGTGTCATCGACCCTGCAACGTTGATGGCCTACAGCGTCTACAACACCATCAAGCTGAAGGGCCTGCAGGATGTGGAGCGCTTTGCCCATCTGAAATCATGTATCGAAAATATAGATCGGGTCGATGATGCTGAAGGTGGGGAAAAGGCAATGATCTTTCTGCAACGTTTCTTTCCCGGGCAATTGCTGCCGCGCAGTGCGCTGCGCGCGATCCTGGTGCCGCGCGTGGCGGATCAGGATGACACCTTGATCACCCCGGCTTCCGCGAGTCACGTGTTCAAGGCCATCATGCCCAGCACGCTGTTTCAGCTGCCCGGCAATGCGCAGGGTGAGTTTCGTGCCCTGGCCAACCTGGTGCGGGCGCTGCCCTCCTACGAGATTGCGCTGGGCCGTGATATCGCCGCCATTCCCGGCGTGATTCGCGCCTTCCTGCAGGCGCAGCAGTAATGTCGTTGCTGCGGCACTGGCGCCATGCCCTCTGGCTGCGTTACGAGCGGGCGCTTGCCAAGTGCCGGGGGCGTGACCCGAATCTCTACCATCACCAGGGTATAGCGCTGATGGCGCTGGGACACTACCTGGAAGCGGAAGCGAGCTTGCGGCGATCTGTTGCGCAAAAACCGTGGGCATGGTGGTCGTACAACGCCCTGGGTGAGCTGATGCTGCAGCAAAGCCGGTTGCCCGAGGCGGAGTCTTTTTTTCGCCAGACACTGGCATTGAATAATGCTGAGCCCTGGGCGTATTACCATTTGTGTGTGGCCGAGAATGCGAGGATCGGACGGGAAGCGGCGCTTGCCAATTGGTTGGATGGCGTACTCGCCGCGCCACGGATGCCGGAACTACCCCTGGACATTGGGCTATTATGGGTGGAGCCGGGTAACTATACACTCGAGCATACCGAAATGCTCAGGCAGGTCGCTGACCGCTACCCCCGCAGTCAGGAGGTCAGGTTCCTTCTGGGCTGTCTGCTCAGCCAACTGGGCGAGTCCAGGGCAGCCAGCGAGTGCCTGGCACAGTACATGACGCAGGCCTGGGAGCACAGTTATGGGCGAGCGCCTGCCCCGGGACAGCCGGTCAAGGATCCTGAGTTCCTGATCATAGGCACAAGTAAAAGCGGTTCCTCCGCATTGTATGATTACCTGGTGGATCACCCCCTGATTTGCCCGGCAGTGGTCAAGGAGGTGAATTTCTGGACAGACTATTACAGCCATGGCTACGAGTGGTATCGCGCCTGTTTTATGCCGATTCCCGCAAGCGCTATGCACATTACGGGCGAGGGCAGCATCCGCAGTTTGTGGCAGGAGGAAGCGCCGCAACGGGTGGCGGCGTTCAGGGCGGATATGAAGCTGTTGTTGATTCTCAGGGATCCGGTGGCGCGCGCCTTTTCCGATTATCACATGCGCAAGCGTCTCGGGCATCAGGTGCCGCACTGGGAGATGTTGGTACAACAGGAGTTGGAGCGGTATCCGCGCTGCCCGCTGGAAGCTGACGAATTGCCCCGGTCTTACGGTGAAGGCAGTTTGCTGTTGGGGGGCGCCGTGCTGCCGTTCCTGAAACGCTGGTTACAGTGTTTCCCCGCACACCAATTTCTGATACTGCAGAATGAGGACCTGTCCAGGGATGTAGTACGCACCGTGAACATCGCCTATAAATTCCTGGGCGTACCGCCGCACCAGCTTACCTCGACGGCACGCAGCAATGTGGGCAGTTATCCGCCGCTGTCTGCGGAATTGGAACTGCGATTGCGGCAGTGGTATCAACCGCACCAGCGCGCACTGGCAGAATTCCTCGCCACGGAGATGGCATGACGCCAAGCGACGATCTCAAATGGTTTGAACCAAAGGTCGATCGGCGCGCGCGCGGGTATCACGCCATGGGCCTGGGTTGGATCAAACGCGATCGCGTGCAAAACGCACTCGAAAGCTTTCAGCGGGCCATCGAGATCGAGCCGATGTATATCGATCCGCATCTTGAAATTGGCAGACTCTACCTGCAGTTGTCCCGCTGGCATGAACTGCGGGCGCTCTGCCATACCTGGTTGGAAAAGCTGTCGCCGATCGCCCAGATTCACAAGATGTTTATTACGGCGATTGAGGCGCTGGACTCGCTGGACGCTGCGTTTGCCCACTATGAACTTGAGCGGATCGACCAGCGCGATTCGAACATCGGCGCAGCGGACATCCTGTGTTGCGTGACCTGCCGTAACGAAAGGCCGCGCCTGCCGTATTTCCTGGATTACTATCGCAAGCTGGGTGTGGACCGCTTCCTGATGGTCGACAATGGATCGACGGACGGCAGCCGCGAGTATTTACTTGAGCAGGAAGATGTCCTTCTGTGGCACTCCGGCGCGCCGTTTTCCGAGGCCAATTTTGGCTCCTCCTGGTTCGAGTTGCTGCTGCGCCGCTACGGCGTCGGTCACTGGTGCCTGACTGTGGATACGGATGAGTTTCTTGTCTACCGGGGCGCACCCGCCCAAGGTCTCAAGGCGTTGTGCCGGGAGATGGACAGGCAAGACCTGCAGGCCATGACCGGGCAACTGCTGGATATGTACAGCGAGTGCCCGGTCAGTCAGGCGCACTACCATCCCGGGCAGGATCCGCTGCAGGTGTGCCCATGGTTTGATCGGGAAAGTTATCACCGCCGCTATGAAATGGGCGGGCAGTATCACAACCAGCGCCTGTTGTTCGGCGGGCTGCGCCAGCGTGTGTTTCCCGCCAACAACGATTACCTGCTGAGCAAGGTGGCACTGTTGAAATACCAGCCTTTCGTGGTCCTGGACGGCGGCCAGCATTTGACCAATATTCCCGCTGCTAACCTGGCGCACAACCAGATGGTCCTGCTGCATTTCAAATTCATTTCTTCAATGCTGAACTATGCCCACACCGAAGCCAGGCGCGAGGTACACGCCATGGCGGGTCAACAATACAAGGCGTACGACCAGGGTTTTGCATGTGATCCGGACCTGACGCTGTACGACGCGGCGCTCTCTGTCCGTTACGAGGGCGTGGCGCAGCTGGAGGCATTGGGGATCATCGATCCACCGGTCCCTGCGCCGCCACTGCCGGTGTTTCCTCCGGTAGTGCCACTTGCTCCCGGTGATAGTACGCGACCGTTCTGGTCAGTGATGATCACGGTGTACCAGCGCACGGGAACCTTGCGGCGCGTTTTGGAGAGTGTGCTGGCGCAGGCTACAACGGCGATGCAGATAGAAGTCGTGTGTGACGGTGGTGACGTGGCGCGGCAGCGCGAGATCAGCGCATTGGTGGGTGAGATCGGTGGCGGCAGCGTCGACTTTTATGGCTGCGATGAGCACCTTGGCCATCCCCATATCTTTAATTGTGCGCTTGCACGCGCCCGCGGGCAGTGGGTGCATATCCTGCATGACGACGATTGGGTAGACCCCGGGTTTTACGCCGCTCTGGAGGAGCAGATTACATTGGCTCCGCAGGCCGGGGCGGCCTTTACCCAGCACCGGATAGTGGCATCATCCGGCGGCGAGGATAGCCACTGGAACTCCTGGCTGGAAGCCAGTCGGCCGGGCATCCTGCAGGAGTGGTTGCAGCGCATCGTTCTCGAGTGTCGGGTGCAGTTTTCAGCGATGACCGTGAAGCGTGAGACCTATGAGGCGCTGGGTGGTTTTTGTGTCGAGGCCCACTCCACCATGGACTGGGAAATGTGGAAACGCATTGCCGTGCGCTATCCTGTAATCTTTGTGCCTGAAGTGCTGGTCGGTATCGGCCGGGATGCGTCTGCGGAAACAGCGCGGCTGATCCGCTCCGGGGAACAGGTATTGCATGGTCTGGCGACCATCGATATTACCGAGCGTTACCTACCTGAGGAAACGGCACAGGCGTGGAGTCACAAGGCCAGGGAACAGTTGGCGGCCTATGCCCTCACTGTGGCGCGGCGTTACCTGGAGAAGGAGGATACGGCGGCGGCACTGGCCAATCTGCAGGCGGCGGTGCAGTGCAGCGCTTCGCCCCGCGCCCAGCGGCTACTGCGGCAAGTGCTTTTGGGTAAGAACATTGAGTTTAACGGCTGAACAGAAAGCGGCCCGAGGCGCGCTGCTGCTGGGTCGCGGCTGGTTTGAAAAAGGTCGTGATGACCATGCGCTGGTGCACCTGCAACAGGCCATGGAGCTGTGGCCCGAACATCCCCAGGCCTACCGCTACCTCGCCTATATTCAACTCAGGGCGGAGGTCTTTCCCGCAGCGCTTGCTGCGATGCGCGAGGCAAGTGCGCGCAATCCGGATGATGCGCTCCTGCAATGGGAAGTAAAGCAATTACAGGCGCTGGCCAGGGAGAATTCCGACATCGGCTTGCAGAGTAATCCACTGGGTAAACTGTGTTTCCGGCAGCGCTACGAGCGCACCCATCACCGCAGCGGCTGGCGTTATGCGGTCAATGCGCTGTATCCCCTGCACAATCACCGTGGTGTGCGCTTTGAAGATTTCCTGGAGGATCCCTTCGCCTGGCAACACCGGCACTGCGGAGTTCGCAGCGGAGCGGAACTCCTGCAGGCCATACTGAGCCAGGACCACACCGCGCCACTCAACGCGGAGGAAAAGGGCATACTGCCGATAGGCGAGCCTTGGGCCGGCATTCTGCATAACCCGCCGCACATGCCCGCAGGCTTTCATCCGCTGGAGACGCCCCGGGTGATTCTCGCCAAGGCCGTGTGGCGTGAGAGCCTGGATGCCTGTGTGGGCCTGTTCACTTTGTCACAGTACTGCGCTGACTGGTTGCGTGAAGCCACCGGCAAACCGGTATCGCCCCTCATTCATCCTACCGAGATACCGGATAGCCTGTTCGACTTCGAGGCGTTCCTGGCGAACGCCAACAAGAAAATTGTACAGGTGGGCTGGTGGCTGCGACGACTGAGCGCCATCTATGACTTACCGGTGCCGGTTGACAATGCCCTGGGGTTTGGCAAGCTGCGACTGGTGCCGGAATTCATTCCGCAGGCTGACCAGTACCTGAAGAATATGCTGGCCAGCGAAACACGCGAGCGCGCTGCGGGAGCACTGGCGACGCGCGACAACACCGAGGAGTGCCACCATTTGCCGAACGCGCAGTACGACCTGCTGCTGTCGCGCAATATCGTGTTCATCCAGCTGTATGACGCGAGCGCTAATAATACGGTAATCGAATGTATTGCCAGAGGTACGCCGGTGCTAGTCAATCCACTGCCTGCGGTCAGGGAATACCTGGGCGAGGATTACCCGCTGTACTACGACACCCTACCGCAGGCGGCGGACAAGGCGCTGGATCTGCGGCGCTTGCAGGCGGCGCAGCAGCACCTGCTGGATAATCCTGAGCGCAAATTGCTGGGGGGCGACACGTACCGACAGCAAATGCTAGCCAG
>JANPDE010000245.1:0-15769 GCA_031431315.1 Haliea sp.
TGCCGTGCGGCGCAAGCTCTAGCGCCGCAGTCTTGGTGTAGCTGATGACACCGGCCTTTGCCGCGGCATAGCTGGCATAACCCGGTGCTGCCCGCACGCCCTCAATGGATGTAACTGTCGTGATACTGCCGCCAATTTTGGCCTTGACCATGGCGCGCGCAACTCTTTGGGTGCACAAAAATACGTGGCGGAGGTTTGCTCGGTAGAGGGCATCCCAGCCCTTCTCGGCGGTATCGAGCAGCGGTGAATAGAACACCCCCCCGGCATTATTAATCAGGATCGACACCGTACCGAGTTCAGCGCTGGTACGTTCCAGCGCGCTGTCGACAGCCTCGGCGTCGCGCACGTCCGTCACAATACCGAGGGCACCGATGTCCGCCGCAGCCGATGCACAAGAGTCGGGGTTGATTTCCCAGATTGCCACTGCAGCCCCAAAGTTCTTGAGCCCAGCGGCGATGCCGCGACCAATGCCAGAGCCACCACCGGTCACGACAGCAACCCGACCGTTAAGCAAAAATTTGGAAGGATCGATGGCCATAAATGTTCGCCCCGCGCGCGCGTGGAATAAGTGGAACTAACATAGTTACAATATAGCTATAATGTTATTATAATACAATTGTTTGCAAGAGACGGGGTCGTTATGGGGAGGAAGTCCCGATGGACAGCCTCCAGACATTGAAAGACCTGCTGCTGCGCTTCCAAAAAGCGTTGAATGTATGAAGGAGTCTGTATTGGACCATAGGCAGTTCCCGGATACGTCCATGAAAGAGTTGGGACATATCCCGGGAAAGGCCGGCGCTCCATTTTTGGGAATGACGCCATGGCTCTTCAGGGACTTCTATGGCACGTTAAAGAAGCATCATGAAAAATACGGACTGGTTTCCAAAATCGGCATTGGTTTTCAAAAAGGCATTCTGGTGCTCGGTCCGCAAAACTGCGAGCAATTGCTGCTGGATTCAGAGCGCAATTTTTCCAGCGAGATAGGGTATAGGGACAATATATCGGACTGGTTTGGCGGCGCGATCCTGGCCCGGGACTTCGATGAGCATCGCTTGCACCGCCGCGTGTTCCAGACGGCGTTCAAGTCAGACGCGATGCAGGGCTACTCAGTCGGCATTAACGGGATTATCAGTGACTCGCTCGAAAGCTGGGAAGGGCGAGGGGAGATAGTCTTCATGCCGTTCATAAAAGAACTCCTGATGAATGTTGGGGCAAGGATTTTCTACGGCATCAATCAACTCGGAGATGACGCGGCGCACTTCTCCAATGCGTTCCGCCTGATACTTGAAAAAGGCATGCTGAGCCTGGTCAAGAAGAACATCCCGCCCCTGAATTTCTATTATGGCCAGAAAGGGAGGGCATTTGTTTATCAGTACCTGGACTCCCTGATCGAGGACAGGCGAAAAAACGATGGCCGGGATTTTATGTCCTTTTTGGTCAAGAGTACCCGGGAGGATGGCTCTTACTTCAGCAACGAGGAGCTTATTGACCACCTGTCGTTTCTTTTCTTTGCCGCTTATGACACCACCAGCGCCGGCCTCAGCCACTTGCTGATGCATCTGGCGGCGAATCCCGTGATGCAGGAGACACTCCGTCGGCAATCGCTGCAATTGCATCAGGATAAAGTAACCTTCGAGGACGTTGATCGACTCAGCGGCGTTGAAATGGCGTTTAATGAGGCATTACGCCTCTACCCTTCCGCTTCAATACTATTGCGGCGCAGCATTCGGGCGTGCGAAATCGCAGGTGTCAAAATACCCGCGCATACCATGTTGTTCATGGTGCCGGGGTTCAACCATCGCATGCCGGAATTCTGGTCAAATCCGGAAACGTTCGACCCGGATCGCTTCAACGAGGAGCGTCAGGAGCATCGCAGGCACAAGTTTCAGTTCATCCCGTTCGGGGGTGGTGCGCACAAGTGTATCGGAATGAATTTCGCGCAGATGAACGCCAAGTTATTCATGCACCAGTTGCTGCTGCGATACCGCGTACAACTTAAGCCGGGCTATAAAATTGGCTCGCAGATACTGCCCACACCCTGTCCGCCGCAGGGACTACCGTTACTTATCACAAGACTGTAAGCAGCAGGAAGAACTATGCCCATTCACTACGACAAGCGTGACGATCATATTGTTGTTATTACCATCGACAGGCCGGAGGCGAAAAACGCCTGCGACATCTACCACTTCAGGGATCTTGCCGCCGCCTGGCGGGATTTCAATGCCGATGAGGACGCATGGGTTGCCGTCGTCACGGGGGTGGGACGCAATTTCATGGCGGGCGCCGACCTCAAAACATTTATCCCGCAAGTGACAGAACTGCGGGGAAAGATTGCGGCGGGGGGCGTCACTGAAATTGACGGGTGTAAGCTCAGCGACGCGGTGGATGCCGTACTGCGCAATACCAAGATCTACAAACCCATCATTGCAGCAATCAATGGGCCCTGCGTGGCAGGTGGTATGGAGATGCTGGGCGGGGTGGATATTCGCATCGCCACCGAACATGCGACATTTGGCGTGATGGAGCCAAAACGCGGGTTATTCGCCGGGGGTGGAACGACGGTGCGGTTGCCGCGCCAGCTCAACTATCCGGCGGCGATGGAATTCCTCCTCACCGCAGAGCAATTTCCCGCCCGGCGCGCCCTGGAACTGGGTTTGCTCAATGAAATCGTGGCGGAAGTCCAGTTACTGGCGAAAGCCCTGGAATGGGCGCAGCGCATCACGGCCAATTCACCGCTGGCGGTACAGGCCACCAAGGAATCGGTTGTGCGTGGTCTGAAGGAAAACATGCGGGAGGCCTACAAAATTGAGTCTGAGCTCAGTGGGCGGGTGTTCAGCAGCGAAGACGCGAAAGAAGGTCCCAGGGCGTTTGCCGAAAAGCGCCCGCCCCGCTGGACGGGAAAATAGCAGGAACTACGCATGAACAACCTACTGCCGTGCATTATCGGTGTCGCCCAGAAAACGTGGCGAGAAGAGGGCGGTGATGCGCCACATCCGCTCTACCAGAACATCGAAGTTGCCAACGACGCCGTGGCTGATTGTGAAAATGCGGCCATCATTGACTGTATTGATGAATTGGATGTCGTGCGTAGCCTGAGTTGGCACTACGATAACTTGCCTGGGTCGATCGCCACCGCACTGGGTTTGAAAGCGGGAGAACGCAAGCTTTCCGGCATGAGCGGCACCAGCCCACAACGATTTGTGTGTGATGCTGCAGAGAAAATTTTGCGCGGTGAACGCCGGGCTGTATTGGTGACGGGCGCCGAAGCGCTTGCCACGCGGAAGCGGGCCAAGAAGGACGGTCGCCGACTCGACTGGCCGGTCGCACAAGGCAAACCGGAGTTCCCCTTTGAAGACCCGCACCTTCCCACTGAAATAAACCACGACATCCGTCAGGCATACACGACCTTCGCCATCCTGGATTCCGCCAGGCGCGCGCACCTTGGGTTGACCCCCGAAGAGAATCGCCGCCAGGAAGCCACCATGATGGCCGGACTTAGCGCGCGGGCGGCGGACAATCCCCTCGCCTGGTTTCGCAGGGCGCATTCTCCCGAAAGCCTGTTTAACTTAAGTTCCCATGATCGCATGGTGGCGTCGCCATTTTCGAAAAACACCATGGCGTTTATGGACGTGGACATGGCGGCGGCCATTATCATCACCAGTCACCGGGTGGCGGATGAACTCGGCGTTCCGGCGCACAAGCGAATTTACCTGCAGGGATGGGGCTACGCCAAGGAACCGCCTTACATCGCACAGCGCGCAGAACTTTTTCACTCACCCGCCATGCACTGGGCCTGTGACCAGGCCTTCGCCATGTCTGGCAAAGCACTGGCTGACATCGATTTTTTTGACCTCTATTCCTGTTTCGCCAGCAATGTGAATTTTACTCGCGATATTCTCGGCATCACCGACCTTGATCCACGGCCGTTGACGGTCACCGGTGGGCTCCCTTACTTTGGTGGTCCCGGCAACAACTACACCACGCATTCGATCGCATCCATGGTTGCGACTCTGCGTGACAATGGGGACGGGCGCGGATTGGTCACGGGCGTCGGCATGCACATGACGAATCACAGCTTCGCGATCTATTCAGCTGCGCCACACGACATCAACGGGACAGCCCCGGGCGGGACAGCCCCGGGCGTGCGCGAAAGTACGACCAGGAAAATCGTCGATCAGGTAAACGGCACCGCAACCATCGTGGGCTACACGGTGCTACATTCCAAAACAGAGCGACATGCGCTTGCCGTGTGTGAACTCGAGGACGGCAGCCGTTGCTATGCCCGCTGTGACAATCCCGCGATGGTGAATGCCATGGAGTGTGACGAATGGGTTGGCCGTGCAGTACAGTTGCGCTGTGAGAACTCGATTAATACCATAGTCCGGTAATACGCGAGGCTCCAGTCTCCAGCATAACGGGCAAGCGCCGGTGGCTTTTAGTTTCAAATCTGCAGTTGCGGGGTTACAGGGCGTAAAAATTCTGCTATAAGTCAGCAGTTAGAAAAAGTAAGAACAGGCTACCGAGCATGATTAGAGCACTCCTCTTCCTCGCGCTGCTGATCCCCTGCCTGAATGTGAGCGCCTCAAACTTTCCGAGGCCAGTAGCGCTGGAACCAGCGGTTCAATTCTGGATAAAGGTATATACCCGGATCTCAACCAATCAGGGCTACGTCCACGACGACGAAAGCTTGTCAGTTATCTACGAGACCGTGGATCTGCCTCTCTATGCCATAAGGGCGGATCGCGAGCGTCAGACGACTGCTGCCATGAAACGCGCGACCAACGCTTTGCACCAGCTTGCCCGCGGCAAGCGCAAAGGTCTCAGCACTGTTGAGGCAGAAGTGCTCGCCGCCTGGCCGCCGGGGACTTCGTCCAAAACATTCGCCGCGGCCGCGCAGCGTGTCCGCTTCCAACTGGGTCAATCGGATCGTTTCCGGGAAGGCTTGGTCCGTTCCGGGCAGTGGCGGCAGCATATACGCAGTGTGCTGGCGGAGCAGGGCTTACCCCGGGAGCTGGAGGTGCTGCCCCATGTGGAATCATCGTTTAACCCGGCCGCCTATTCCAAAGCGGCGGCGGCGGGTCTGTGGCAGTTCATGCCGGCTACCGCGCGCGAGTACATGCGCGTGGACCAGGTGGTGGATGAGCGTATGGACCCTTTCATCGCTACCGAAGGCGCGGCGAAGTTGCTCAAGAACAACTACGAAATCACAGGCACCTGGCCGCTGGCGCTGACCAGTTACAATCACGGCGCGAGTGGCATGGTGCGTGCCGCGAAAGCCGTTGGCACGAAAGATATCGATGTGATCGTTGATAAATACAAAGGGGAGGCCTTCGGATTTGCCTCGCGCAACTTTTATGCCTCGTTCTTGGCGGTACTTGAGATCGACAGCAATCCCGGGCGATATTTCGGCAGGGTGAAAATGGATGTTCCCACTGCCTACGAGGTGGTGGCGGTGCGCGACTATGTCTCCGCCAAGGCATTGGCCCAGCAGGCGGGTATCAGCGTGGATGAATTGAAATCGCACAATCCGGCACTACTGGATCCGGTGTGGAGTGGGGATAAATACATTCCCCAGGGTTACCCGGTGCGGGTACCGCAGTCGCAGTTGGGCCAGCCGCTGGAAACTGCGGTGGCATCGTTGTCCACGGGTGCGCGTTTGAGTCACCAGAAACCTGATCGCATGCACCGCATCGCCCCGGGTGATTCGCTGTCGACCATCGCCCGGCGCTACGGTACCTCGGTATCGCAGCTGATGGCGGTCAACGGCTTGCGCAACTATTCCATACGCACCGGCAAGGCCCTCATTTTACCGGGGAAGGCGAGTGGCGACGGGTCCCTGACGGCAGCGCAGGTTGCGAACACGCGCGCGCGCATCGCTGCGGGCGGTTCCCAGAAGCGCTCTTCCCAGCCAGGCTCTTCCCAGCCGGGCGCTTCCCAGCCGGGTGCTTCGCGTGAATACGTTATCCGCAGTGGCGATTCGCTGTGGAGTATTGCGCGACGCTTCAAGGTGTCTCAGGAACAGTTGCAGGCCTGGAACGACATCTCCAGTAAACACGTGCTGCGACCGGGCCAGAAATTGAAAATCGCCAGCGCCGGCTAGCGGGATTCCTTCTTCTATTTATCTTCTGGTTTTTTGTGTGTCACGGTGAGCCAATCCAGGCTGATACCGGAGAGCGCACTGAATTTCGAAATCCTGTAGATCAGCTTCAGGCTGTCCGGACGGCGTCGCACCTGCGGCTCCTGCGCCCGGGGGATGAACCATGCAATCACCAGCACGCGTAATGCCGCGCTGGCGACGAATACTAAAAATAACGGGCGGGACGGCGCCAGCGCGTCCGGCATCAGCGCCACCAGACGCGGCGCATACGCTGCCAGGAATCCACCGGCAAGACCACCCACGAACACCATGCCTGCGGTGATACTCGCCTGCGCTGCAGCATAGGCGGCAAACCCTGTACGGTGGGGGCGCAGGTCGTAGAGAAAATTCGCGGTGCTAAGCGTAAAGCCGCTCCAGGCTGTACCGGATATCACCTGTACCAGCAGCAGGTAATAGAAGTCGGGCGACACCAGCCACAAGAGTGGCAGGCACGGGAGAATTGAGCCGGTCAGAAGTATCACCACGCGGTTGCCGTAGCGGTCGCTGAAGCGTCCCCAGAAACCCAGCAGCAGGAATTGCGTAACAATCGAGGTGGCGGCGTTGATACTGTATTCGAGGTATGTAAATTGCAGCCCGTTGAGCATGTGGACCGCAAAAAAGGGTGCCGAAATGGCCACCGCACCCATCATGCCCGAAAGAAAAAACGTGTAGTGACGAAAACCCGGCTCGCGCAGGGCGCTGACCAGTTGGCCGAGACTCGCTCCCAGCGCGCGGTGACTGTGATCCTGGCTGTGCGGCTCGGGATCATGCATTTTCCACAATAGCGTCGATGAACACGCTCGCCCCAGTGCGGCAAAAGCAAACAGCAGTGCGAAACCCGTCTCGGGACTGCCGCGCTGTGCACACAGCGTCAGCATCCCGCCACCCGCAATGAAGATGAGCAGTGAGGACACCATGGTCAGGCGGGTTCTGAGGGAAAAAAAGGTGCCGCGGCGGCGGGGTGGCACGATGCTGCCCATCCAGGCCCGCCAGTGTGGCTGGATCAGGTTCAGGGCAGCACTGTACACAGAAGCCAGTACGATCAGCCAGAGGCTGGGCCGACTTAAATTCTGCGTGGCGATCCAGCCGATGGCCGCCACCACGAGGGCCTGGAATGCCGCCACCGCCACTACGAGGTTCTTGCGTGGCAAGCGCGCACCAATCCAGATCGACAGGAGTTGCATCCAGGCGCCAAACAGCTGGGGGATTGCCGTCAGCGCCCCCATCTGGGTGGCACTGGCCTGCAAGTGGATGGCGAAGGCATTGAAGAAGTTATCCCCGGTAGCCGTCATGGTCGCCGAGGCGACCGCTTCCTGCTGGGACAGCCGCAGCGTGCGACGCAACCACGAGCTGCGTTCGCTGCGCTGGCCCGCGGTCGCGCTGACCGCTGTGGGAAGGGAGGTACTCACATAGCGTCGGCGTTAGCTTTTACCCGCTCGCGCAATTCGGCGGCGCGAATGATCCGGTGCAACATGTCGGCGTAGGTCCAGCCGGCCAGCGCCGCCATCTTGTTCAGGTGCCCGTCCCAACACCAGCCGGGATTGGGATTGACTTCCAGCAGCCTGGGCGTGCCCTCGCTGTCGAGTCGCCAGTCAAAACGGGCGTAATCCCTGCAGCCGAGTCGCTCAAACAATTTCTGGCAACTGGCATGCAGGAATTGCTCGGTCGCGCTGTCCAATGTCGCGGGTATGGAGCGGATTGCCGCGTAAGGGGAATCGGGGTCCCATTTGGCTTCATAGCCGCAAATCCTTGGCAGGCCCTCCGGTAGCAGCGAGTAGTCTTCCTCGATGATGGGCAGGAACTCAAATTGTCCGGGCGGGTTACCGATGATGCCGACACTGATATCGGCGCCGGTCAGGTACTGCTCGATCAGGACAGGTTGTTCATAGCCGAACTTCTGCCGTATGGACATCAGCGCATTTTCCAGCTGCCGAAAGTCTTCGCACACGTTGTCGGCACTGATCCCAAAACTGGAATCACCCAGATTCGGCTTGATGATCACCGGGAAGGGAACCCACACCTCGATAAAGGTAGTGTCGTCAGGATTGACCATATAGGCCTCCGCCACCGGAATACCCATCTCGGTGGCCATACCGCGCACCAGCGACTTGTCGTAGCAGTAACTCAAGCATTGCGGATTGCCGCCGGTGTAGGGCACGCCCATAATTTCCAGCAGGGCCGGCACATGCAATTCACACAGCGCGTCGTTGTTAAAGCCCTCGTCGCAAATGTTCAGCGCCAGGTCAAAGTCCGTCTTCCACTTGTAGCAGTCCGTCATAAACTGGTCGTGACGGTCGAAATAGGAAAAGTCGTAGCCCTTCAGGCTCGCCAGAGCTTTCTTCATTTCGTTGATGGTGTGCAGGTCGTCGTCATCCCAGGTGGCACCCGGTTTGATCTTGTCGCTCTTGCGCGGGTCACCCATCAGGACGGCGATGCGGGCCACCTTCTTGGGCTGTTTGGCGACGGTCGATTCAGCGGGCTTGTGCACGCGCCCGATCAGGATATTGCGGCGCGCCATCATGCCCAGATCCTGGTCGCGGGTGGAGTTGGTGTCCAGGGATTCACAAATCTCTATGTCAGCAAAACCGTTGTCCTCCAGCAGCTCCTTCAACAGCTCACTGCTGTACAGGCGTTCGGCATAGAACTGGTCGGCGATCACACCTTTCTTGACGTGCGTGATAACTTCCCTGGAGACCAGCCGCTGGTTGTCGCTGGAGATGGAGCGTTCACGACAGACAAAATAGGTTTTGTCTATCCACTCCCAGCTGCGCGGCTCAAAGGTCGCACGCATGTGATCACCGTCCGTCACGTCGACCAGCAACTTGCCGTCCGGTTTTAATATGCGGGATATTTCCCCCAGCACCAGTTGGTCATCTTCCTGGCTTTCAAAATAACCAAAGCTGTTGCCCAGAATAGTGACGACATCAAACTGGTTGTTCTTGTAGGGAAGTTTGCGCGCGTCACCCTCTTTGAAGATGGCGCTGAGCCCCTCTTTCTTGGCCTGTCCCCGCGCCCGGCTGATCAGGTAGTGTGAGCGGTCGAAGCCCTGCGCGCCGGTATACCCGCGCCGCGCAAATTCCATGACATGGCGGCCCTGGCCGCAGCACAGGTCGAGCATGGTGACATTTTTGCCCACACCGAGGATTTTCTCGAAAACGTCGACCTCCGTCTGGGTGATGGCATTGTCATTGACCACATCACCGTCGGTGCGCAGGTAATTGGCATTGAACAGGTGTTTCCACCAGTCGGCCTTGACGTAACTTTCCAGGTTTTCAACCGGACCCAGCACATCTGCCAGCTTGCTGTTGCGAACGTTGCGCTTGCTGGGTGCTTTGACCACTTTGTTCATAGACATAACTCCCTTCTCGGGGCCCATCTCTGGTTCGGGTATGAGTTTGAGCTGCGATTTTTGGTGATATGTTCCGGCTTGTCCAGTATAACTTTAATAAAATTTACACCGCTTGAGCCGCCATCGATCGGCGCGTGTACCCCCGAGACCGGCTCTTATGAAAAAAGTTCCAAAATGAGCGACGACGAACCCCGAGACGCCTCTTATATTTCCAGCGGTGAGCTGCGCGGCAACACCCGGGCAGTGCGACCGAAGGACGCGGCCACCCTGCTTATCGTGCGCCGGGAGGGCAGGGAGCCGCGGGTCCTGATGGGCAGGCGGGCCGCCAGCCACACCTTCATGCCCAACAAGTTTGTGTTTCCCGGCGGCAAGGTGGATGCGGCGGACAGCCGTATCGTGCCGCCGCACGATTTGCACCCGGAGGTGATGAAACGCCTGAGCCGGGGATGTTCAGAAACGCGCGCGCGGGCCCTGGCTCTGGCCGCCATCCGTGAGACCTACGAAGAGACGGGGCTGATCATCGGCGAGCCCCATACGCCGACACTGAAATCCCGATCGCCGCACTGGGCCGATTTCCTGCAGCACGATATCAATCCGCGGCTGGATGTCCTGCACCTCATCGCCCGCGCCATCACCCCGCCCTACCGCAATCGCCGTTTCGATGCGCGCTTTTTCATGATCGATGCCGAACACATTCAGGGCGAGGTCCACGAGCGGCCGCAAGGCTCCGGGGAGTTGCTCGATTTGCATTGGGTGGGATTGTCCAGAGCCCAGCAAATGGACCAGCTCCCGCATGTCACACGGCTGGTACTGCAGGAACTGGAGCGGCGTTTGCGCGAAGGTGACGGCCCGGAGGTGTTGGGGCCGTTTATGTATACCCGTCGCGGCAAGACTGTCGTTGAGCAGATCTGACGGGCCGTTTTCTGGCGCCAGAGTCCTACGCTTAAAATGCCTATCCCTCCTGTTCTGGGGCCAGCCAGGTTTCGCCATGACATATTGGCACCCAGGCACAATATGACAAGATTGACGTGTACACTGTTTAGTTAGGAGGCGACTGCAATGGACATTAAACCAATTCGAACCAGGGCCGATTACCGTGGGGCGTTAAAGGAGATTGACGGCCTTATGGCGGCGGAGCCGAATACTCCCGAGGGCGATAAGCTGGATGTGCTGGTCACGCTGGTGGAAGCCTATGAAGCCAAACATTTTCCGCTGGATCTGCCTGATCCGGTGGAGGCCATCAAGTTTGAAATGGAGCAGAAGGGACTGACAGTAAAAGATCTTGAGCCCATGATCGGCAAAAGCAACCGGGTATACGAGATTCTGAATCACAAGCGCTCTTTGACGTTGAAAATGGTCTGGAAGCTGAACCAGCAACTGGGTATTCCTGCGGAATCGCTGATAAAGCAGCAGTGAATTTCAAATGAGGATGGCCCGCCCGGCAGAATTCGAATCTGCGACCTCTGCCTCCGGAGGGCAGCGCTCTATCCAGCTGAGCTACGGGCGGAAATACTTTGGGGGGTGGTTCAGGGCCGGGAATAATACCCGCCTTGCCTGTGGGAGTCTATCTCGCGGGGAAGGCATTCCGGGTCGGGGGAGGGGTGGACTGCCTGCTATCGCGCTCGCATTCACCCGGAACAAAAAAAGGGCGGCACTAGCGCCGCCCGCAAGGAGACCGGTAGGTCTATTCTTCGCCATCGTCGCAGTACTCTTCGTGCTGGTCGCACAATTCCTGGCGCAGTTCCTCCCTGACGTCAACTTCAGGCTCGCCAAAGTGATCAAACCCGCAGTCCGAACCGTCGGCGAATACGGCTTCCAGAGAGTCCTCGGAGCAGACCAGCCACTCGCTGCTATTGGTGTTGATATTACCGTCCACGAGGGCGGCTGAGAGTACGAATCCGGTGCCGGCCAGGTAGTACTTGAATTCGGCAATGTCCGGCGCCTGCGGCGTAGTGTCGTAGGTCATCAGGCAGGCGTTACCGTCTGCGCTGCACTGAAATTTCGCCAACAGTTGATCCTCTGGGATGCCTTCCTCCGCCGGATCCGCATCGATGGACAGATACTCAACGAGATCTTCTGCCTCACCCAGCGCATACTCCTGACGATGCATCATACCTGCCGCCGGCACCGCCAGCGTCAGGGCGCCGCCCTCGGCCAGATCACGGCCCGCTTCAAAGGAGCCATCCAGATCGCGCAGTATGCCGTCTTCGAAGTTGCGCGCGATTTCACCGCAGTAATAGACATTTTCGTTGCTATCCTGCGCGAACCAATCGTCGGTGACTTCAATGGGGATGAATTCCCACTTGGCATCTTCCTCATTCCACTGGGGCTCAACCACCACGTCAACCAGCACGCGACAAGCCACGCCCTGAATCTCACGGACCTCGTCCGTGGCGTGTACCACGATTATTTCGACGCTGGTTTCGTCGGTTTCTGGGTCGTACTCTTGTGAGCGCAGTACGTGGGTATGGCCGGCTTTCAGAATGACATAGGGATTTTCATCGATCCCCGGCTGCTCGCCGATAGCATTGGGATCGATGAAAGTAATGCTTTCGTCGACCAGCGGGTCATCATAGCGATCCTCACCCAGCGCGGTGCACACATCTTTTCGCGCATCTAACTGTTCTTTACAAACCGCTTTTGACACTTTTTGCTCGGTTCTTGCCGTGGTCACACAAGCGGTTCTTGCGGCTGCCGCGCTGATCGAACCACACCTGGCCAGGGTGGCGTTGTAATCCTCCTCTCTTTCATCGTCGCAGGATTCCTTCATGAACTTGGCGCTACTTTGGCAGGCCTTGGAATGGTGTTTGGCCAGCGCTGCGGGGCTAAATACTACGGCGAGGCTGACGGCGGCGGCTAATGCTGTAGTTAATGCCGAGAATGGTTTGCTGTAATACATGTCGATCTCCTGGTGGGTGTTTCTCTGTAGTAGAGGTCAACCACGGCGGAAATCTGTCGTGCTTTTCATTACAGCAGCCGCGATGAGCGATGGAGGCACATCCGAGAAAATATCTGTCGCTCTCCATGCAATAATTTTGTATCGACTAATGTTTGACGAAGCTGCTCACGAGCTCTACAGTTTTGCGATGATCAGACGCGCCGTGACGGCACTTCTTTTGTTTTGGATCACCTTGCCTGTGTGTGGCTATCTGCGTGATATGCCCCTCTCCGATTTGATCCTCGCCCTGCAACAGCAGGGAAATTCGATTGTCTACAGCAACGAACTGGTGCATCCGGGTCAGCGAGTACAGGTCGATAGTATTGATCTACAGTCGCTTGAACATGCGCTGACCGGCTTGGGCTTGCGACTGGAATCACGTGAAGGCGTGTGGCTGGTGGTGCGCGGGAACGATGTACCCCGCGCCGAGTCGGTGATTGAGAAGCCGGTTTCAGAAGAGCTGCTGCCTGAGACCATCATCGTGACCGGTAGCTTCCACCACTTCCCCGCCGTCGGTGTTGCCAGTTCAGCGCATTCATTTTCATCCGCCGCTATGTCTCTTGCGCCCTCGGTGGCATCCGATGCCATGCGCGTGACGTTGCGCCTGCCTGGTATTTCATCCGTTGGCGTATCCGCTAAACCGCAAATTCGCGGTGGACTGATGGACGAATTGCTGGTGATGCAGGACGGTGTAGAGTTGCTGGAGCCCTTTCATCTGGCTGACTACCACAGCGTGTACAGCAGCATCGATTACCGCAACATAGAGTCGCTGGATTTTTATACCGGGGGCTTTCCCTCCCGCTACGGCAATCGTATGAGCGGCGTCATGGATATACAGAACAAGTGGCAAGACGATGAGTACGATACCGATATTGGCGTTTCCACCTTCGCCAACTTCATTCACACGGGGGGCCAGTTCGGGCAGGAAAGGCCAGGCAATTGGCTAGTGTCTGCACGGCAGGGCGACTTGAAAAAGCTCGCCGACTATATCGAAACCCAGTCGGGCGAACCCACGTACGTTGATGCCTCCGCGCGCATGAGCGTGGCATTGTCGGATAACTCGGACCTCGCCTTTGGGGCGGCCTATGCCGAGGACGATATCGAGTTCAAGGGTGAGACGGAACTGGCGTCGTCGAATGTCGAAACCGGCTATGTATGGAGCGGCTGGCAGGCAGAACTTGGGCCCGACTTGCGCACGCATTTCACCCTGTCCTGGCTGGATTTGCAGCGCACCAAGACACTCGACAGCTTTGAGGAGGAGCCCAAGGGCGGTTTTCTGGATTATCAACAGCAAGTGCAGCGCCTGGCTCTGCGCAATGACTGGTCGGCATTGCACGGTGAGACCTTGTTGGAATTCGGTTGGCAGGGCGAGTACAACCTCGGCGACTATCAACAGAGCAGCCGCATTGATCGCGGGGACCTGGCCGACATACTCGAGACGCAACGCCTGGTGGAGCGCGATATCGACCTTCAGCCCGATGGCTTCTCCGGTGGAACCTACCTGCAGGCGCAGTGGCAATTGGCCCCGCGCCTGACGGTGCAGCCAAGCCTGCGTTGGGATTTCCAGGATTATTACCTGGAGAGTGACGCCCGGTATCAGGTGTCCCCGCGTCTGGGGTTGGCCTACGATATCAGCGACACCGCACGCGCGCGCATCAGTCTGGGCCGCTTCTCCCAGCCCGAGGGCGTGCAGGAACTGCAGGTGCTGGATGGCATCACCCGCTTTTATGAACCGCAGAACTCTGATCAAGTGGTGACGGGCCTCGAGTGGCGCGATGACACGGTAAATATCGTTGCCGAGGTGTACTACAAGCGTTACAGCAATCAGAAAGGGCGCTTCGAAAACATCTTCAACCCCTTCGTGCTGCTGCCGGAGATGGAGCCGGATCGAGTCGCCCTCAATCCACAGCGGGCCGAGGCCAGTGGTCTGGACCTGGATATGGTTTGGCACATTGCCGCGCCGCTGTCGGGCAACGTGCGCTACGGTTACATGAATGCCCAGGACCGTATCGAAGGCGAGTGGGTGGACCGGCGTTGGTCCCAGCGGCATACGGTAAACACAGGCCTGCTGTGGCAACAAGAGGACTACAGTTTCTCGGTGGCGGCCACCTGGCACTCAGGCTGGCGCAGCACGCAGTTGCCGGCCGTGGTGGAGGAGGGCACCGTAATCCCGGTGGCGTCAGTGCTCAATAACACCGAGCTGCGCGATTATTTCTCGCTGGACATCAGTGCACGCAAATACTGGGAGATCGGTAAAACGCGCCTGCAGGTGTATGCGGACGTCAGTAACCTGACGCGGCGGCACAACCAGGCGGGCATCGATTACGATGTTGAGGAAATCCCCGGCGGTTTTGCCCTGATCCCCGATCAGGAAACGCTGCTGGGCCGGGTGATTTCAGTGGGCGTCACCCTGTCGTTCTAGCGCCTGACTTGCAGCGAAACCAGCAGGGTATTGTCTGCCTTGCGCTGCGCTTGCAGATCGGTGGTGGCCAGCACCGGGTTCACCGCCTGTTCCGGATTAAGCGCGCCGAAATCACCGTGTAACACCGTGTTGCTGGCATAGATTTCAGCCGCCATGTCGGCAAATTGCAGGTGCAGACCGCTTTCGCTCACCGACCACTGTAGAAATTCATAGGCACTCTGCCCCTCCAGCTTATAAACGGGTGCACCCGAGTAGATCCAGTCCCAGGCGGCGCCACTGGCGGCCACGCGCGTCTGCTGCACAGTCTGGTCTTCATCAAGCGTCACTTGCACCGCGCTTCCGGGCAGCGCTGCGGCGCGCAATTGCGCGCTGGGGGTCTCAACCAGCACGGCGCCGCGTCGCACGGTCGTTACGGTCTCGTGTGGCAGTAGGGCCACTGTAAACTGGGTACCGATATCCCGGATGGTGCCGTGGGGGGTGTCAATGCGCAGTCCGTGTGACTTGCTATTCACCTGATCATCGCTGGCATAGATCTGCCCGGCCAGCACCTTGATACGATCTGGTGCTAGCGCAATATGGGTATTGCGGTGCAAGCGCAGGTCGTAACCGTTGTAATTGATCGTCACGACACCGTATTCGCCAGTACTGATGGAGCTGCCCGCTGCCAACTGCTGATCCACCCGCAACGTCTGAGCGCTGCCGGCATCGTCGTGCATCTGGTGGTCACCGCTGACATGGCTGACCCGAATAGAGACATTGGGAGCGGTTGGCTCCAGCAGCGTGAACCACCAGGCCGCGGTCACCAGCACGACGCTGGCACACAGTCCCAGCACTACGCCATGGATGCGGCGATTGCGGCCGTCCAACACCGGCTGCAGCCCCGCGCGAAAGGTTTTTTCCCACTGAGCCCGCAGCTCTGGTGGC
>JANPDE010000246.1:0-3541 GCA_031431315.1 Haliea sp.
TTGAGTTCACTCCGCCAGAGTCCCTCCGGGGATAAGGCCTGAAGAGCGAATATCCCAGCATTCAGCGATCAGGCCTTAACCCCGGAGGGACGGTTCATGAGTGCCGCTATTACGTGCGTGGCACTACTACGTGCTCGCCACTACCCATAGACATCGGGTGTGAATCAAACCGTTCACGGCTCACGCGCGGGAGTTAGCAGGGGACTTCCGCCATCGTCAAACCCTGGGTGCCGCCGGGGGGTCTCCCTTTATGTACTAGATGCGATTACTTCGTACCAATAGCAGCCAACAAGCGCTGTGCCTGTTTCAGGTGGGGCCTATCGAGCATTTTGCCATTTAGCCCAACAGTACCGGCGCCATCGCCTTCCTCAAACGCCTTGATGACCTGTCGAGCATACGCTATCTCTGCTGCGCTGGGACTGAAGCACTCATTGATCACCGCTACCTGGGCCGGATGAATCGCCATTTTTCCGGTAAAGCCCTCGCGGCGGGATCGGATACACTGGGCCCGCAATCCGGCCTCATCCTTGTAGTCGATAAAAACGCTGTCGATTGCTTGCATGCGTCCTGCCGCGCTGACGGTCAAACAATTGGCCCGGCTCAGTTGATGTACGAGGAAGTACTCGCCATTATCATCGACGTTAGTGAGGGCTCCGAGGTCCGTTGCCATATCCTCTGCGCCCCAGGTGATGGCGCACAATCGTTTCGATACCCCAATAAAAGAAGACAGGTTGACCGCGCCCAGCGCTGATTCCGCCAGACTTAGTATTTTGGTGGAACCAGGTTCAAGGCCATTTTGCTGCTCCAGAATCGTCAGGTAATGGTCGACCGTCCTGATATCATCACTGCGGCTCGGCTTGGGCAGGAAAATGCCCCTCGGAGATCCTGCCATAATGGCGACCAAATCGGCGAGCAGATGCTCGGTATCCAGCGCATTTATCCGCACCCACAACTCGCTGACGGTACCGCCGCGGTGGGCAAGCAGGTAATCCCGCGTCATTTCGCGAGCTTTACCCTTGTTAGGTTCTGCAACAGCATCTTCCAGACACAGGATCAGTGCATCAGCACCCAGGCCCTGGGCTTTGCCCATTTTCTTTTCGCTGTCGCCGGGAATAAATAGATAGGATCGATTTAACATAGTTGTTCTGTTCCCGTTAGGCTAACAACCGCGAAATTGTGGCTTGCGCTTTTCGACAAATGCGGTGACACCCTCAACCCAATCGTCGCTGGCCGCGCACTCGGCAAAACACTCCGCCTCCAGCGACAGCTGCGCCTGCAGGCTGTTGTCCGCAGCGGCGTAGAGCAGATGTTTTACGTTGCCCAAGCCAATCGTCGGCGCGTTGGCGAGGCGCTGGATCAACGCCTCTGCCTCCTCGTCCAATCTTCCCTCAGGCGCAACGCGATTTACCAAGCCCATTGACAGGGCCGTGGGTGCATCGATGAAATCACCCAACATGGCGATTTCCATCGCCCTTTTGAGGCCAACCAGTTGCGGAAGATAGTAGGAGCCCGAGCCATCGGGACTGGTGCCGATACCAATGTAGGAACAGGCAAAGCGCGCATCGCTGCCTGCGACCACCAGGTCACAGGCCATCGCCAGGGAAAAGCCGAAACCAACGGCAGCACCCTGCACCACGGACACGATGGGCTTTTTCATTCTCTGCATGGCGATCAACAGTGGCGCGCTGATATGAATACGCTTTACAAAATGACTGTGCCGCTCTGCAGGTTCCAGCTTTGCCAACTCGGTGAAGGATTTTACATCGCCGCCCGCCATGAAGTTGTCGCCGGCGCCGCGCAACACCACGCAACGCACGGTATCATCGCGCTCGATTTGCAGCATCGCATCGATCAGCGCCGTGCGCATTTCCACAGACAGGGCATTGCGCGCTTCCGGGCGGTTAAAGGTGACCCGCGCAATACCGCCTGCTTTCTCCACCAGTAACTGATCAGTCATCTTAGGCATTCCCCTGGCAACGTCTTCTCAAAATATTCACTTGCTGCTAATAGGACTTGGGCATACCCAGGACATGTTCGCCGATAAAGCACATGATCATCTGCTCGGTAACCGGTGCAATACGCATTATCATCGACTCCCGGAACAGGCGCTCGACGTTGTATTCCTTGGCGTAACCCATTCCGCCATGCGTGAGGACGGCGCGCTCGGCAGCTTCGTAGCCGGCCTGGGCGCCGAGGAACTTGGCGGCATTGGCCTCAGCGCCGCAACTCTTGCCCGCATCGTAGAGCATCGCCGCCTTCTGGCACATCAGCCATGCCGCTTCCAACTTCATCCAGTTCTCGGCAAGCGGATGCTGGATACCCTGGTTCATTCCGATGAGTCGGCCAAACACTTTTCTTTCCTTCGCATAATTGGCCGCGCGCCGCAGGGCATCCATCCCCAGTCCTACTGCCACCGCGCCAATGATCACCCGCTCTGCATTCATTGCAGTCAGGATATAACGGAACCCCTTGCCTTCCTCGCCGATCAGGTCTTCATCGGGAACAAACAGGTCATCGATGAACACCATATTGGAGTCAACGGCCTTGCGCCCCATCTTGGGGATGCGCTTGACCTCCAGTTTGGAGCGATCAAAGTCGGTATAGAACAGGGTAATTCCGTCGGATCGCGTGGCGCAGTCCTCGCGCTTTTTAGTGCGACACAGCAGCATGAGCTTGGTCGCCACCTGGCCCGTGGTGGTCCATATCTTGTTGCCGGACACACGGTAACCACCGTCTACCTTTTTAGCGAAGGTGGTAATACTGGTTGTATCGAGACCCGCATTCGGCTCGGTCACACCAAAGGCAACCTTTTGCATGCCAGCAACCAGGTCTGGTATCCACCGCTCCTTTTGCGCTTGCGTCCCGAACAACAAAATGGGGTGCGGGCCAAACAGATTGATTTGAATAGTGGACGCCGCGGCCATACCACCGCCGCCGTTGCCGACGGCATGCATCATCATGGCCGCTTCAGACACACCCAGGTTTGAGCCGCCGAACTCTGTCGGCATGGTCATTCCCAGCCAACCGCCCTCGGCCATCGCGCGGTGAAACTCCTCGGGGAATCGACCGTCCTCATCCCGCTCACGCCAGTATTCATCCGGGAAGCGATTACAAACTGCCTTCACCCCATCGCGTATCGCGATCTTGTTGTCGTCCAGTTCAAAAAACATTTTTCAATCTCCCGAAAAATTTAACGACTGCGTCAATACCAACACGGAAAGACATCAATTCGTCCGACTAGGCCACGGCGGCCGCTGGCCTGAAATGCATCAGGGCCGAGCGCTCACAAAGGGCAACCACCACACCATCCTGGTTAATCCCTTCATGCAGGAAGTCCACAATCCCCTGCCGCGGGCGACTCTTGCTCGGGCGCTTGCTGAGCACCGTGGTACGCGAATGAATGGAGTCACCGTGAAAAACAGGGGCGGGGAACGTGGTGTTCTTCATTCCGAGATTCGACACGGTTGTGCCCAGGGTGGTGTCGGCAACCGTCATACCAATGACCAGGCCCAGTGTGAACAGGCTGTTCACCAGTGGCTTA
>JANPDE010000247.1:0-27316 GCA_031431315.1 Haliea sp.
CGTCGGCGACCACATCGGGCGCCTGCAGGATAAAGAAGATCGGGCGGGCTTAGTCGTGGCGCTGGCCCAGACGACCAATGATGCGGAAGCAGCCGCGCGGCAGGCGGCCGCGATGATCAAAGTCACCGTGCAGTCCCATTGAAGGAAACATGAGATGCCCCTGAAATTCTTCGATTCCCTGACCCACGTCACTGCTGACGGCAGTTGGTTCGGAGAACGCCACTGCGACGCATCACTGCCACGGTTGCTGGCGGACATGGACTCTGCCGGCGCCTACCGCGCCTGTCTGGTTGCCATCGCCGGGCATGGCGACAACGACTTCACACTGGCGTCGGCCCAAGCGCACCCCGAGCGGTTCGTGCCAATTGCCGGGGTCGACCCATGCGTCCTGGCGACGGCGCGGCGGGTGGAGGTCGTGGTGCGACAGATCAAGGAGCAAGGCTTTGCCGGTATAAAGCTTCATCCGCGACTTAACGGCTATGACCCGCTGGATGCCAAGTGCATTGCTGCTATCGATGCTGCCGGCGATCAGGGTCTGGTTGTGCTTTTGGATACCCTGTTTCGCCGCAAGGGGCTGGCAACAAAACATGCGCCGGACGTGATCGATGCCCTGGCTGCTGCATGTCCGGGGACGAAAATTCTGCTCTTACACGCAACGGGCCCGTCGATGATGGAGCTCTATGAGATTGTGCGCTGCAACAGCCACCTGATGCTCGACCTTTCGTTCACGCTCATGCGCTACCGTGGCAGCAGCCGGCTCGACGCCGACATGAATTTTCTGTTCAAGACCACCGATCAACTGGTCACCATCGGCTCCGACTTCCCCGAATACAGCCCGCAGGCCAGTTTGGAGCGCTTTGCAGAGCTGACGCAGGGGGTGGAGCCGCATCGCATTGACAATATCACGCACCTCAATCTGGAGCGGCTCTTCGCCGGTTATCGCGTGCCCGTGGCCAGCGGGGAAGTCACGGAGCATCTATGAAGAATACATTTGACGCCACCGGGCACTTCTACATCTTTCTTACCCTGGCCTTCACCGTCTACGGCCAGCTGGTGCTGCGGTGGCAGATGGGCGGTGCGGGCCCGATGCCGGCGGGTGCCGGCGATAAGGTCTTTTTCCTGCTGCAGCAGTTCTTCAATCCGTGGATTTTCACGGGCTTTTGCGCTGCCTTTCTCGCCTCGCTGGCCTGGATGGCAGCCATGACACGGTTCGAACTGGGTTACGCTTATCCTTTCATGAGCCTGGCATTCGTCATCGTGATGACCTTTGGCGCACTCTTCCTGGGTGAGGTAGTCACTTTGGGCAAGTTGCTGGGCACCCTGCTCGTTGTGACTGGTCTGATCGTCATCGCACGCGCCTGAACCTTAATCCGAGTCACGAGTATGGGCCTGATCCTGTGCCTGGCGAATGGTTCTTCTCCGGTCTTGTGAGTGAATCTTAGACCGAAACATAAAACATCGAGTCCTTATCCGGCAGGGATGACTGCCTGATCTTGAGTTTGAAATACTCGGTATCCCTGATGCCTCTGGCGCGCTTGCGAATCATGCCGATACTGATGTTGCCCGCTTCAATCCTGGCACTGGTGAGCTTGTACTTCGCGTAATTGCAAATACCCACACAGTGGCTCCTCAACAACTTTGCAAATTTCTTCAAGTAGAGCATGGTCGATTGATCAGCTATCCGGCACCAGGCTTCCAGTCGCTCCTGCATCAGTGCGACAGTCTCTGAGCCCCACAAGGTCTGAAGCTGTTCCTTCAGAATGTATAGCGTATTGAGATTGGCATTTTCATCCAATAGCCGTTGTAATCTTTGCGTCTGGGATTCATCCAGTTTATCTGCGTTTTTGAGCACTAGGTAATGTGTTCCTGCTAACAATTCTTTGCTCGCTTTATCGGCCTTTCTAAACTCTATTCGCCGCTGGTTGCCCAGGGAAGTATCCAAACAGCGATCAACGACCAGAAAACGCATCCCTGATGTTTGCAATCAGGTCGGCGTCCGGCATCTAAATTTTAATGACTTTCTGCGGATTGAGAATATTTCGCTGTAGCACGCGCCTTAATACTCTTTTTAGTGCCGTTATTTCGTTACTTACAACTCGCATTACCGCCACTACTGTTGAATAGCGCGCGTGCGGCCATTCTCATCAATGGCGACATACACAAACTCACCTTCAGTGACCTTGATGGGTTCGCGATCCTGCTGGGAGATAATCCACACCTCGACAATGATACGAACGGAACTGCGGCCCACTTCGAGCACATCGCAATAGCAGGACACCACGGCACCCACGTGGACCGGGGTTAGAAACGCCATGCCATTGATCGCAACCGTGGCCACTCGCCCGTTGGCGACATCGCTGGCAGTGATCATTCCGGCGATATCCATCTGCGACAGCAACCAGCCGCCGAAAATATCACCGTTGGCATTGGTGTCCTTGGGCATGGCCACCGTCTGCAGGGCCAGGTCGCCGTGGGGTAGGGGAGTGGTATCGATATCGCTCATGTCAGGTGCCTGCTGTTGAATTGGCGTGCTGGCTGTCCGCGGCCCAGAAACATCCCTGTGCAAGACCAGCATCGCGGATAAATCTGTTTGAGTATTTCGTGGCAGAGTATCATAGCCCGTCCCTGAGGTGAAAAATTCCCTCTCTACTCCTCTACCAGGTCCTGATAAGTGCTGACTGTTATTTCCCCGGCCAAGACGCTGGATTTTGAAACGCTGCCAGGTACACGCAAAGCGACACAGCCGCAGTTTTTGGCGCGCGCCGCCGAACTGGTGGAAGATGCTCGCATCCTCAGTCCAGATGAACTTCGGGCGTTGATGCGCGTGAGTGCCAACATCGCTGAACTCAATCACCGGCGTTTCGTTGACTGGGGCCTGCCTTTCAGCCTGGACACGGCCAAACAGTCGCTGCTGGCTTTCAAGGGCGATGTCTACCTCGGGCTGCAGGCAGAGACGCTGAGCGCGGCGCAATTGAACTTTGCACAACGACAGTTGCGCATCCTCTCCGGGCTGTACGGCCTGCTGCGTCCGCTGGATCTCATACAGCCGTATCGTCTTGAAATGGGTTTGCCGTTTGTCAATCGCGGCGGCAGGAATCTCTACGAATTCTGGGGTGACTCGATTGCTGCGGCGCTCAAAACCCAGCTGCGCAAGTCTGGCACCAACGTACTGGTGAACCTGGCCTCCAACGAGTATTTCCGCGCGGTACAATCGCGGGCGCTGGATGCGGATATTGTCACACCGGTATTCAAGGATCTAAAAGGCGACCACTACAAAGTGATCAGTTTTTTTGCCAAGCGGGCGCGCGGACAAATGGCGCGTTTTATCATTGATCACGAATTAAACGAGCCAGACGGCATGAAAAAATTCAAGACTGATGGGTACCGCTACAACAAGGCCGAATCCAGCGCCCACGAACTGGTGTTTACCCGCGACAAGCCGCCCACCAACTAGAGTTTGAACGGCAGCATTTGAGTCGCCGCCTGCCGGTAATTCTCATTTTGCTGTGCTTCGCGGCGGGTGAAATCACCCACGGCTGCCGCGAGGCGCGGGTCGGCGATCCAGTGATTCGACCAGGTCGTAATGGGGCGAAAGCCACGCTGGATTTTATGTTCTCCCTGGGCCCCCGGGTCGAAGCGCGCCAGTTTGTGCTCGATGCAGTACTCGATACCCTGATAATAACAGGCTTCAAAGTGGAGAAAGTCAAACTCCCGTGCGCAGCCCCAGTAACGTCCGTACAGCGTATCGCTGGAGCGAAAATACAGGGCGCCAGCCACGGCCTTGGTATCTAGATAGGCGAGTGTCATCACGACCTGGTCGCCCATGCCGGCGGCGGTGTGGACAAAGAAATCGCGACTCAGGTAGCCGCCATGCCCACTGCGCTTGGCGTAGGTCAGCTGGTAGAAATGATAGAACTGCTCCCACGCCTGTTTACCGATATCCGCACCCGTGAGGGTTTTCAGCACCAGCCCCTGCTCAGTAACGCGCCTGCGCTCCTTGTTCAATGCTTTGCGTTTACGGCTGTTGAAGGTGGTCAGAAAATCTTCGAAGCTGCCGTAGCCGTCATTAAACCAATGGAACTGTGTAGCGGCGCGGCGGTGCAATCCGGCCTCGAGCAGTGTTGTGCTGACAGCTTCCTCGGGAAACAACAGGTGCCACGACGAGATGTGCCGTTGTGTCGCCAGCGTCTGTATCGCAGCCACCGCGGCGCGCAGGCACTGCTCCGCATCGACACCCTGTGCGCTGCACAGGCGCGGTCCGGTCGCGGGTGTGAAGGGTATGGCGGTGACCAGCTTTGGATAATAGGCAAGACCGCTCTGGCGCCAGGCATCGGCCCAGGACCAGTCGAAGACGTACTCGCCGTAGGAGTGGGACTTCAGGTACAGCGGCATGACCGCGGCCAACGCACCCCCTTGCCGCAGCAACAGATGGCAGGGTTGCCAGCCGGTCTCGGCCGTGGTGCAGGCGGTGGTTTCCAAGCCGTAGAGGAACTCGTGGCGCAGGAAGGGGTAGTCCGTCCCGGTGATACCGTTCCACTGCGCGGCCGGAATTTGCTCGAGGCTGGTCAGGAATTCAGCGGTGAAATCTCCCTGAGGGACTGCGTGCACCGTGGACAACTCAGGCACCGCCCGTCAGATAGCTAAGCACAATGCCGACGAAGATGGCCATGCCCACCCAGTTGTTGTGTAGGAAAGCCCTGAAACAGGCGTCGGGCTCGCGTTCACGGATGAGGTAATGCTGATAGCCGAATAGCACGGCGGCCACCACCAGCCCATCAAGGTAAAATTGACCCAGCCCGAAAGCTCGTCCCGCCAGGTACAGGCACAGCAGGCAGCCCAGTTGCAGCAGTCCTATCATCAGGCGATCGTAGGGGCCGAAAAGGATGGCGCTGGACTTGATGCCAATCTTCAGGTCGTCCTCACGATCCACCATGGCGTACGCCGTGTCGTAGGCCACGGTCCACAGCAGATTCCCCAGGTACACCAGCCACAGTGCGGACGGTAGCGTCCCGCGCTGGGCGGCAAACGCCATGGGAATTCCCCAGGAGAACGCCGCGCCCAGCATCAGCTGTGGTAACTGCGTGTAACGCTTCATGAAGGGATAGGTAGAGGCGAGCACTACGGCAACGAGCGAGAGTGCGATGGTCAAGGTATTGGTGAACAGCACCAGTACGAAAGCCAGCAGCATCAGCAACACAAATAGCGCGATGGCTTCTCGCGGGGAGACCGCGCCAGTAACCAGTGGCCTTCCGCGCGTGCGCGCCACCGCGCCGTCCAGGTTCCGGTCCGCGAGGTCGTTGACGATGCAGCCGGCGGAACGCGTGAGAAAGGTACCGGCCAGGAAGATCGCCAGCAGTTTGAAGTCCGGCAGCCCCTGTGCGGCCAGCCACAGTGCCCATAGCGTCGGCCACAGCAGCAGCAGGGCCCCGATGGGTTTATCAAAGCGGATCAGTTGCAGCAGCGCACTGGTTTTTGAGGAGTTGGTCATCGCACCCTTACACCGCGTGGTGAAGCTTCCAGCTTACTGGGTTGGCGCAATAGGCGCTATAAATGCAGCACCGACCTTCCCGCGCTGGGTGCGATGCAAAGCCAGGGCTGTGTGCCAAGGGGTAAACGCCTGCAGAAAGACCTCACTCACCATCAGCTTTTTCCCCTGGATCTCGAAACGGGAGCGCCGTCCCCAGGCAGGTCCGGCTTGTCGCAGACTGTGCGGCAGGTAGTCGCTGTCGCCGGCCATGAGGGCCAGTTCAAAGGGGTGGCGGTGCATGCCCGGGTGCTTGAACAGGATCGCACCCAAAGACTTGTTTTGCAGGCGGCGCAGGTGGGCCAGGCTGCCAACGAGGCTGGCAAGTGTAAATATACTGCGGGCAAAAACGACCGCATCGTCGCCCAGCAGCAGCGCAACCTCGCGCACCAGTGCCAGTTGCCGCTGCGGCAGTTCCAGCAGCCTGCGCTCGGATGGCAGCGGTACTTCCCAGCCCTGGTACAGGCGTTGCACGGCGAATTCGCCCCCACCGGACGCTACCAGATGTTCGGTGAGCGAGCCGTTGTCCGTTAACCAAACCCGTGTATCCGCCGTCAGGGTTGCACTGGTGTAGAGCCGCTCGGGGCGCCAGTGAGGCTCGGTAGCGATGCGCCTGCGCGATGTTGGCACGGGGGAATGGTCTGGCGGGTGCAAAGGCCTGACGTCCTGAATTAGTGTCCTGAATTTGAGTGGCGAGAATGCGTTATCGGGAGTGCGCTTGCAAGGGAGCCGCCGGCTTAAATTATCGGACCATTGGCCGGAGAAAGTAGGGAGAAAGTCCTTGCACAATTATTGTACAACTTTATAGTGTTCGGTCTCGAAAAATGCCTGTCTGTCAGGTGCCCGCAGGGTCACGTTCGGCTGCGGTAGAACCCCCAATTGAAAGAGAGCGAGTCGTAACATGAGTAAGTGGGAATGTATTGTCTGTGGCCTGGTCTATGATGAAAAAGCAGGTTGGCCAGACGATGGTATCGCGCCGGGCACCAAGTGGGAGAATGTGCCGGAAGACTGGCTTTGTCCGGACTGCGGGGTGGGTAAGGAAGACTTCGAACTGCTGGAAGAGTCACCGGTCGACGACGCACCCCATCATGAGGAACCCGTGGTCGACAAGGTGCATCCGCCAGTGGTCATTCTGGGCACCGGCCTGGCGGGCTATGGCGTGGCCAAGGAATTTCGCAAGCACGACAGCGACACACCACTGATCCTGATTACCGCCGACGACGGTCACTTCTATTCCAAGCCGATGCTGTCCACCGGTTACACCAAGGGCCAGTCGGCCGAGGATCTGGCGCAGGCGGATGCGGGCAATATGGCCGGGCAGCTCAAGGCCAGTGTGTGGACCATGACCAAGGTGAATGAGATTGATACCGCGCAACAGTTGCTCAAAGTCGGTGACGCCGACACCGCCATCCACTACGGCAAACTGGTGCTGGCGTTGGGCGCCGAAGTAATCCGCCCACCGATTGCTGGCGACGGCCTGGAGCTGGTGTACTCGGTGAACGATCTGCTGGATTACGGTGATTTTCGCATGGCGGTCGCCAAAAATGCCGTGAAGAAGATATGCATCATCGGCGGCGGACTGATCGGCTGTGAGTACACGAATGATTTGCTCAACGGCGGGTTCGAGGTGGAAGTTGTGGATCCGCTCGGTTACTGCCTGCCCACCCTGTTGCCGGAACCTGCTGGGAAAGCAGTGCAGGCCGCATTGGAATCGAAGGGTGCCACCTTCCATTTCGGGCCGCTGGTCACCGCAGTCAACAAGGCGGAGCAGGGCGTAAGGGTAAGCCTGAACAACGGCGCGACTATCGCCGCCGACATCGTGCTTTCCGCTGTGGGCGTGCGGCCTCGAACCGCTTTGGCCAAGGCCAGCGGTATCGCCACCAACCGCGGTATCGTCACCAATCGCCTGCTAGAGACCAGTGCGCCCAATGTCTATGCCCTGGGTGATTGCGCCGAGGTCAATGGCCATGTGTTGGTCTATGTCGCACCGTTGATGGCCGCAGCAAAAGCGCTGGGCAAAACCCTGGCAGGGGAACCCGCCGAGGTCAGCTACCCGGCGATGCCGGTGACTATCAAGACCCCGGCCTGTCCGGTGGTGGTCGCGCCGGTGGCGCCGGGCACCCAGGGTGACTGGAGCTTCGAGATCAACGGCAACAGCGTCAAGGCGCAGTTCCGCGACAGCGGCGGCAAGCTGTTGGGTTTTGCCCTGACCGGCGAGGCGATCAAGGACAAGACGACGCTGCAGAAGGAACTGCCGCCCATCATGACCTGATGCGCTCCCGGTTACGCAGGTGTTGCTGGTGACCGGGCACGTTGAGCGCCATATACTATTGTGGCTGGACGACTTTGTCGTCGGCCTGAACCTGTGCCCCTTTGCGCGCCCTCTGCTGGGCGCGTCCAACCTGCGCATTGCAATTTGCGCAGCCAGCGACACGGCGGCTCTGCGGGAGGCGTTCCTGCACGAGTTGGATTTGCTGCAGCGCAGCACGGAGCAGGACATCGCCACGACCTTGCTGGTGTTTCCGCAGGCACTGCGCGACTTCGCAGACTATTTATGGTTCCTCGAAGACGGCCAGGAACTGTTGCGCGAAGCTGGGCTGGAGGGTGTGGTACAACTGGCCAGCTTTCACCCGCAGTATCGTTTTGCCGGCGAGGCGCCGGACGCCGCCAGTCACTACAGCAACCGCGCACCGTATCCACTGATCCATCTGCTCAGGGAGGACATGTTGACTCGTGCGCTGGCGGACTTCGCCGATCCCGAGCGGATTCCCGACCGGAATATCGACACGCTCAATGCAATCGGTGTGGAGGAACTGGAGCGGCGGTGGCAGCATATTTTTTCCAGCTAGCGCTGTGCTTCTTTTCGCACGATACTCGGTGAACAGCACGGCCTACTCGCCCGTGGTTTATGCTAGTGTGAAGAGAGTTTCGTCTCCTAAGAGAAAACCAAATTCGGGGGAAGGTCAGGGATGATGCACAACGGCGCGGATCGTTGCAGAAAAAAAGTGACAGGGCAATTCCTGATTCTATTGTATGCTTTGCTTACCTCAAGAGCCGCCTCTGCACAGTGTGCGTTAGTCGGAGAAGTGCCGAGCTTCTTATCGAGCAACCGCAACATTAGCGTAAAACTACTGCCGGGCGATCAGGCTGAGATTCGCCGATCTGACAACGACAGTGTCCGGCAAATAGCGCTTGAGTTGGATTTCTCGCAGGTACCCCGGTCCGGTTATGTCCTCAATTCGGGTGAAATCATTCTCCTGGCTTCCGGCTGTCAGCCTAAGTCGCTGAAATCAACAGGTATCTCAGTTTATAACGCCGATGGTCAACGGATATGGCAGAAAACCATTGATGAACTTCTGCCGGAGCAACCGGCACTTTTCGATCAGGGACCTGATTATTCAAGGTGGTTTAGCGATCGGCAGCTGCTCGAAGGATCAGGCATCGATGATGCCGTTCTGAATATCGTGCTGGTAAGTCAGGATGTTCTCAAGGTGAACCTCGCCAGTGGAAACACGGAATTTCAGCCGGTCGCGTCCGCCTCACTATCCGATCAGCCCGACAAGGCTGTTGCTCGTGCGGATTATCAATATCACATAGGAGATGTAAAAGAAGCCCTTGCAATACTTGAGCCTGTTCACGCACGACATCCGGATAATTACCAGGCCGCCGAACTGCTATCCAGAATATATGAGCAAGAGCAGCAGGATTCTGCGGCAATACGCGTGCTGGAAGCCCTCGCGCGGCATTTTCCTCTTGTTCCCGACGAAAATGAAAATGATGATATCTATTCACACCCCAGTTATTTGCGCATCGAACTATCGGGTCTTTATGTCAAGAATAAGCAGTATAGCGAAGCCAAGGTACTGCTTGAGCCTCTGTATGCTATCAAACCAACATCGCTGTCAGTGGTGCGCGACTACGCTGAGGTACTATTCAATCTGGGCGATGATGCCAAGGCGCTGGAAGTTCTCAACCGATTCTATGAGAAGAAATATGAATGGTTTCGGGCAAATTCTGGATTTTTGTCGTCGTTTGAGCATGCGGTGGAGAATATCAGCCAATTGTTACTAGAGCATCAACACCCGGAAGTTGCCGAGCGTTATCGAGCAGGACTTGAGCAACTGGAAGGTGACGATCAGGATCAGTGGTACCTGACGAAAAGGGGTGACAAGTTCCGGGAGGCAGGCGACCACCCACGCGCCGTTTCATACTATCAACGAGCGGCGGAAAAATCCGTCGACGGCGAGCTGGAATTCAAACTGGCTGAACTTTATCGGGAACAGCCGCAGCTCGCAGAAGACCACCTGGGGAAGGCCATCGAATGGTATTTGAAAGCCGCGATGAAACCACACCAAAAATCCATTTTTGGTAAATCACCGGAAATGGCCTTGTGCTATCTTTATCGCGTGACAACGACACCGGTCCACGATGTCCAGCTGTCGTTCCACTGGTGCACTGAAGCGGCAAACCTCGGCTACGGTGAAGGACAATTTTGGGCCGCCATGTACTTCGGTGATCAGCGACTTCAACACTACTCACCAGTGAGGGCAAGAGAGCTGTTGCTGAAAGCGCGCGAGCAGAATTACCCGGGCTGGGGAATGCGTTCCGATCCTCCCCCCACCAGCTTCGAGCCGCAAGTACTGCTGAAAGAACATTTTATCTGGGCAGCCGGTGTGTTGGCCGGCCCTGCGTTTCGTGATGACCCGGTGGCCAATTATACGGTCGGGGAAATCTACTCCACGGGTTATGGCGTGGAAAAAAATAGTGCGGCAGCCAAAGCCTGGTTGCAAAAATCGGCGCATTCGGGGTACGCCAAAGGCATGCTCTCTCTTGCGGAGATTTATCTTGAAGACAGGAACGGTAGGATCAATTCAGAAGCACTCGTCTATAGACAGCAGGCCTTTCACTGGTATGCGCAAGCAGCTTCACAGGGTGAAAAATGGGGGCACTACTACATGGCTAAACTTCTGATGGGTTACTATGGGACTTACTCTGAACCCAGGGCTCCATTTGATTTGGATGGATTATCAGAGATTTATCAGGATAATTACGATGGTAGCCGTGATTTCCCCAGAGCCCGACGGGAATTGGATCGATTCACACAGCTGTACCGTGAAGAAGAAGATATTCGCAAACAAAAACGTAACATCAAAGAGTCCTGGGGAGTCACTTTTGCTCGACACAATCCTGCCGAGGATGCGTACAGCGACTTGGCGAAGCTAGAGGCGGAAGCTGCGCAGGACATTCAATCGAATACAGGTGCAAAGTAAGAGACCACCTAAGGTGCACAACTACACAGCGCGTTGCAGAAAAAATTTGGTAAGGCAATGCCTGATTCTACTGTGTGCTTTGTTTGCATCAAGCTCGTCAATGTCAGAGTGTATGGTAACCGCCACAACCGCCACAACCGCCACAAGCACCTCACACCTTGGCAAACTGCTGCCCAGCTCCGGTCCAGCGCTGAATCAGCGGACCGGTTAGCTCCGGGTGCGACGCCCGAATAGTATTCGCAATAACCTGTACCTCATCCAGCAAGTGATTGTGCGTCGGCAGCTCTGCAATCCGAAACTCCATCAGCCCGGTCTGCCTTGTGCCGAGCACTTCACCGGGGCCACGCAGCTCCAGGTCTTTCTCGGCGATATAAAAGCCGTCCGAGCTTTCGCGCAACACCGTCAGCCGTTGTTTGCCGCTGGCGGACAAGGGAGTTTGATACAACAGAACACAGTGGCTGGCCTGCGCGCCGCGGCCCACCCTGCCGCGCAGCTGGTGCAGTTGCGCCAGGCCCAGGCGCTCGGGATTTTCGATAATCATCAAACTGGCATTGGGCACGTCTACCCCAACCTCGATGACGGTGGTGGCTACCAATAAGGCCAGCTCACCGCTTTTGAACGCCGCCATCACCGCTTCTTTTTCCGGCGCTTTCAGGCGCCCGTGAATGAGTCCGATCGCGAGGTGAGGCAGGGCCTCGCGCAATTCTGCCGCGGTCGCCTCCGCCGCCTGTGCCTGCAGCACATCGCTTTCTTCAATCAGTGTGCACACCCAATAGGCCTGGCGTCCTGCGCCACAGGCTGCCGCGACTCGCGCCGTGACCTCGTCGCGTCGGCTGTTATCTACCAGTGTCGTGGTGACCGCAGGCCTGCCCGGCGGCAATTCATCGATGATTGAGCAATCCAGGTCGGCGTAGGCCACCATGGACAGCGTGCGCGGGATGGGTGTCGCCGTCATGACCAACTGGTGCGGTCGGCCCAGCTCTGGGTTGGTTTTGCGCGTCAGGGCAAGGCGCTGATGGACGCCGAAACGGTGCTGTTCATCCACGATAGCCAGTCCCAGGCGCGCAAAAGCTACTTCATCCTGAAACAGGGCATGGGTGCCGATGACCAGGCTCGCCTCTCCGGAGGCAATACGCGCCAGTGCGTTGGTCCGCTTGCTGCCCTTTATGCGGCCGCTCAACCATTCCATGCTGATATTCAGCGGTTCGAACCACTGACAGAAGTTGCGCCAGTGCTGCTCCGCCAGAATCTCGGTCGGCGCCATGATCGCGACCTGGTAGCCATTGCCAATCGCCTGCAACGCGGCCCCGGCGGCGATCAGTGTTTTGCCTGAGCCCACATCACCCTGTACCAGGCGCATCATGGGCACGGGTTTGGCGAGGTCACTGGCGATTTCCTGCAATACACGCAGCTGCGCATTGGTGGGCATGAAGGGCAGACTGGCGAGAAACGCGTTGAGTGCCTGCGCCCTCGGAGGCAGGGACGGCGCGCCCTCACGCTGTTGTCGCTCGCGCAAGCGATGCAGTGAAAGGTTGTGTGCCACCAGTTCCTCCAGCGCCAGGCGCAACTGCGCCGGATGGCGGCCCTCGCGCAACAAGTCCAGCGACGCGTCCGGTGGCGGCGCGTGCAGGTAGTGCAAGGCGCGGGTCAGTTCATAGGGATATTTGTTGCTGGGTGGCAGCAGTTCATCGATCTGCTCCTGTTGCAGGCGGGCAAGGGCCTGCGTGCACAGCTTCCGCCACTGGTTCTGGCCTATACCGGCGGTCGTCGGATAGATGGGCGTCAGCTCTTCTTCTACCGTAGTTTCTTCGTCCTGCAGGAGACGGTATTCCGGATGGTACATTTCATAGCCGCTGCTGCCACGGCGTACCTGACCGAAACAACGCAGGCGGGTGCCGGGTTGCAGGTTGTTCTTCTGCGCGGCAGTAAAATGGAAAAAGCGCAGGGTGAGTGTACCGCTGCCGTCCTGTATACGCGCCACCAGGCTGCGGCGGCGCCCAAACACCACATCCGCTGCGCGCACTTCGCCTTCTATCACCACATCAGCGCCCTCTCTGGCGGCGGCGATGGGAGTAACCCGGGTGCGGTCCTGGTAGCGCAGGGGTAGGTGAAACAGCAGATCTTCCACGCGCGCAACGCCGTAATCAGCCAGTTTTTGCGCCAGCTTGGGGCCTACTCCACGCAGCTCGCGCACTGAACCATTGGCGATGCCGGGCACAGCGAAATTACTGCGGTCGCAGCGCGTCGATGAGGATATCGATGGCCTCGGGCCGCGGATAACTCACACGCCAGGCCAGCGCGATGCTGCGCCTGGGCGCCGGTTCTGCAAAGGGGCGCACCGCCAGAGTATGTTCTCCATAGGTGGCTTCCCTGGCGGCAGACTGCGGCAGCACTGTAATGCCCAGGCCGCTTGCCACCATGTGTTTGAGGGTTTCCAGTGAGCTGCCTTCGACCACCACATTGCCCTGCGCATGGTTCTCCCGTATCGCCTGTTGCAGGCCGGGACAGGCTTCCAGCACCTGGTCGCGAAAGCAATGACCCTCACCCATCAGCAACACCCGGTGTGTGGCCAGTGCGCGGGCGTCGATCTGCGTTTGCCCGGCGAGCGCGTGGTCCTGTGGTAACAGCACCACGAACGGTTCCTCATACAGCGTGCGTGTCACCACGTCCGTTTCAGTAAAGGGCAGCGCTACAAAAATAGCGTCCAGCTCGCCGTCGCTCAATTTTCCGCGCAGGCTGGAAGTATAGTTTTCCTCGATAAACAAGGGCATTTTCGGGGCCAGCCGCTGTAGCCCGCTCACCAGGCGGGGAAACAGGTAGGGGCCCACGGTATAAATCGCACCCACTGAGAGCATACTCCCCAAGGGATCTTTGCCCAGGTCGGCCAGTCGACGCAGGTTTTGCGTTTCGCGCAGCACCGCGCGGGCCTGCTCCACAATGCGTTCCCCGGTGGGGGTGGTCGTCACTTTGTGGCGGGCGCGCTCGAACAGGCTGATGCCCAGCTCTTCCTCGAGTTTCTTGATGGCAATACTCAGGGTGGGCTGGCTGACGTTGCACTGCTCAGCCGCTTTGCGAAAGTGGCCTGTTTCAGACAGGGCTACAAGGTAGCGCAGTTCTGTTAATGTCATAGAGTCTCGGCCTTGCCAGCGTAATGCCTTGGTAAGTAGTGCGTAGTGTAAGTGGTGCCTAGTGTAACCAGTGAGTGATGCGTTTATGAAGACAAGTTCTGTCCTAATTGTCGGCTGTGGAGATGTGGGTATCCGCACCGGCCTACTGTTGGTGGAGCAGGGCTGGAGCGTGACAGGCGTGCGGCGCAAAACAGCGCAGCTGCCAGTGGCATTTGCAAGGCATGCAGCGAACTACACGCAACTGGGGAGCCTCGATTTTATGGCGCAGCTGCGGCCGGATTTTGTGCTGACAACATTCAACCCGGCCGATCGCTCAATAGCGGGTTATAAAGCGGGTTTTCGAACGGCCATGGGCAATCTGCTGGCTGGCCTTGGGCCACACCGGCCCCGCCATATCCTGATGGCAAGTAGTACCCGCGTGTTTGCCGAATCAAACGGTGGCTGGGTGGATGAGGGCAGCGCCCTGACCGCGGACGACTCTTGGGCCCTGGAGATCATTGCCGCCGAGCAGCAACTGTTGGACTCGGGCCTCCCTGTCTCCGTGGTGCGTTTCGCCGGTATTTACGGTATTCCAGGGGGCCGGCTGTTGTCGCGCATTCGCCGGGGAGAACTGTGTCCGCCGGCGCCAGTGAGTTACACCAATCGCATCCATCGAAACGATTGCGCGGGTTTTCTTGCGCACCTGTTGCAACTGGCGCAGGCCGGAAAAATCCTGCAGCCGGTCTATATCGGTGTGGATGATCTGCCAGCACCTCGTTTCGAGGTGGAGTCGTGGCTGGCGCGGGAAATGGGGTTGGAAGAGTTCATTGCGGCACAATCCGCACCGGTTGACGATCCAACGCGGCACAACATGGGGCACAAGCGATGCCGCAACAAGGCCCTGCGTGACAGCGGTTACCCCCTGATCTATCCGGACTACAAAAGCGGTTACAGGCTTCTGCTGGGCTGATGCAAGAGCTAGCGTTAGAGCGCCAGGATGGCCTCAACCTCTATTTGCGCGCCTTTGGGTAGGGCGGCTACCTGAACGCAGGCCCGTGCTGGAAAGGGTTCCTGGAAGAACCTCGCCATCACCTCATTTACTGCCCCGAAGTGTCCCAGGTCAGTCAGTGAAATGTTGATTTTGACAGCATTCGCCAGACTGCCGCCGGCCGCTTCCGCCACTGCGCCCAGGTTCTTGAACACCTGGATGGCCTGTGCGGTGATGTCCCCGCTCACCAGCTCCGTTGTACCAGGCAGCAGTGGAATCTGGCCCGATAACCAGACCGTGTTGCCGACCTTGACCGCCTGCGAATAGGGGCCGATGGCTGCAGGAGCGTCAGGGGTCGAGATGATGGCGCGATTACTCAAGGCAGTTCTCCGGTAGTGGTCGCGGGCAGCTCCGGACGCTCAGTTCTTGACTCTGCTGACTTTGCGCACGTGGTTGATGGTGCGCAGGCGTTTCATGATCTGCGCGAGATGAACGCGACCCTTGACCAGCATTTCCAGGTTGACGTAGGTGAATTGGTAGTCCTTGTCCTCGGTAGATATCTTCTCAATATTGACACTCATGCTATTGATGCGGGTGGCAATGACCGCGATCATGCCGCGGCGGTTTTCGACTTCGACGCGGAGCTCCGCAGAGTATTCGCCCTCGACATCTTCATCCCAGCGCAACGCGATCCGCCGTTCGCTGTGGTCACGTATATCCACCAGGTTATTGCACTCCTCGCGATGCACCACCACGCCTTTTTCGAAGCTCAGGTAGCCCTCAATGGAATCGCCGGGAATGGGGTGGCAACAGCGCGCATAACTGACCATGAAACCCTCGGTACCGCAGATGGCGACCGGTTGGGCCTCGCCTGGCCGGGCGTGGCCGTCGCTCTGCTGTGGCTGGCCTCCCTCGAGGCCGCTGATCAGTTGCTGCGCAGTGAACGCTGGCAGGCGATTGCCACGGGCCACATCCACCAACAGGTCGTGGAGATTGTCGTACTGCTGTTGCGCCAGGAAGTCCCTGAGCTTGTCTTCGGGCAGGCTCTCCAGGTTGCTGCTGAAACTGGTTAACGCTTTGTCGAGTAGGCTGCGGCCCAGGGCCACCGAGTCGTCACGGGTCTGGTTTTTGAGGAAGTGGTGGATATTGGAGCGCGCTTTGGCGGTAACGGCGTAGTCGAGCCATGAGGGGTTGGGGTGTGCGCCCGAAGAGGTCAGGATTTCTATCGTCTGGCCGCTTTGCAGGGGTTCGGACAAGGGCGTCAGGCGCCGGTTAATCCGACACGCCACACAACTGTTACCCACGTCGGTATGCACGGCATAGGCAAAGTCCACCGCAGTGGCACGCCTGGGCAGCTCCAGAATACGGCCCTTGGGCGTGAACACGTAAATCTCGTCGGGGAACAGGTCAATTTTGACACTCTCGATAAACTCCAGGGAGTTGCCCGCCCGCTGCTGCATTTCCAGCAAGCCCTGCACCCACTCCCGGGCGCGGGCGTGGCTACCCTTGGCGGATTGGCCATCGCTTTTGTATAACCAGTGCGCAGCGATACCGTTGTTCGCCATGTCCTCCATCTCCTGGGTGCGGATCTGGACCTCGATGGGGACGCCGTGCATACCCATCAGTACTGTATGTAGCGATTGATAGCCGTTGGCTTTGGGTATGGCGATGTAATCCTTGAACTCCCCAGGTACGGGTTTGTACAGGCTGTGGATGCAGCCGAGCACGCGATAACAGGTGTCGACGGAGTCCACGATGATGCGAAAGGCGTAAATATCCATGATCTCGGAAAACGATTTCCGCTTGGATTTCATTTTCTTGTAGATGCTGTACAGGTGCTTTTCGCGCCCCACCACCGAAACCTGGTGGCCCTCCTGCTGCAGGGTTGCCTGGATCTGGTGACGAACTTTTTCTACCAGCTCCTTGCGGTGGCCTCTGGCCTGGCGCAGGGCGGCGTCGATGCGACTGGCGCGCATCGGGAAGAGCGCGCTGAAGCCGAGGTCTTCAAACTCCATACGCACGCTGTTCATGCCCAGGCGCATCGCGATCGGGGAGTAAATATCGAGCGTTTCACGTGCGATGCGCCGCGCCTTGGTGGATTTCAGCACGCCGAGCGTGCGCATATTGTGTAGCCGGTCGGCCAGCTTGACCAGAATGACGCGAATATCCTGCGCCATGGCCAGTGCCATTTTCTGGAAGTTTTCCGCCTGCTTTTCTTCCAGGGATTGGAATTCCATTTGCGTCAACTTGCTCACGCCGTCCACCAGCTCGGCCACTGTAGGGCCAAATTGATCGCCAATCGCTGATTTCTCGATGCCGGTGTCTTCGATGACATCATGCAGCATGGCGGCCATCAGGCTCTGATGGTCCATGTGCATGTCGGCGAGAATGCCAGCCACGGCCAGAGGGTGTGTTACGTAGGGCTCACCACTGCGTCGTCGCTGCCCGTAATGCGCTTGCTCGGCGAAGAAATAGGCGCGATTGACGTGGTTGGCCTGCTCGGGATTGAGATAACTGCGCAGGGTGGTATTAAGGGCATCTAGGGTTTGCATGTCACTGATCTATGACTCATGCCAGAGATGCCCGCGGAGCTTACAACGCTTCGGCGGCATCCATAACTTCGGCCAATTCCTCCTCAGCTTCCATTTCACTCTCCCGACGGAGAATCTCGTTCGTAATCAGACCCTCGGCAATTTCGCGCAGGGCGATGACAGTAGGCTTGTCCGATTCTTCGTGTACCAGGGGATCTCTGCCACCGGTGGCCAACTGTCTGGCCCGTTTACTGGCGACCATTACAAGTTCAAAGCGATTTGCGACGTTTTCCAGGCAATCTTCAACAGTTACGCGTGCCATTGTTCAATACTTCCCATTTTGAGTGTGCAACCGCAAGGTAAATTTCTTGCAAACACAGGTTAATGTAAGCTGGAGCTGCCCTGAAGGGTCCCCCCCTTTCCCGACAGCGAAGCTGTTGCGGAGGAACCACGAATTATAACGCGATGTCAGGGGGGTGCGTCCAGCGTTAATAATCCCTGCCGCTAGCGCCCGGTGGTAGAAATCCGTCTAGGTAAGAAGGTCCTGCAGCAGGTCACTCAGGACTTCCTGCTGTCTGGAGGTGAGCAGTCGGTGGCTGATCACGATGGACTGCAGTTCGCCCAGCGCCTGATCAAAGTCCTTGTTGACCACCAGATAGTCGCTTTCCACGTAGTGTGACATCTCCTTCACAGCCGCATTCATGCGGGATTCGATGATACCGCGGTTGTCCTGGCCGCGAAGGTTGAGCCGCTGTTGCAGGGCTTCGCGCGAGGGTGGCAGGATAAAAATGGCCCGGGTCTGGGGTAGCAGGCGTTTGACCTGTTGCGCTCCTTGCCAGTCGATTTCCAGAATGATGTCATGACCGCGTTTGAGTTGTTTTTCCACCCAGACGCCGGACGTGCCGTAGAGATTACCAAAAACCCGCGCGTGCTCCAGAAACTCTGCGCGTTCCAACATGGCGAGAAATTCCGCTTCCGTGGCAAAGTGGTAGTTAACGCCATCCTTTTCACCGGGGCGCATCGGGCGGGTAGTGTGGGAAACGGAAACCCGCAAACCCTGGCAGCGCTGCACCAGGGCATTGACCAGGCTGGTTTTGCCAGCCCCCGACGGGGCGGACACGGTGTAGAGTGTTCCCAGGCTTGTCATGTGCTATTTCCGTTGGGTTGCCGCGATGCCGCTACTCGATATTCTGAATCTGTTCGCGCATCTGCTCAATCAGCACTTTTAACTCCACCGCGTTCTGGGTGGTGGTGGCCGACTGCGATTTGGAAGACAGGGTGTTGGCCTCGCGATTGAGTTCCTGCATGAGGAAGTCCAGGCGCCGCCCACAGGCGCCGCCTTGCTTCAATGTGTGGCGCACTTCACCGATATGCGCGTCGAGGCGGTCCAGTTCCTCGTCCACATCGGCCCTTTGCGCCATATACACCAGTTCCTGCTCCAGGCGACCCTGATCGATCTCTACGCCCAGGTCGGTTATTCGGGTGATCATGCGGTTGCGCTGTTGCTGTATCAGGGCGGGTAGCTTGTTACGGGTAGCTGCAACTTCCGTCGCAACCTGTGTCAGGCGGTCCAACACCAGCGTTGCCAACTTCTCGCCTTCCCGTCGGCGGCTTTGTTGCATGGTGTCCAGCGCCTTGCTGAATAGCGACAAGGCTTCCACTTGCAGTTGCTCTTCAGATTCTTCCTGTCCACTGTAGATACCGGGAAACTGTAGGACCTGCAGTGGGTTAATCGGCGCTGCATTCTCCAATCGCTCCTGGACAATTCGAGCGGCTGCCAGCACGGCATCCAGTCGCGCCGCATCGATGTGTAGCTGGCCGGCCTGAGTTGGGTGTGCCTGCAGGCGCAGCATACAGTCCAGTTTTCCGCGCGCCAGCACAGTGCCGGCCTTCTCGCGCAAACGTGGCTCCAGGACGCGCAGCGCATCGGGCAGTTTGAAGCTGCAGTCGAGATAGCGGTGGTTTACCGAGCGCAGTTCCACCGTCAGGACGCCCTGCCCGGTGGTGACGCTCTCTCGAGCAAAAGCGGTCATGCTTTGAATCATTTCGGGTGTTGCGCCCCAGGTTGTACAGAGTGGCATGGAGTGTATCAGCTTGTTACAGGGGCATACAGTTGGGGCCGCCTAGTTGCGGCCGGCGAGGTTTGAATACTCGCGGCGATTTCGCTGTGCTGACCTGGTGGCTCGCGTATACTGGCGCGATTCCATATTCCGACGGACCGTTCTCATGCAACGACCCAGTGGCCGCTCGGCCGAGCAACTGCGCGATATCACCATTACGCGCAATTACACCCGCCATGCCGAAGGCTCGGTACTCGTTTGCTTTGGCGAAACCAAAGTGATTTGCACCGCGTCCGTGGAAAAGGGTGTGCCTCAATTCATGCGTGGCGAAGGCCGGGGCTGGGTGACAGCCGAGTACGGCATGCTGCCCCGTTCCACTGGCACGCGCATGGGTCGGGAGGCCAGCCGTGGCAAACAGGGCGGACGCACCCTGGAGATTCAGCGCCTGATCGGTCGCTCCCTGCGAGCGGCCCTGGATCTCTCCCGACTGGGAGAGAACACTATCACTGTGGATTGTGACGTGATCCAGGCCGACGGTGGCACGCGTACCGCCGCCATCACGGGTGCGTGTGTGGCCCTGGTTGACGCCATCAACTATCTACAGCGCCAAAGAGTGCTGCAGGATGACCCGCTATTGCAAATGGTGGCCTCTGTATCGGTGGGGATCTACCAGGGTGCCCCGGTGCTGGACCTGGATTATTCCGAGGATTCCACGGCGGACACCGATATGAATGTAATCATGGGCGAGGCCGGCGGGTTTATCGAGGTGCAGGGTACCGCGGAACGCACACCCTTTGATCGCGCGCAATTGAACGGCATGCTGGATTTGGCAGCGCAGGGGATACAGCTATTGATTGCACAGCAGAAGGCAGCGCTGGCTACCTGAGCTCCACGCCAGGACCTACAACTCGATATCGTAATCCATGATGACAGGCGCATGGGTTGAAAACGCCTTGATCTTGTAGATCGTGCCGTAATCCACCGCGTATTTCAGGCCCTGAGAGATGATTTGAAAGTCAGTACGCCAGCCATTCTTGCCCCGTTCGCCATCCGGCCACCAGCTAAACTCGTCCTGGTCTGAGCTGATTTCGCGAAATGCATCAACATAGCCGGAGGCCAGCAGTTCATTCATCCAGTGGCGTTCCTCGGCCAAGAAGCCGGATACCGTACTGTTACTTTGCGTGTCCTGAACATCGCCGGCGCTGTGGGCGATATGCCAGTTGCCGCAGATGATGAACTCTCTGCGCTTATTGCGGATTTTTTGCAGGTGGCCGCCCAGGAGCGCGTAAAACTCATTTTTACGCTCCTGCTGCGCTGCGTCATTGGGGTTAGCGCGAGGGGCGAGGAGACAGGCCACGCTGAGGTTCTCATAATCAGCCTGGATATAGCGGCCTTCCATATCAAAGTTTGCGAAGCCGAGTCCGGTCATAATCGCTTTGGGCATTTGCCGGCAGTAAATGGCGACGCCATTGGCTTTGCCGTTGGCATCATCCAGGAAGTAGGCGTTGTAATCAGCAGGGAAAAAGATTTTGTCCTGCAAATCATATTCTGAGCACTGCAGATCCTGAATGCAGATAAAATCTGCGTCCTGTTCTGTCAGCCATTCGAAAAATCCTTTTTCTGCGGCGTTCTTAATACCGTCAGCGCTGAAGCTGATGATCCTCATTCTTGGCCCCTTGATATGAGAGCGTGTATGATGCCCGAATCGTGCGACGACTTAAAATTGCCGGGCTCCCTGGGGAATGCCCGGGCATCTGGTTGTTTAGGTTGAAGCCTAGCAGCATCGTCATTGGTGGTAATGATGGCGTCCGGAACGAGGCTTCACAGCTCGAATCCTGTTATTAGTGAGTACTTAATACCGGATTTCCGTATTCTATAGCGTAAATGGTGGAATACAATGCCTCGTTTAAGGATCTAAAACCGATATGCATGGGTACCAAACTGAGTTTATCGAACTCGCGCGCAGCTGCGATGTATTGAAATTCGGAGAATTTACCCTGAAGTCGGGCCGTGTCAGCCCTTACTTTTTCAATGCGGGCGCCTTCTCAAGTGGTAGAGCGCTCTCCGCCCTCGGCCGCTGTTATGCGCAATGTATCGTGCATTCAGGCGTGGAATTTGATGTCTTGCTGGGACCCGCCTACAAGGGCATTCCGCTGGCTACGGCAACGGCTATCGCCCTGGCTGAACACCACGCACTCAATGTGCCAATCGCGTACAACCGTAAGGAAGCCAAAACCCACGGCGAGGGAGGCAGTTTGGTGGGAGCACCCTTGCACGGACGGGTACTGGTGATCGACGATGTGATTACCGCAGGCACGGCGGTGCGGGAGGTGATCGGTATGATCAGCGCTGCCGGTGCTGACCTGACGGGAGTGGTTATCGGCCTTGATCGTCAGGAGCGGGGGAGCGGGGAACTGTCCGCTGTCCAGGAGTTGGAGCAGGCCCAGGGGGTATCCGTGTTTAGTATTATCAACATGGGCCATATTATTGATTATCTGGAGGCTGCGGAACACGAGCCTGTAGGGGCTCTGTCTGCCATGAGGCAGTATCGCGAACATTACGGAGTCTAACTTGTACCAACCTCGAACAGGCCCTATATTTGGCACATGATTTTTCGAGCCGATAACATGCGACGGATATTTGTTTGGGCACTTTTTCTGAGCCTCGCCTCTGTAGTGGAGGCCAAGCCGCTTTATCGATACCGCAATGCTGAAGGCGTCGTGGTAGTGGGCTACCAGGTACCGGTGGAGTCGGTAAAGGGCGGATATGAGGTTCTGAACGACAAGGGCATGGTGATCAAAGTCGTGCCGCGTGAGCTCACGAAAGAGGAAAGGAAGGCAAAAGATGCGGAGGCAAAGCGGGAGGCGGAGGCCAGAGCGGAACAGGAGCGTCTGCGTCAATGGGACGAATCCCTCCTGCTGCATTACAGTACCGTGGCGGACATAGAAGACGCTGAGCGCCGCGCCCTGGGGGAACTGCAGATCAGGTTGAGCATACTCAGGGGTAACAGGCGCTCGATCAAGCAAACGGTGGAAAACTACCAGGCGCAGGCGGCGGATATGGAGCGTGCAGGCAAAAAAGTGGACGTGGAGCGACTCAGGGCCATTGAAAGCCTGCAAAGTGAAATTGAGTCCATCGAACGGGATATCGTGGATCGGCAGCGGGAGATCGAGGAGCTCTCAGGCGCCTATGAAGCGGATATCGAGCGCTTTGAAATGTTGCAAGATGTGGTCAAACTGCGGCAGACGCTGCGTCCCCGGGGCACAAAAGCGCCAAAAGCTCCCCAATCTTAGCTGACGAAGCTGGTGGCCTGGCCTGGCAGTGGCTGGGTGATCGCGTGGCGAAAGAATCCGCCCATCATTAATTCCCACTGCCTGGCCCATTCCGTGGTGGGTAGGCGTTGGAATCCGCTGCGCACATATTGCGAGATTCGCCCCTCGGCGGCAGCCATCAGCAGGTTGGCGGCGGCAGACAAGGGAATACTGGGACGCAATCCCTCACGCAACTCCGCTTCTCGAATTACTTGCTTCAGTTGCGTCTCGAAGCGATCAAAGAGTTGCGCCACCCGCTGGTGCAGGCGCTCGGTTTCTCCGGACAGGGCGTCGCCAGTCAGAATGCGGGTAAGACCCGGGTTGCGCTCGCTAAACACCAGCAACAGCATAAGCATCTTTTCGCAGCGCAGCGCGGCCGTTTGTTCCTCTCCCAGAATGATGTTAATGCGGCTGAATAGCGTGTCCTCGATAAACTCGATAAGACCTTCAAACATCTTCGCCTTACTGGGAAAGTGCCGGTACAACGCTGCCTCGGAGACCCCGACTTGTTTGGCAAGGCCGGCAGTGGTGATGCGGTTGCCCGGGTTGGCTTCCAGCATTTGGGCGAGAGCTTCGAGTATTTGCTGGCGCCTTTGGGATTTTCTTGGAGGCATGGCGTTCCATATCAAATAGCGTTTGAACTAATGCTAGCGATTACCCGTCGTACCTGCAATAAGCCAAGCGACAATGGCGAGCGAATTCCACGGTTTTTTTCGTGCTATGCGCGTTTATTGGTGATCAGAGTGCCCATGCCCTCGTCAGTGAAGGTCTCCAGTAGCACCGCGTGAGGCACTCGACCATCGACAATGTGGGCACTGGTAACGCCGGATTTTACGGCGTCGATAGCACAGCGGATTTTCGGCAGCATGCCACCACTGATAGTGCCGTCTGCGATGAGGCTGTCGACCTGTGCCGTGGTCAGACCCGTGAGAATGTTGCCCTGTTTATCCAGCAGCCCGGCGACATTGGTCAGCAGCATCAATTTCTCTGCCTGCATAACCTGGGCCAGTTTACCGGCAACAAGATCAGCATTGATATTGTAGGTGCTGCCATCTTCTCCCACACCGATGGGGGCAATGACCGGAATAAAGTTGCTGCCCAGAATGACCTGCAGTACCTCGGTATCAATCTGGTCTACGTCACCCACGTGGCCTATGTCGAGAATTTCTGATACGTCGAGTTCAGGGCTGTACCGGCTGACGGTGAGCTTGCGGGCCCTGATCATCTGGCCGTCCTTTCCGGTTACGCCGATAGCCTTGCCACCATTGCGGTTGATAGATGAGACAATTTCCTTGTTGACACTGCCCCCCAGCACCATTTCTACCACATCCATAGTCTGGGAATCGGTGACGCGCATGCCATCGACAAATTCGGTTTGGATATTCAGCTTTGCCAGCAAGGCGCCGATCTGTGGCCCACCGCCATGCACTACCACTGGGTTCATGCCCACCAGTTTCATCAGCACCACGTCCCTGGCAAAGCTCTCATGGAGGAGCGGATCCACCATGGCATTACCGCCAAACTTGACCACTATGGTCTTGCCAATAAAGCGCTGGATGTAGGGCAAAGCCTCGGTCAGAACCTGGGCGATGTTGAGGGCTTGCGCGCGATCAAGTGACATTTTGTAGCCTATGGTTGAACGGTGCCCAGCGAGGGACCGGATTATTAAAAATTAAGTTTGATTTCCGGGTCGATCAGCGCGATTTGGGCCCTGAACTCGTCTTGTATAATGTCGAGATTCTCCTGCGTGTCCGCTTCAAAGCGGGCGGTGAGCGCCGGCCCGGTATTGGAGGCGCGCACGAGGCCCCAGCCATTGCTGAAATCCACCCTGATACCATCCATGGTGTTCACCTTGCCGGATGAAAAGTCCGCATTGTTGATTATTTTCTCGATCAGCTCAAATTTGTAACTGTCGGCCACCGGAATGATGATCTCCGGAGTGTTGATCGTGACAGGGAATTTGGCGATGGAGTCGTCCAGGCTCTCCCCGTGCGTACTGAGAATTTCTGCCAGTCGACCCGCAGCATACATCCCGTCGTCAAATCCATACCAGCGTTCACCAAAGAACATGTGGCCGGAGAACTCGCCGCCGAGGAGTGCTCCGGTTTCCTTCATCTTCTCTTTCATGAAAGCGTGACCGGTTTTCCACAATACGGGCCGACCGCCGTGCCGGGTAATCAACTTGGAGAGTTGGCGACTGCATTTGACATCGAAGACAACATCGGCGCCGGGATTGCGCGACACCACATCCTGGGCATACAGCATAAGCAAGACATCGGAACGCACAATCTGCCCACTGGGTGTGACTACGGCCAGGCGATCGCCATCGCCATCGAAGGCCACACCGAAGTCGGCCCTGACCTCCAGCACCATCCTGACCAGGTCGGCGAGGTTGTCCTCATTACTGGTATCGGGTGGATGGCCGGGAAACCGCCCGTCCACTTTGCAGTTCAGTCGCTGCACTTCGCAACCGAGCTCTTCAAACAGCCTGGGAGCAATCTCGCTGGTAGCGCCGTTGCCTGCGTCGATAACAATCTTGAGCGGTACCGCGATAGCGATATCATGCAGCACCTCCTCCATGTAGGCAGGCGTGACCTCTTCGCGGGTCATGCGCCCATTACCCGTGCTGAACTTACCGGCGACTACCCGCTCGCGAATCTGCTGAATGCCACCCGCCGCGATGGTCTGCTGATTGAGGACGATTTTAAGCCCATTTTGCTCCGCCGGGTTGTGGCTTCCCGTGATCATGATGCCGGACCGGCAGTTCAAAAACTGTGTCGCGTAATAAAGCAACGGCGTAGGCACCAGCCCAATATCGATGACATCCCTGCCCGACTCCATGATCGCATGTATCAAAGTCGATTTGATGCGGGGACTGGATAATCTCCCGTCGTACCCTACGATCAGGGACTGTTCACCCATTTCTCCGGCAATGGTGCCAATAGCCCGCGCAATATTCGTGACCATCTTGTCGGTCAGTTCGGTCTCGGCATCGCCTCGGATGTCATAGGCGCGGAAGATGTGATCAGGAAAATCTCCCTCCCTCATAGCCGCGGTTTTTTGAGTCGGGGCGACCGTCTCCAGGTCCAGATCGAGAAAATCTTCATCGTCGATCATTTCTTTGGACTGGAAAAGTGGATTGGTCAGATTGGAGCCATGCGAAGCAGTTATGTCGACCTGCGGTCTGCCAGTCTCCGCGGTGCTAGAGCTGCTCTGGCGCAAGGCACGCAAAGTGGCGCGGCGCAATTGTTTGGCGATGGGTAACAGCTGCGGAATTGCCACTGTCAGGGGTGTTTTCTGATCCGCCGCGGAGATGAGTTTATCGACCTCCGCGGCCAGCTTTTTGGGGAAGAGTAGCAACACAATGGCCAAGGCGCCGAGTGCCGCAAGCACAAGCAGTCCCAGCACGGTGAACAACGGTATCCGGTTGATGGCCAGTTCGCTCATGAAGGCCTCTGAAGGGCTGAACGCGACGCGCCAGGCTGTGCCCGGTACTTTCGCGTAGCGAGTGTTCTCTCCAGCCTTGCCGCTGCCGCTGGCAGCGATTTCATCGGTACGCTTTTTCCCGCCGGCGGCGCCGTACAGTTGCTCCAGAGCGAACTTGCCGCGATCGCGTTTCATGGATTTTAGTAGCTTCGAAAACTGCTCGTTGTCTACCGTCATGACCATGACTGCCCAGTGATCCTCGATGCGTGGATGGGTTACCCGCGCAGCCATGGATGTCAGCCATTTCCCTTCGAATTTGTAGGCTTCGGGTTCCGTCTTATCACCCTCACTGGTGCGTCGCACAAGGTCGACTTCAATATGATTACGCAGGCCTTGATTGCCCTCGGAGAAATCTGCCGTGCCCATATCACCGATAGGGATGATTCTCAGGCTGACCACTTCCGGGAAGTAATCCAGCATGGTTTTTTCCACGAGCGCGAGTTCGTCATCGGAATTACTCGCTATGGCAGACAGGGCTAGTGGTGACAGCGCCGCACTCTGAACACGGGCCTGCAAACGATCAATTTGATGGTGGATATTGGTTGCCTGCTGCAAAGCGAAGGACGATACCACGCGATCCACCTGCTCTTTTTGCAAGGTCGGCTCCCGCACCAGGATCAGGTAGGCAAAGCCCAGCAGCACTGGAACCAATACGGCCAACAGGGCCATGACCGCTATATTCAGCAAGGCATTACCGTTGACGGTAATTCCCTGGGGGTTACTGGTAGCGGCCTCCTTGGTGCTCTCTTCTTCGGGGGCAGTTTTCCTGGCTTTTATAAACTTCAGCATTCAGCGATTTCTTTGGGTTTGTTCGGCAATTAATTGCACTATTTTATGCGCTATGATGCCTTTGCGCGCGCACTTCAGGGACTGTTCTCCGTCGCGCCACAACACAGTGACAGCATTGTCGTCGCTGTTGAATCCTATCGTCTGGTCGGAGACATCGTTGGCGACAATCATATCCAGGCCTTTTCGCCGCATCTTGTCTTTCGCGTAGGCCAGCACCTCGTTCATGTACGCGTGCGCGAGGAAGTCGATC
>JANPDE010000248.1:0-2544 GCA_031431315.1 Haliea sp.
CCTGAAGACCCGCGCTGACCTGGACGGAAACGAGTACGTCATCAACGGCAGCAAAATCTGGACGACCTATGCGCAGTATGCGGACTGGATCTTCTGCCTGGTGCGGACCGATAATTCCGGGCGCAAACAGGAAGGTATCAGCTTCCTGTTAATCGATATGAAAAGCCCTGGCATTACCGTGCGCCCGATCAATACCATCGATGGCTTCCATCATTTGAACGAAGTCTTCTTCGACAACGTTCGCGTGCCACTCGAAAACCGTATCGGTGAAGAGGGCAAGGGCTGGATATACGCCAAATCCCTGCTCGTACATGAGCGTCTGTCTATCGCCGAGGTAGCAGACTCCAAACGCGCACTTCGCGAGGTGCGCGAACTGGCCCGGCAGGAAGTAAATGGCGGCAAGTCTCTGTTGGACAATGCGCTATTCGCCCGGCGCCTGGGGGATGTCGAAATCGATCTTATGGCGCTGGAGTTCACCGAACTGCGCGCCCTGGCGGCGATTGCGGAGGGCAAGCCGCCGGGGCCAGAATCCTCGCTGCTGAAACTGCAGGGCACGGAAATCCAGCAGGCGATACAGGAGTTGCGCATGGACGTGGCCGGTTACTACAGCGGCACGTTGCAGGGCGATTTAAGTGCTGGGCAATTCGGTCACGATTTTGCCGATTACGCACAGAAAACTTACTTCCGGGGTCGCGCTTCATCCATCTATGGCGGCTCCAACGAGGTACAGAAAAACATCACAGCCAAAAACGTTCTGGGCCTGTAGGAGCTTAACCATGAATTTCAATTTAAGTGAAGAACAGGGCCTGATTCGAGACAGCATTGCGCGCTTCGTAGCAGAAAATTACGCGTTTGATCAGCGCAACACCATTGTCGCTATGGAACATGGCTTCAGCCGGGAACACTGGCAGCAATTTGCGGATCTGGGCTGGCTGTCCATTCCTTTTACTGAGGAGCAGGGCGGCTTTGGCGGCGGTGCGGTCGATACCATGGTCATCATGCAGGAGTTCGGTCGCGGATTGGTAGCCGAGCCTTACCTGGCCACTGTACTGCTGTTTGGCGGCCTGTTGCAGGCCGGTGCCAGCGCGGAGGTGCAGAACGAGCACCTTCCCCGGCTTATCGCGGGGGAGTTACAGGGCGCTTTTGCCTACCTGGAACGGCAGAGTCGTTATGCCATCACCGATATTCTCACTCGTGCCCACCTCAAAGGCGAGCAGTGGCTGTTGAACGGTACCAAAACGGTAGTATTGAATGGCGGTGCAGCGCAGAAGCTGATAGTCGCCGCTCGCACTGCAGGTGAGCAGGACGATGAAACCGGCATCACTTTATTTCTGGTGGACGCCGCCAGCGACGGGATAGCGCGCACCTTGTACCGCATGACCGACGGTCACGAAGCGGCGAATATCAGCTTTAAGGACGTAGTGGCAGAAGCGGTCATTGGTACGGTTGGAGAGGGCTATGCGGTGATGGCGCCGGTTATCGATGCCGCTCGACTGGCCGTCTGTGCCAATGCACTGGGGGTTATGGAAACGCTTAACATCCAGACCATTGAATACTGTAAAACCCGTGAACAGTTTGGCGTGGCTATTGGTACTTTCCAGGCATTGCAGCACCGCATGGTGGATATGTTTGGCGCCTGTGAGAATGTCAGGTCACTGTTGTATCGCGCGGTATGTGCAGCGCTGGACAATAGCACTGATGCGCAGCGCAGCCTGCTGGCACTGAAGGTTATGATCGGACGCGCGGGACGATTGATCGGCGGCGAGGCCATCCAGCTGCACGGTGGCATGGGCATGACCGAGGAATTGCCGGTCGGTTTTTATGTCAAGCGCCTGTTGATTATCAATAGCCTGTTTGGTGATGCGGATTACCACCAACAACTGTTTGCCGCACTGGTGAATGCCCCGAACCAGGAACGCAACGCGAGAACTGCAGCCGATGCGGAAACAGCGAAACGCGCCGCATCCGCGGTGAGAACTGCGTGACGTGATTCTGGAAGTTGCCATTCTCAATGTGAAGCCCGGGCAAGAACGGGAGTTCGAGGCGGCTTTTTGCAAGGCACAGGCGATCATTGCCGGTATGAACGGATATGTATCCCACCAATTGCAACACTGTGTCGAAGTGCCCGGTCGCTATTTGTTGCTGGTAAATTGGGAAACACTGGAGGACCATACGGTGGGGTTCAGGGAATCCGAGCAGTACCAGGAATGGCGACGTTTGCTGCACCACTTTTACGATCCATTCCCTGAAGTGCAGCATTTTCAGGTTGTTTTCGAAAGTGTCCTGTGTCCGCAAGAGTAATAATCGAACCAGGGCTACACGATAGGCAACTGTTCGCATCGTCATTGTCGCTTTGATGGAGAGTCTTAATGACCAACGACGACCAGAAGTCAGAGTTTCAGCCCGATTTTTCACCGAGCCATATCGCTCCGGAAAAAGTGGTCGAGAGGCGATCGCTGTCCGCTACTAATTTGAGGCAGTTGTCATTTCGATGCATGCAGGACGGTTTTTCGATTGTAGACGCAAACGGAGTCCATGTTGATG
>JANPDE010000249.1:0-2608 GCA_031431315.1 Haliea sp.
CAAGCCGCCGCTCCTGTCGGACAGGGTGCCATGGCGGCAATTCTCGGCTTAGACGACGCTACCATCATCAATATTTGTGCTGAGGTGTCCCAACGTAATGCTTCAACAGTAGCAGCAGTAAACTTCAATTCTCCAGGGCAGGTCGTTATCGCTGGCCATACCAATGCGGTTGAGGCCGCAGTTAGTTCCCTGAAAGCAGCGGGTGCGAAGAAGGCGATACCCCTGCCAGTGAGCGCCCCATTTCATACTCAACTTATGAAGCCAGCAGGGGATCGCTTGGCAGAAGAGATTGCCCAGATCAGGATTTCCCCGCCCCGCGTGCCGGTCGTGCACAATGTTCACGCCACAGCTGAACATGATCCCAACGAGATACGAAAATTGTTGGTTGAGCAGATATACAGTCCCGTACTGTGGACTCGATGTGTGCAAACCATGATCGACGCAGGCGTACAGCACGTTATTGAGTGTGGTCCCGGCAAGGTGTTGAGTGGACTAATCCGTCGCATTGATAAGTCGTTGCAGTGTTATTCTCTTGAGGAACCCGCGACACTGACAGCGTCCGCAATGGAACTGGGATCAAGCACAGGGAGTACAGTATGACTGCAGAGGCGAAAGTGGCACTTGTAACAGGCGCCAGCCGTGGCATCGGCAAAGCGATTGCAAAATATCTGGCCGCAGATGGTTATATTGTCGTTGGAACTGCAACGACTGATAATGGAGCCGCCACAATTTCTTCCTATCTTGCCCAGGAGAATCAATCCGGGGCAGGTATGAAGTTGAATGTTACTGACCCGGAAGATATCGCCGTGGTCGTTAAGGCAATTACTGAAAAATTTGGCCCCCCCCTGATACTTGTCAATAACGCAGGTATTACCAGAGACAATATCCTGATGCGTATGAAAGAAGACGAGTGGCAGGATGTTTTAGATACCAATCTCAACGCACTTTACCGGGTCACTAAAGTCTGCCTGCGTGGAATGACCAAGGCACGCTGGGGCCGTATCGTCAATATTACTTCGGTAGTGGGGTCCATGGGGAACGCAGGCCAGAGTAACTACGCTGCTACCAAGGCCGGTGCTGAGGGTTTTACTCGGTCTCTTGCACGGGAACTGGGATCTCGCTGTGTGACAGTCAATTGTGTTGCACCCGGATTTATCGATACGGATATGACACGCAAGCTGCCAGAGGAGCAACGCGATTTGTTGCTGAAACAGATACCCATTGGCAGGCTTGGCACCACTGCAGAAATCGCCAAGCTGGTAAGTTTTTTGTGCAGTGATATGGCGGGGTATATCACAGGGGAAACCATTCACATAAATGGTGGTATGTACATGGGATAAATATTTGATAAATATAGATTAAACCATGTATATCCGAACGCGCCAAAAAAAATTTATTACTCGCTGGAAAAACAGAGTAAACTGCGCGCTCAGTCCGTTTAATCGGGACTAAATTAGCACTAAAAAAACCTCAGGAGTAGCAGACAAAATGAGTAGCATTGAAGAACGTGTTAAGAAAATCGTAGCGGAGCAACTTGGTGTAAAAGAAGAAGAAGTTCGGACAGACGCATCTTTTGTGGAGGATCTTGGAGCAGATTCTCTGGATACTGTCGAACTGGTTATGGCCTTGGAAGAAGAATTTGAAACGGAAATTCCCGACGAAGAGGCTGAAAAGATTACTACTGTTGCTCTCGCGATCACATACATCAATACTAATCTCGCCTGATTCATTTATTCGATTTCGAAAAGCCGTTTCTATTTAGATAGAACGGCTTTTCTTTTTTACACCACCTCAGAATGTACGCTTCGAAGGAGTTAAATCGTTGATTGGCAGAAGAGTTGTCGTAACTGGACTAGGTATGGTGAGCCCAGTAGGCCACACGGTAGACGAAACTTGGGACAACATACTGGCCGGGAAAAGTGGTGCTGCTCTAATTGAAAGCTTTGACGTATCCGCGTACGGAACCCGTTTCAGCGCCAGTGTAAAACATCTTGATATCTCCAAATATTTGCCCGCCAAGGATTCACGCAAACAGGATGTATTTGTGCAGTACGGGATGGTAGCTGGAATACAGGCCATGGATGATAGTGGGCTTGAGGTGACAGAAGAAAATGCACCCCGTATCGGTTGCTCCATAGGCTCCGGTATTGGAGGTATCGGCCAAATCGAAAAGAATGCGGAGATCATCAGGGAGTCTGGGCCACGTCGGATTTCGCCCTTCTTCGTTCCCGGATCGATCATTAACATGATATCCGGCAACCTTTCGGTTAAATACAATTTGCAGGGGCCGAACCTGGCTGTCGTCACCGCCTGTACCTCTGGTACCCACAATATTGGGCTGGGTGCAAGATTGATCGCGCTAGGGGATGCGGACGCAATGCTGGTGGGTGGAGCTGAAATGGCCACTACACCCGTGGGTTTGGGCGGTTTCGCTGCTGCTCGGGCACTTTCGACTCGGAATGATGATCCTGCCAGAGCTTCCCGCCCCTGGGACAGGGACCGCGACGGATTCGTTCTGGGAGACGGCGCTGGTGTGATTATGATTGAGGAATATGAATCAGCAAAAGCCAGGGGTGCAAAAATATACGCAGAACTCTGTGGATTCGGG
>JANPDE010000250.1:0-2437 GCA_031431315.1 Haliea sp.
GGCAACTCCCCGGTGACAGGGCCCTATAACTACCCGTGGATGAATAGCGTCTCGTCGACGGAGAACGCCGGCATCGCGGCGTGGTTGCACAAAAACCCAGAGCAAACGCCGGTGTTTACCAGGGGTGAGTTGGCCATAGCCACTCAGAACCAGAACGGTGTGGTGCTGAGCGGGCAGGCCCGAGATCTGGCGATCTATCTCAAGGACACCACGTTGCGGGTCACCCTGGCCGGGTGGGCGTTGCAGTTGCCGCGCAGCGAGGTGCAGGGCGCGGCCTCGGCCTTTTTTACCAAGGTCCAGTCGATGCTGATGGAGGCCGCACAAGACAAAGTCAGCCCCTCGTATCCGATCAACGCCGCTATGGAACTGCGCTGCGACACCATGGATGAGTCTCTCGGACTAGCGATCACGTACCCCTCGCCTCCGGCGCTGGCCGCCACCCGCAGCGCCACCCCCGGCGATGCCGCACTCGACACGGTGTTCTGGCTGAACGTCGGCACCATCACCGGTACGCCGGGGTCCGATGCCTTCTACACTGATTTGGAGAAGTGGCTGCTCGACACCTATGCCAGTTACGTACGGCCGGAGTGGTCGAAGGCATGGGCCTTTACACCCGCCGGGCCGTGGACCAACCAAGCCGTGCTGGCCCAGTATCGCGGCCTGTACAACGACCCGTCGATGGCCCCGCACACCCTTAAATGGGTCAACTCGACCCTGTCGGGCTACGACCGCGCCGGCCTGTTCACCAGCCCCCTCCTGGCCCAACTTTTCGGAGCCTGATCCGGAACCAGTAGCACGAATGAATAGGAGATGGCAGTCAGGTAGTATCGCGCAGCTGTCCCTGGCCGCGGTCATGCACTATAACAAATCAATGGAAACGCTCGGATCGCCTGCTTCCATTTTGGCAACGCACGACTGACTGGACTTCACCATCTTGGCGAACTCAACCTGGCTTAAGTTTTTACCAATGCGGCGATCTCTCAGTGAGATACCGAGGGCCAGTTTCATTTCAATGTACGCGGCTTCGTCAGCGGTAAGTCCCAGGAGCATCTGCATCAATACGGTAATCGCAACAAGTACCCTGCCGCTAGTCTGGCGGCTGCCGAAAAGGGTGGCGTTTTTTACCAGTCCATGTAGCCAGACCAGGGATAGCTATTGCTAAGGGACCCCAAACTCTCAGGGTCCGCTATGGAGCGACCAGAATTGCGCTGGCGTCAGAATGGGGTAGCGATCAGCCACCGCCAGCAGGTCCTTGTCACCGGTGACCAGATAATCCGAATTCGACGCATGCAACGCCGTCAGCAAGGTATCCAGTACGAGTTCATCCGCAGTATCGCGCAGGCGTGGCTCCACTGCGGGGCGTGGTTCGATGATCTCGGCCTGAATCGACAAGGCATCCACCAGGTCATCCATCTCGGTTGCTGAAAGGCCATGGCGATGCACCAGTCGCGGTAGCACTCTGCGCAGCTCGTCGAGGATGTAGTCGGACAGCAGTACCTCCACGGAGCCGTTACGCCACGCTGCAAGAATCTTGCCCGGTATGCTCGCTGGATAGGCTATGCCCGACAGCAGCACATTGGTGTCCAGAACGATTCTTGGCATGGCTGAATGGGATCAGGACTTTGCAGACGCCCTGTGCAACAGCTCGCGTTCCAGTTGCACCGCAGCCTGGATTTCCGCCATCCCTTGTGGCTCTGGCACGCTCGCGTACCCTGCTTCAATACGCTGGCTCAATGCGTCGAAGCGGTCCTGCATGCGGCGAATCCGTTCGAACAAGCGGGCATCAACCAGCGCGGCAACGGGCTTGCCATCCTTGTTGATGATCACGCTATCGTGCCGGTACTGCACGCGGTTCAGCATCTCACCGAGTTTTTGGCGAAAGGTGACAGCACTGGTTTCCGTGATCATGGGTATTCTCCGATATTGCTCTGATCAGCATGGTCGATATGATCATACTAACGCATTGGATCGTATTAGGCGACTACAGTCTTGGAGTCGAGGGAGGCGCCCACCTTAGTTAACGGCAGCCATCAGATCGCAAGAGACCCTTGTCGACCTCTAAACTTTCGTTTGGTGCGAAAATCTCGCTGATTATTTCCCTTCTATGACAAGACACCTGTCTTGTATTCGTCGCAGTTGCCGACTTAGAATCGCTGTGGCTCCTTGGTGTGCAAATGGCAACTGTTTAACTTAATTTGACGCGTATGGGACGCGACAAATAATGACGGATAAGTGGGAACGCAATGAAAGGATTCCTCGCAGAACTTCGCCGTCGGCATGTCATCCGGATCGCCGGCATTTACGGTGTGGTCGCATGGGTACTGGCGCAGGCGGCGACGATGGTCGAGGAGCCGCTGTTTTTACCGGGCTGGTTCGACACGCTCGTTCTTATTCTGCTGTTGCTCGGCTTTCCGCTTGCACTGTTGCTGGCCTGGGC
>JANPDE010000251.1:0-7453 GCA_031431315.1 Haliea sp.
GTGGCGCCACTGCCGATGACCACCACTTTCTTCCCCCGGTAGTCGAGGTCCTCGGGCCACTGCTGGGCGTGGATCAGGCGGCCCCTGAAATCGGCGGTACCGGGAAATTCGGGTGTATAGGCGTTGTCATAGTCGTAGTAGCCGCTGCACATCAGCAGGAACTGACAGCGCAGTTCGACCCGTTCGCCCGTATCGGTGCGCTGCGCCACTACCGTCCACGTAGCGGATGCCGAGGACCAGCTGGCACTGCGTACCTGATGCTTGTAGCGGATATGCTGGTCGACGCCGGTTTCCGCCGCAGTCTCCTGCAAATACTTGAGTATAGAGGGGCCGTCAGCCAGTGACTTGCGCTGCAGCCAGGGCTTGAAGGAGTAGCCCAGTGTGTACATATCACTGTCGGAGCGGATGCCAGGGTAGCGGAACAGATCCCAGGTACCGCCGAGCACATCCCTCGATTCCAGCAGGGCGAAGCTGCGCTCCGGGCAATCGCGTTGCAGATGGCGGGCACTGCCGATACCGGACAGGCCGGCACCCACGATCAGTACATCCACATAGTCCGAAGCAGCCGAGGAGGTCATAGACGTTGCAGCGTCAATCGCGCGCCTGGTTTTTCCATGGTGGTAGCTCTATGCACATCCTGACAACACTCCGTGGAACAATCATTGAGCATTTCGATAACATGCTATTGTATTTTGCTTAGCATTTATAGCCCAGCAACGGGATTCCTGCATGCCGCACCGAGCCCATCTTTTTTCATTGCGTATTTGCCATGCCCTGCGTGATGCATGCTTTGGGGACGAACTTTACACTGTGGCTCGTATGCAGCGGGATGTGCTGGCGGGCATAACCGTGGGGATTATCGCAATCCCGCTGGCCATGGCATTGGCAATCGCCAGCGGAGTTGCGCCGCAGTATGGTTTGTATACCGCAATCATAGGCGGCTTTGTCATTGCCCTTACGGGTGGAAGTCGATATAGCGTTTCCGGTCCGACCGCCGCGTTTGTCGTCATTCTCTATCCGATTGCCCAGTTATACGGACTCGCTGGTCTGTTACTAGCCACGTTTCTGGCCGGCCTGATGCTGGTTGCCATGGCCTACGCCCGCCTCGGCCGCTTCATTGAGTACATTCCTGAATCGGTAACACTCGGATTCACCGGCGGCATCGCGATCGTAATTGCGACCCTGCAATTGAAAGATTTTTTTGGCCTTTCCGTGCAAGAAATACCGGAGCACTATGTTGATAAAGTCTGGTTGCTCCTGGGTTCGATCAGCCATTTTGACGGCACCAGCCTAATTGTTGCGCTGGTGACCCTGGTCATCATGCTGACCTGGCCTAAACTTAAAACGGCGATCCCCCAGCATTTACCTGCTGTCATCGCCGCGAGTCTGCTCGGCATCCTCCTTGCAAAGTCCGGTTACGAGGTAGACACCATAGGTTCCCGGTTCAGCTACCTCCTGCCGGATGGTGCGCAGGGAATGGGTATTCCACCTTATCTGCCCCACCTTGCCTGGCCCTGGCAGCAGCCTGGCCCCGGCGGCATGCCACTCGAATTCAGCTGGGGGTTGGTGGTCAACCTACTCCCGTCAGCGTTTGGTATCGCGATTCTCTGCGCTATAGAATCCCTGTTGTGCGCCGTGGTGCTGGATGGCATGACTGGAAAACGCCATAGTGCCAACAGTGAACTGCTTGGCCAGGGTTTGGGCAATATCATTGCGCCGTTCTTTGGCGGCATTACGGCTACGGCCGCAATCGCACGTTCAACTGCAAGCCTGCGCGCAGGCGCACAATCCCCCTTGGCGGCCATGATCCATGCGCTGGTCATACTGCTGGCGTTGGTTTTGCTGGCACCGCTATTGGCCTATTTACCCATGCCTGCCATGGCCGCTCTACTAATCGTAGTCGCCTGGAACATGAGTGAAGCCCCGAAGTCGCTGCATCTGGTCAGGCATGCCCCCATCCGGGAAATCGCCGTATTTGCCACCTGCCTCACGTTGACCGTTTTCTTCGACATGGTAATCGCCATTACAACCGGCGTGTTGTTAGCCTGCATATTGTTTGTCAATGAGATGGCGGCGATGACAAAAATCACTGACATCACCGGCAACAGGAAGCTGGTCGATATCCCGCTTCCGCCCAGATGGGCCGTGCTCAAAATTAACGGCCCCTTATTTTTTGCGGCGGCAGACCGTGTGTTCGGCGACATCTCTGCCATCATGACAAAACGCGATGGCGTCATACTTTATATGGATGGAGTCACCCTGCTTGATACTGGCGGAGTGTCGGCATTGAATAAACTGGTCGCCTATTGCGCAAAAGAGGGCAAGAAAATCATTGTCTGTGATCTGCAATTCCAACCGCTAAAAACACTTGCTCGCGCCAACATTCAACCCATTGAGGGCGTGACCACCTTCTGTTCGACGCTGGATGAAGCACTTGCCCAGTTCACATGAAGGGTGACGCATCGAGAGTAGTAGCCCCATCCGGTTTGACCTGCGATAATCCGGCAAACACTATTACGGGCACCCCGTCGACAGCCTATTACCAGACCTGCTCGCCAGAGCCGCAGCACAACCCGAATAATGAGAGCCCCCCGTGACCGACAATATCAATGTGTCATATTCCTTCCAGCTCGGTGCGAGTACCCGGCCAGCCGACCCCGCGCCAATAAACACCACGGACGAGCGCACATTTGCCTACGCCGATTGCGAGCAAGTGGTCATCAATGACCGAACGGTGTTGATCATCAATCTGCGCAACCGAAAAAAAATGGTGGTGACACGGGAGGTCGGCAATGCACTGACACACTGCACCAGTTTCGCTTCCCTGTCCGATCACACAGTCCGGCTGTGCGCCACCATCCCCATGCTGCGCCAGCAGCATGCAGACGTGCTGCAGGTATTGGAATCCGCCAGGGACGCCGGCATCTTGGTAAGCAGCGCTGCGACGGCCGCTCGCCTCAATTCCGCACCCGCCGAGATACATGTCGCTCCCACGCGCGTCTTCATTATCACCTGTGACAGACCGCAGGCCATTGCTCGATTACTGGAAAGCATGCTCGCCAGTTGCACCCTGTCACGACATGACCAGCTTGTTCTCATCGACGATTCGCGTCTTGCCAGCAATGCATTGCAAAATCAGCAACTGGTTGCGAACTTTAATCGTACCAGTGCCAAATCCATGCAGTATTTCGGCGCCGATGCAGCCGCCCGTTTGCTGGCTCAACTGATTGAGGCGCTGCCGGCACAGGAGCGCGGCCTGCGCTTTTTAATTGATCGCGCACGCTGGACCGCGCAACCCACCTACGGCTTGTCTCGCAATCTGGCCCTGCTATTGTCCGTGGGCTATCGCGCTATTGTGCTGGATGACGACATTGTGTGCCGTGCGGTGCGCCCGCCAAAGACTCAGCCCGGTATCGCCTTCAGCAACGATGAAACGCGCGAAGCATGGTTTTATTCCTCCGCACCCGAGCTATTGCAGCGCAGTGCATGGTGTGATTTTGATCCGCTGGCCAGGCAGGCGGAGACACTGGGCAAACCACTCGCAGCGGTACTGTCGACACTGCACGGGGGGGCGCTGGAACCAACCGCCCTCAACCAGTGCAATGGCAACCTGTTGGGCGTGCTCGACGGCACATCGCCCGTGTTGGTAACACAATGCGGCAGTGCAGGTGACCCCGGCACTGCCGGCGCCAGGTGGGTCGCAAAGCTCGGTGAAGAATCCATCCAACGTCTATTGGCAAGCAGCACTGATACGCAGGCGCTGCCGGAAAATCGCTGGTGCTGGCTGGGCCACACCCACCCCACAGTCTCGCTGCGCGGCGATATGTCGCAATTGACAGGCCTGGACAACAGTCAGCTGTTACCGCCCTACGCGCCTATCCTGCGAGGCGAAGATGATCTTTTTGCCAGCATGACCGCCTACCTGCATCCGCATTCCGCCGTCTTCCATTGCGATTGGGCAGTGCCCCACCTGCCGCTTGATGATCGCTCGGAACGAAAAACCTCCCAGCCTTTCGCCCCACAGATCGGCCTTGGCACCCTGTCTCGCTATCTGCGCGGGAAAATCGATACGCGCAACAACACCCGCGTGGAGTCCCGGCTTGCCGCACTGGCAGCCGAGATTCGGGGACTGGGGGAATCCTCCGCCGATACCCTGCTCGCACTCTGTGACGTCGAATTGGCCAACGACTGTGCAGGCACACTGGCCACCGTGGAATCACGCCTGGCAACATCCCGCGCGTTGAATCATCCCGGGTGGCAATCGTTCCTGGAGAAAACTGCCGTGCAGGCGCAAGCCGCACTCACGGCCTCTATCGCAAATACGAGCGACCCTTCTCCACACGGGCCGCCACACGGGCCGCCACACTGGCTACCGGCGGCCCGGGAGGCGGCCATCGCACTGTCAGAGGCGCTTGCGTCATGGTCCGTTATTCGCGACTGCAGCGCCTTGTTAACGGCAGACATGATCAACTCCGGCAACCTGTTGCCAGCAGCCGGGCAGTGAATGTTGTTGGATATTCGGGCGCTCAAGAACGTTAGCCCGTCCTCAGCCTGATCCTGTTTGGCATCAATCCAAACCAGGAACTGTAGATCTACTGCCTGTGACCAGGCAGTAGATCGGGTGGATCAGTCAGCAGCAGCCGCTGCTCACTTGGTGGGACGAGCGGTGCCTACATGGACTTCGACACGACGGTTCAACGCACGGCCTTCTGCAGTGTCGTTGCTGGCTACTGGGTCGCGTTTACCCATGCCACTGACATCAATGATGCTGCTGCTAACGCCTTCGCTGACCAGGAAATTCCTGACAGCAAGCGCACGTCGCTCTGAGAGCGCCATGTTGTAGGCATCAGAGCCGACGCTATCAGTGTGGCCGATCACATTGATGTCTTTCACTTTCAGACCCTGGCTCCTGATATTGGCGCCCAGCGCTCGCAGTTCTGCTATGCCCTGCGGTTTCAGCACGTATTTGTCAAAGTCAAACAGTGCCTGCGCGGAGACCGTGTGCTTCTCATACTGCAGGGGTTGGTCGAGCGGTGTCAGCAAAGTCTTGACGACGTAATCGGACATCGCTGCGCCAGTGGCCAGGTCCGCGGCTTTTACCGTGCTATCGCAGCCGGCGGTATCGGTGAGGCCGGCGATATTGGCGTTGTCCTCACCGATCTGGATGATGTGCACGCAGACCTTACCCGGGTGCTGTGCTTTGAGGTCCGCGAGGGCGGATTCCACCGCGGCAGGATCGTGCCAGTTGTAGTTGAAGTCGCTGACAACGAACACTGCGATGGGGCCTGTCTCCTCCACCAGCATGCCCGTTGCTGTGTCGACCGCCGCTGCATACGGCGTGGTGCTGGCGGCGCACCCTATGGAACCCAGTGCCTGTGCGAAATTCGCCGAGTTATAGGGTGCCAGGTCGACTACGGTGTTGGCGACACCGTAGCCTGTGCAGAAACCGGTGGTACCCTTGCCAAACGTCACCATGCCCGCCTTGTAATCAAGTGGTGGGACGACGCTGTTGAAGCTGGCCACCACGTCCTGGGCGGTTTGAATGCGGGGCCGCCCCGTATCTTCAGTCTTCATCGAGCCGGAGGTATCCAGCAGTACGACGAAGTTATCAACCTTCCTGGTGTAGCCGGCAGGATCAAGCGCATCGGCTTTGGTCGCTACGGGTGTGTAAGTGGGGGTGCTACTACAGGCCGCCAGTACCGCCAGCGGCACAGCCATCATGAAGCTTCGAAAATGTTGCTTGATCATAGTATTCTCCTGGAGTGAATCGTTTTTTAAATCGCCTCACACGTATCCGCGAACACTGGACCACCGACTGTGAGTTGTTTGCAAAGATGATCAGAAGGCCATTCGAGGCTAAGAGTAAAGCACATTCGCAGGCTTGTCGCAAAAAAAATCCAGTGGCGGATAAACCCGAAGGAGCGATGCAACTCCCCAGGGAGTACAGTTCATGCGCCGGTTTCGCGCTGCTGCCACACGTGTAATCCCTGCGCATTGAGCTGCATGTCGAATGCGAGACGCCTACGCAATTCGGCCTCATCGATTGATGCACCGAACTGGTGCAACAGCGCCAGCGAGAAATCGCTCAGGCGTTGCTCCAGTCGTCCGACATGCATCGGTTCGGCGGTGGCGATTTCGCAATAGGCGTTAATCTGGTGCGCCAGCAATTGTACCAGCGCGGCGGAATACTCCAGCGCACCGTAATGGGTCAGGTACATGCGCTGTGGCGCAAAGCTGCTCAACAACTCCAGCGATGCGAGATAGGCCTGTGGATCAAACTGGCTGGGCGTGGTGGAGGGCAGGACAAAGTCTCCCGCGGAAAAGCGGCACCACGGATAGGATACGCCGAACATGTCACCACTGAACCAACCTCTGCTTGCCTCATCCCAAACACAGAAGTGGTGTTCTGCATGGCCGCGCGTGTGGCGAAAAACCAGTTGCCGGCCCGCCAGGGACACGGTCGCGCCATCGTCCATCTGCCGCATACGGTTTGGATCAACCGGTATAATCGAGCCGTACAACTGCTGGAAGAGCTCCTGCCCGTAGACTGCCACGGCGCCCGCAACCAGGCGTTCCGGATCAGCCATGTGCCGGGCCCCGCGTGGGTGAATCAGCAACTGCGCGGCGGGAAACTTTGCCATCATCGCTCCCGCACCCCCGGCATGATCCAGGTGTACATGCGTCGGAATGATATAACGCACTTGCTCGGGCGCAATGCCGCGTTCACGCAGCAGTCGTTCAAGCGCGGGAACGCTGTGGCAGGTGCCGGTCTCCAGCACGGCGCACTCGCCGCCCTCCTCCAGCAGGTAAAAGCAGGCCATGCCGTGTTGCACGTAGGCGGCGTCGATACAGGTGATGCCAAATCCTAGCGGCGTATAGGTCAGCTCATCCATCAAACAAAGCTCCGCGTTATGCCGCAGCCACGGCTCCCCCATCCAACACAATGGTGTGGCCGGTCAGCCAGGCTGACGCGCGCGCACACAGGTAAATAGCCGTGCCCGCCGCATCCTCGGCATTGCCCAGGCGACCGCGGGGAAAGGTTGTGGCCATCTCGGCCTCGTGTTCCAGCAAATGGGCGGTCATTTTGCTGGGAAAGAAACCCGGTGCTATGCCGTTGACATTAATACCCTGGGGAGCGAGGTCGGCTCCAAGATGCCGCGTCAGGTGGTGCACCGCAGCCTTGCTCGCGGAGTAGGCGTAGTTTTTCATGTGCGGATGGGTGATGCCATTGATCGAGCCAATATTAATCACCCGTGCGGGGTCTTCAACCGTACCCGCGGCGCGCAGCGCTGGCAACAATTGCTGGATCAAAAAAAACATGGACTTCACGTTGAGGTCCATGGTTTTGTCCCAGCCACTTTCGGGAAACACGTCCACATCCGCACCCCAGGTGGCACCCGCGTTGTTGACCAGGATATGCACCCGGTCTTCAGCGGCCATGATGGCGGTGGCA
>JANPDE010000252.1:0-2908 GCA_031431315.1 Haliea sp.
TGCTGCTGGCGCTGGAGCTGTCCGCCCGGCGCGGCTGGATCGCTGTAAAAGAAGTGGATGATTTCCGCGAATTGTTATTGGGCATGCACCTGCCGGTGCACATTCCCGAGGACATGGACGCTGCAACTTTCATGGCGCTGATGTCCCGCGACAAAAAGGCTGTTGATGGACGGCTGCGTCTCATCCTGCTCCGGGGCATCGGGACAGCCTGCATCGTCGACGATGCGACCGAGAAGGAACTGCGAGATTTGTTACAGTGAACAGGCAACATCCGCAGGAGCATCCGATGACTGAACTCAAGAACGACCGCTTCCTGCGCGCTCTCTTGCGCCAGCGTGTTGACCGCACCCCGGTATGGATGATGCGCCAGGCGGGTCGTTACCTGCCCGAGTACCGCGCCACCCGCGAGCGCGCGGGCTCGTTCCTGGATTTGTGCAAAAACGCAGAGCTCGCCTGCGAGGTGACCCTGCAGCCGCTGCGCCGCTATCGGATGGACGCGGCCATATTGTTTTCCGATATTTTGACGGTGCCCGACGCCCTCGGCCTGGGACTGTATTTCGAAGAAGCCGAAGGCCCGCGCTTTCGCAAAACGGTGCGCACTGAGGCCGACCTGGCGGGCTTGCATCGTATCCGGGCCGAGGATGATCTGGGCTATGTCATGCAGGCGGTGCGCACCATCCGCAGGGAGTTGAACGGGAGCGTGCCCCTGATCGGTTTTTCCGGCAGTCCGTGGACCTTGGCCACCTATATGGTGGAAGGCGGTTCATCTCGCGACTTCGCCCATGTGAAAACCATGGCCTACAATCAGCCTGAACTGATGCACCAGTTACTGACACTGCTGGCGGATGCGGTGACGGATTACCTGTCAGCCCAGGTGCGCGCAGGGGCCCAGGCGCTGCAAATCTTTGATACCTGGGGTGGCAGCCTCAGTGCTGCCGGTTACCAGGAGTTCTCCCTGGATTATATGCAACGGGTGATTGCCGGCCTGCCGACGGAAGCGGACGGGCGCGTGGTGCCGGTGATCGTCTTTACCAAAGGCGGTGGCCAGTGGCTGCAAGCGATCGCCGATTGCGGCGCCCAGGCTGTGGGAATCGACTGGACAACGGACATCCGCGGGGCGCGCGCACTGGTCGGCGATCGGGTCGCCGTGCAGGGCAACATGGACCCGAGCATGTTATTCGCTAAACCTGCGCGCATTCGCAGTGAGGTGGAGTCAATTCTGGCGGCGTATGGTCACGGCAGCGGCCACGTGTTCAATCTCGGTCACGGTATCACCCCCGGAGTGAATCCGGATCATGTCACGGCTTTCGTGGACGCGGTACAGGAGCTGTCGCCCCAATATCACCTGTCGGGCTGACCCTCGATCCGGTGGGGCGTTAGGAGGCTTCCTGTTGTGCCGCCGCTTCGTCGCAGCAGAAGTCGTGTTCCATTTCCAGTGCAGGTTGATCGGATGAGGGCCGCCCCACGATTTTAGCCGGCACTCCGGCTACGGTAGTGTGAGCAGGTACATCTTCCAGCACCACACTGCCCGCTCCGACCTTGGCGCCCTCGCCGACCCGGATATTGCCGAGGATCTTGGCCCCGGCACTGATCAGCACACCGTCGCCGATTTTGGGGTGGCGATCGCCTTCTTCCTTGCCGGTACCCCCGAGGGTCACTGATTGCAGGATGGAAACATTATTGCCGACCACGGCGGTTTCGCCGATAACTACTCCGGTCGCGTGATCCAGCATAATGCCCTGGCCCAGGCGGGCCGCCGGGTGAATATCAACGCCAAACTCCGCCGACATGCGGTTCTGGAAAAACAGCGCCAGGGATTCCCGCCCCTTCGTCCACAACCAGTGGGCCACGCGGTAAGTCTGCAGGGCGTGGAAGCCCTTGAAGTAGAGGAAGGGAATGTAGTATTCGTGACACGCGGAATCCCGGTCCATCACGGCTTGCAAATCTGTTCGCATCGCCTGGCAAATCGAGGAATCACTCTCAAATGCTTCCTGGAGCACTTCGCGCAGTAGTAGCGAGGATGCAGTGGGGCTATCCAATTGGCTGGCCAGGTGAAAACTCAGGGCCAGTTCCATTCGCGCGTGATTGAGGATGGTGGCATGCAGGAAACTCGCCAGAATAGGCTCTTCGCGCGCGTGCTTGGCGGCTTCCAGGCGAATCCGCTCCCACATTGAATGGGTAGGGGTTGAAGACATGGGGTATACCTCCCGTTGCAGGGAGCACTTTAGCCTATCAGGCCTATTCCGTCACGGCGTGATGCCGCAGAATGCGCATGTTGAGATCACGACATAAGGCGAAACATGCGCGACGATCTGCGACCCTACTGGGTGAAGAAAGGCTATTTGAAGTTCAGGTACTGGTATGCGGAGTACTTCCTGCGACCCGAGTGTGTGTCCCTCGGGCCCTACCACACCATCATGAAGCCCTGGTATGTGCATCTATCGGGCAACAATATCCGCATTGGCAAATGTTTTACCGCGATTGGTGAGCCGGGCAATAGAGTTGAAGTAGGAGTCTGGGGGCGCGGCGTCGGCGCGGGCCGCGTGGTGATCGGCGATTGTTGCCTGATGAGTCCGGGTTCCAGGCTCAGCGCCAGCGATGAAATAATCCTCGGCGATGGTGTGATGCTGGCCAACGGCGCGTATGTCACCGATTCAGATTGGCACACTATCTATGATCGCATGGTACGGGATGATCGCCCCACCCCGGTGCGCATCGGCAACAACGTCTGGCTGGGCGATCACTGCACGGTGCTCAAGGGCGTGACGATAGGCGACAACAGTGTGGTGGCGGCGCGCGCGGTGGTCACCCGCGATGTGCCGGCCAATGTCGTGGTGGCCGGGAGTCCGGCGCAGGTGGTAAAAGAACTGGATCCAGCGCGGGGTTTCAAAACCCGCATGGATTATTT
>JANPDE010000253.1:0-1874 GCA_031431315.1 Haliea sp.
GTTGAAAAGACCAGATTTGTGGCGCCGGTCGAATTGACTTTGCAGGCCTGGCAAATTACTGTAGCAGGCCGAATTTTTGGCAGATTTGCATCCTAAGCCCGACTGCCATGACTTGCAACCACCAGGCCTCCAGCGGAGGTCATGCGGACCCTCCCTCGCTTCTTCGCGGGGCGCTTTTGGATCAAGGAATATGACAAACAACAACAGTAGCACTCTGATCGCATCGCTGGACAATCCTTTTGTAGAAAATGCCGAGCCCGAGTTCCGGGTTCCCGGCCAGATTGCCTCTGTGCCCGGTGTCTATGAAGAGTCCCTGAAGGCGGGCTGGGAACTGCAGCAGCGTCCCTTTGAAACAGCGGGCGTCAAGAATATACAGCGCCAGCACCAGAAAAATCGGATGACCATCTGGGAGCGCATCCGTTACCTCAGTGACGACAAGCCCACGGTGCTGTACCAGAACTGGGGCCCCAACCTGGATGGTGCGTCGCTGGTTACTGCAATCATCAAGGTGAACGGGCGGGATGTCGCGCTCTATGGGCATGATTTTACCGTTCGCGCGGGTTCCATGGACGCGACGAACGGCGCCAAACTCGCCCGTCTCTTTCAGTTGGCGGCGAAACAGCGCATTCCCGTGGTGGGCATTAACGACAGTGCTGGCGCCTATATACCGGCCGGTGTCGGGGGACTCGACGGCTACGCCGAGGCGTTTGCCGCGCTGCGCCGCATCAGCGGCATCGTGCCCAGCATCATGTGCATGTTCGGCTTCAATGCGGGTGGCGGCTCCTACCTGCCGCGCCAGGGCAGTTTCCTGATCCAGCCTAACGAGACGTTCTTCGGCCTGACCGGCCCTGGCGTGGTCAAGACTGTGCTCGGTGAGGATGTCACGCCCGATGAATTGGGCGGGCCCGGTGTGCACAGCCAAAGTGGTGTCACGGACTTTGTGGTCAAGGACGAGGTCTCGGCCTTGCGCAAAGTTCGGGCGCTACTGGATTATTTGCCGAGCTATAACGGCGAACTCGCGCCTTTCCAGGCCAGCTCCGACCCAACAGACCGAAAAACCTGGGATATTGATTTACTGCTGAAAAAAGCCTTCAACTCACCGACCGGCTTTAACACTCCCATCGACATCACCATCCTGATTCAACAACTGTGTGATCACGGCGATTTCCTGGAGATTCAGCCGGAGCGGGCGCGCAATACCATTACCGCCCTGGGTCGCATGGGTGGCAATGTGGTCGGCTTTGTCGCCAATAATTCGGCTGTAGCCTCGGGACAAGTAGATATCGCCGCAGCATACAAGAACGCCCGGTTCATTCGCTTTTGCAACCTGTACAACATTCCTGTTATTTTCCTCGAGGACACGACCGGTTTCCTGCCGGGCAGGGAGCAGGAGAGAGGCGGTATCGTGCAGGCGGGGCGTGCCATGCTGGATGCCATCGTGGACCTGCGCACACCGCGCTTCCTGGTGCTGGTGCGCAATGCCTTCGGGGGCGCCTATGCCTCGTTTAACAGTATTCCCGTGGGGGCCGATTTTGTCGTCGCCCTGCCCACCACGCGCGTAGCGGTGATGGGTCCCGCCGGCGTGGAGTACGTCTACAAGGATGAATTGCGCAAAATCCGTGGCGCGGTCGCAGGCAAGCTGAAAGCCGAGACCGAGGCCCAGGTCAAGGCGGGTTTGACCGCTGCACAGGCCGTCGATGCCGCACAGCAGCTGGTCGGGGATTGGGTCAAATCCGAGGAGGCCCTGCTGGCGCAACGTTACACCAGGGAATTGATGAATCCGAACGAGGCCCTGAGCCTCGGCTCGATCTCCCAGATCGTCATGCCTTCGGACCTGCGCCAGGTGCTTGCAGAGAACATGGCATTTTATTTGC
>JANPDE010000254.1:0-20905 GCA_031431315.1 Haliea sp.
CTACGCGTCGACGCCAAAATCCAGGCGCAATCGGGTAACGCGCTGCGTTTTGATTCTCCACCCTGCCGCCGATTTGACATAAGTTTCATGGTAGTGTCCGTAACCCACCAGTGTCGGCGCGTTTGGTGGTGCATCGGGACCGGGCTTGAGCCTGTCGACGAAGGGCCAAATGGCCTTTGCCGTCGTGGGCGAGGTCAGCTCGATTTCCGGGTTGTGCCCATGATGGACGGTTATCACACCGGTGAGCGCTTTGGATACGAACTTGACGAAGTCCTCGCATGGCCCCTTGTGTTGAATTTGCTCGGCCACCATTTCATGTTCGAATTCGGGTTCGAACACGCTGGCCCATCCGTCCCAGTCCTTGGTATCGAGGAAGCGGAAATAGCGCGCCTTCAGTTGGCGGATTGCTTCGATGTCAATAAGTGTTTGCAGCGGGTCAAGTGCCATCGGTGTTCCTCGCGTTGATTCCTTTACTCTTTTTTTGCAGTCATGGATTGGCCAGCATGCGGTCGAAGGCAGCGAGCACCGTGCGCTGCCAGGCTTCAACCTGCGCCTTGTACTCGCCATGGGTAATGATGTACGGCTGTTTCGCGCGCAGCTCCCCGAGCAGGTTGCGCACCGCGTGTTCCGCTGTTGCCAGGTGATTCTCCACCGTCATATCGGCGCTGGCCATCATCGCTTCAATATCGGCGCGATCCAGCCTGGATTCCCCGAGCTCTGCAGGCCGAGCCGCGACGCTGCTCTCCAGGTGCCGCGTATTCATGCCTGCCGGGAATAACAACGACACATTGATGCCCTCCCCGGCCAGTTCCTGCCGCAATACTTCGCCGTACCCCACCACAGCGTACTTCGAGGTAACGTAGGCCGCCATGCGCACACCCGGGGTAAAGTAACTGGCTGACGCCGTGATCACGATATGTCGGTCGCCACGCGCGCTGCGCAGCAGGGGGAGGAAGCTTGCGACGGTGTCGATCACACCCGTGACATTGACCGCGAGAACCCAGGACCAATCCTGTGCGGTGAGCTTGTCGATGGCGCCGAACTGCTGCACACCGACATTGGCGCACAGCACGTCACAGTCGCCAAATCGTGCTTCAACCGCGTCGGCGGCGGCTGCCAGCGAGGCTTTGTTCGCCACATCGACAGGTGCGGCGATAACGTCCACACCCTTCCCCCGCAATTCTGACGCTTTCGCCTCGACGCGCGCGCCGTCGATATCGAACAGGGCGAGCCGCGCCCCTGCGCCGGCGAATACATCAGCGATCGCTGCTCCAAGGCCGGAGGCCGCGCCAGTGATGACAACCGTTTTACCTTGATACTCACTCATTACCCTGGTCCCTGCCTACATGTGAAAACCCCTGCGAGGCCTGCTGTCGTCACCGCGTGCGCGGCAATCCGAGCTGCTTCTCCGCAATCATACTGCGAAGCACCTCGCTGGTGCCGCATCCTAGCAGGCGAAGGCCAGCGATTCTGGTGCCGTGAGGTTGAGCAGGTCCAGGGCGTCTGCCTTCTAGGCTTCTGATGAGAACATTTTTGAGGACGGGGTTGCGTCCGCACATTCGCCTGCAGGCAGCGGCGCACAGCGGTCCGGAAAAGCGCGTCGGACTCCCCGTCGCTGTGCCCCATTCACCCGCTACAAACATTATACTAATTGAGCTAAAAAAGATTGTCGCAATGGACAAGGGTATATCGCAAGGACTGATTCGTTTAGAGTTCCTGTAGAAATCCGGCTCGCAACAACCCATTTTAAGTAGCTAACCATTTACATGAATTCACAGTCCCAACCCATCCGTTTCCTCGCGGCCTATCAAGGCCAGCGACCTCCCGCACCTAGATGGTTCGAAGAAGCCCTTGAGAACCAACCGGAACGCACATTCTTTCGCTCGGGCGGGGCCAATCTTGAACTGCTGACTTGGGGCCGCATCGGCGCGCCCAAGTCGCACAAGGATCACATTCTATTTGGCAGTCTCGCCGAGGGATTGGCGCGCTTCCGGCTGTCACCGCCGCAGGATTGCGGGAACGATTTCATCGGCGACTATATTTCCGGACGGCACACCGGTCGTGTGCATTCCCAACGCCGCACACCACGTGCTTATCGACCAACCCCTGGCCCTGATCAGCAGCCTGCGCACGCTGCTGACTACCTGGCCGCTCTAAATTAAAAGGAGAAACCCATGTCATCAGTCGTCATCACCAGCGCCGTGCGCACTGCAGTAGGCACCGCGCGCAAGGGGTCGCTCGCCAATACGCCACCCGAAGTCCTCGCAGCGACCGCGATCCGCGCAGCCGTGGAGCGCTCGGGTTTCGCACCGGATCGAATTGACGACGTGGTCATGGCGGAGTCCCTGGCGGGCGGCGGTGCCATTGCCCGCTACGCCGCGGTTGAGCTAGGCATGTTGCACGCTGCTGGCATGGCAGTGAATCGCCACTGCGCGGGAGGGCTTTCTGCAGTCGGCGTTGCCGCCGGAGCCATTCTCGCCGGCATGGAACGGGTGGTGGTCGCGGGCGGAGTCAACTCCAGCTCGTTCATGCCGCGCATGCAGCAGCGCGACCCTGCAACGCAGGAATTCCAGGATTGGTGGATTCCGCCCAGCCACCCGGAGAGTGTGGATGCGCCCAACCGTGATATGTCCATCACCGTCGGTTGGAACGCGGCAAAGGCTCTCGGCCTGACGCGCGCCGAGCAGGACGCCTGGGCGCTGCGCTCTCATCAACGCGCCATCACGGCGATTGATGCCGGTAATTTCATCGCTGAAATCGTTCCCGTAATGGTTCGCAACGCGCGAGGTGAGGAGGTGGCGTTCAACGTCGACGAACACGCACGACGCGATACCAATATGGAAAGGCTTGCGTCGCTTAAAGTGCTACATCCCGAGATCGAAGGCTTTTCGATCACGGCCGGCAATTCGAGCGGCGCCAACGATGGGGCTGCGGCGCTCGTTCTCACTACTGACGAAATCGCCCGATCCAGCGGCGCAAACATCATGGCGACAATTCGCGGCTGGACGGCGATTGGCATTGAGCCAGCCAGAACGGGCCTTGCCGTTCCTGCGGTGGTGGAGAAGCTGTTGGCCCGCACGAACGTTGCATTGAAAGATGTGCGGCTTTGGGAGATCAATGAGGCCTTTGCTTCTGTTCCTCTCGGCGCCTGCCGCGTGTTGGGTCTCGACGAGGATACCGTGAACATCTCCGGCAGCGGCTGTTCGATCGGTCATCCGATTGGCGCTTCCGGTGCGCGCATGCTCACCACGCTGTGCAATGACCTGCGCCGGCGCGGCGGTGGATTTGGTATTGCGGCGATGTGCGCAGGCGGTGGGCAGGCGGGTGCAGTGCTGATTGAGGTCTGAGTAACGCAGGCGCTCAGTGTAGACGGTCGTCCGCTGTGGGATAGCTTCCCACAGCCTCTAACCGGCGATGAGTGTGGGCGTCGCGCGCCATCCGCAAGCGCTCATCGAGGGCCAGTAAGTCATCGTTCACCGATTCCCGATCGGCGCTGCAGGCATTTGCTACCAATGCCAGCATCACGCTGAACGCACCGGCCAATTCCGAGAAAACGTGGCGCCCCTGGCGGGCATTACCGGCCAGGTAGTCATAGGCGCCGCCACCCATGCCGACGAGGTAGTCCTGCCGAAGGCCGCGACGGGTATAGTGTTTCGGAAACAGCGCACCGAGGAACAGCGACAAATCTCCGAGTTGTTGCATTAACTGACAGCGCTCGTACTCGTTGCGTGCCTCCAGCGCATCGCCGTAGAGCAGGGCGAGTGGTCGAAGGGCGGAACGGCCATCCTCGAAAGCGAAAAAATCCTGGCTGCGACAGAAGCGCACCAGCATATTGCCAAGGTACCAACGGGTATCTTCCCGGGGTTGGGGTTCGAGCTCCTGTGCGTGGATCGCGAGTTGCTCCCGAAAATATTCCGACAGTGACACGTCACCCGTTCTGATAACCCCGATCCCGGAATGCATAACCCCCTCCATTCCCGTGCGTTTTCCAATGGGTACCGCAAGATCGCAGCCCGGGTCAATTCAATTGCGGACTATTACCAGATTCCATGAGAAAACTGTGAAGAAGGTCTTGAAAATTAGCGTGGAGATTTGTGGCCAGATTAAAAACCTCAACCCAGATAGATCGGACGGGGCGCGAAAACCGAGCCGCTGCATCTTGCGCGCCCCCGCGCGAGAAGGCGTGCGCACGGTGGCATCGGTCATCTGCCGGCGCAGTTCGTCGATGACGGCAAGCGAACGACTTTCTGCTATCAGGCCAGCGCTGCGCCTCTCCGCAAAACTCTCAATACATCGACAATCTGTAGCCGCAAGCCAATCCATTGCGCCTCCAACACAAATCAAAATCTGGTCTAGTGTTTATATCTATGCACTGCGGCACGCCTGCATATGATCGGTATATCTCTATAACATATTGAATTATAATAATTAAATGGAATCCAGAGACAACGCACCCTTGACTATCAACAGGTTATTTTCCATCGCGCCCATGATGGACTGGTCTGATCACAACTGCCGGTTTTTCTGGCGGCTGCTGACCAGGCAAGCCTTGCTGTACACAGAAATGGTCACCACTGGCGCCCTCGTTCACGGGGACCGGGAGCGCTTCCTGCATTTCAACAGCGAGGAACACCCGGTGGCCCTGCAATTAGGGGGTAGCGATCCGGTTGAACTCGCGCGCTGCGCCCAATGGGCGCAGGAATGGGGCTACAGCGAGGTCAACCTCAACTGTGGCTGTCCCTCGGATCGCGTACAGTCGGGCAGGTTCGGTGCCTGCCTGATGGCCACACCGGACCTGGTCGCCGACTGTGTAAAGGCCATGGTAGATAGTTGTGACCTCCCGGTGACCGTGAAGCACCGCATCGGCATCGACCACATGGAGACCTACAATGAACTGCTTGGCTTCGTCGGTCCTGTGGCGGCGGCAGGCTGTTCCGTCTTTATTGTGCATGCGCGCAAAGCCTGGCTACAGGGGCTATCGCCGAAAGAGAACCGGGAGATACCGCCGCTCAACTACGCCTGGGTCTACCAATTAAAACAAGATTTTCCACAACTTACGATCGTGCTCAATGGCGGTATCCAGACACTCGAGGAGTGCCAGGCCCACCTGCAGCAGGTCGACGGCGTCATGCTGGGCAGGGAGGCTTACCAAAATCCCTGGCTGTTGGCAAAAGTGGATGAAGTGCTGTTCGGGATGGACAACGCTGCTGAATCCCGAGATGATGTCATTGCTGCCCTGCTCCCTTACGCTGAGCGACAGCTCGCTCGCGGTGCGCCGCTAAACCATATCACTCGCCATATCCTTGGCCTGTACCAGGGCGTTCCGGGTGCCAGGAAATTCAGGCGCCACCTGAGTGAAAATGCCTACAGGAAAGAGGCGGGCATTGAAGTACTCACCGAGGCCCACGCATTGGTAAGCCCCAGCCATGACCAACAAACTTGACCAACTCAAAGCAATGACCACGGTGGTCGCCGATACTGGCGACATCGACGCCATCAGGCGCTTTGCACCCATTGACGCCACCACCAACCCCTCGTTGCTGCTCAAGGCGGCAGCCCTGCCTCAGTACGGACCGCTTCTGGATGATTCCCGCGCCTGGGCCAGGGGCGTGGGTGGAACGGACAGCGAGCAAATGGCCAACTGCTGTGACCGTTTTGCGGTGGCTGTCGGCGCCGAAATTCTTGGCATTATTCCTGGACGCGTTTCTACCGAGGTGGACGCGCGCCTGTCCTTTGATAGCAAGGCGTCGATAGCCCGAGCGCGCAAGCTGGTCGCCCTGTATGAGACAGCCGGGGTCGGCCGCGACCGCATCCTGATCAAGCTTGCATCCACTTGGGAAGGTATTTGCGCTGCCCGGCAACTCGAACAGGAGGGGATCAATTGCAACCTTACCCTGCTGTTCAGTTTTGACCAGGCCGTTGCCTGCGCCGACGCCGGTGTATTTTTGATCTCACCCTTTGTGGGTCGCATACTGGATTGGTACAAGGCCAATACAGACCTGGTGATTCAACATGGTTGGGATGACCCGGGGGTACAATCCGTGACCAGCATCTACAACTACTACAAACACCATGGATACCGCACAGTCGTGATGGGGGCCAGTTTCCGCAACACCGCTGAAATTGAAGCGCTGGCGGGCTGTGACCGCCTGACAATCAGTCCCGTCCTGCTTGCGGAACTGGAAGCGGACGAAGCCCCAATGCCGCGGCGGCTTGACGCCGACACCGCCATTACCAGTCATGCCAAGATGAGCCCATCAGAGGCGGAGTTTCGCTACAACCTCAATGATGATGCAATGGCCACCGAAAAACTCGCGGAAGGAATCCGCAATTTTGTCGCCGACCAGGTAAAACTGGAACAATTGGTGGCCGCACGATGATTCAGCGACTAAAAGCGCTGTTTGAGCACCGCCCACGGGAAAGTGAAGAATCACAGCAACATGATTTGCGCCTGGCCGCTGCGGTTCTGCTCGTTGAGACGGCCCGCGCTGATTTCACCCAGGACGTCAATGAGTTGGCCAAACTGGCCCAGATTCTCACCACATCACTGCAGTTGGCGCAGGACGAGGTCCACGAGCTGGTAAGCGCCGCCCAGCAGACTGTCGAGGCAGCCACCTCACTGCACGAGTTTACCCTCGTGATCAACGCCCACTGCAACACGGACCATAAGCTACAGCTGATCAGTGCAATGTGGCTGGTCGCTTATGCCGACGGCAATCTGGACAAATACGAGGAACACCTTATTCGGCAGGTCGCGGAACTGATTTTTGTCCCGCACAGGGACTACATTCAGTGCAAGCTGACGGCGAAAAACAAACTCAACTGCGCTCCAGGACAGTCAGCAGGTCCTTGAAGCGCTCACGATTCTCATCCGAGATTCCCATCAATACCCGGTGGGCCTCGATCACCTTTAGCTTCACTGACTCTTCACTGCCTCTTACACTGGGAATCTCGGAAATGTTATCGGGATTGCTGCAGGACTCTTCATGCAGCTCGAACAAGCGGTTGAAGGCCATACTCCTTAACAGGCGGTTAATGCCAGGATCGCGAGAGTAAATTGCCGGCTCAAAGCCAAACTTCTCCTTGACCTTCAAGGCCAGCTTGGCCAACAGCCCCAATGTAGTGCTGTCAATACCTTCCACTTCACACAGATCAACCCAGACACTCACGAAATCCGGGTCTTCGAACATACGCTGAAAAAAATCGTCTATGGTGGTGCTAAGCGTGAGGCGCACATCACCCACCAGGCGGATGACGTAGGCTCCGTGCTGGCTGGCTGCGAGTATGCGTCCCTGCTGCATGTTAGCCTCGCTTACTGACAAACAATGCCGCGATGTCGTCCGGGGCCGTCTCTATACGATTCAGGCCTAGATGCGTCACCAGTTTCTCGGGTGAATCTTTAGTCTGTCCAAACACACTGAGGAAATATTCTTCCTTATCGAGGAGACTTTTCGGCGGCAGGATCTCGAGAATCCCATCAGAGAACAGCGCCAGCATGAACTTGTCCGGCAGCTCGATGAGGTGTTCCTCATACGTGGCTTGCTCCATTATTCCCACGGTGGAGCCCTCGCCTTCCAGGTAGCGGGCGCCAGTATCAGAGACCAGCACCGGCAAGGGCAGGTGCCCGGCAACACTGTAACGCAGAGTATTTTTCTGCATATCCAGCAGGCCAACCACCATGGTGGCGAATTTGTCCACACTGAGATCCAGCAGTTCCTGGTTGACATGCTGTAGCATCGCCACCGGATGCATGATGGTGCTGTCATTGCGACGCGAGTAATCGGAACGCTTACGTGCAAACAAGTTTTTCAGCAGCACTGTCGCAAATGCTGAGGAACTGCCGTGACCCGATACGTCAGCCATAAAAAAAATAACGTGGTTCTTACCCACGGTGAAGTAATCGGTAAAATCGCCACTGAGGTAGAGCGAGGGAATAACGGTATGGCTAAACGTGTAGTCATTTAATACCAGCGGCGTGACCGGCAACATGCGCAGTTGAACCTGGCGCCCGGCCTGTTGATCCTGCTCCAACATTTTCACCGTACCGCGCAATTCCTGATTCGTTGCTTCCAGCCGGCGTCGCGATTCCTGCAATTCCCTGCGCAAACGGCGCTGGCGGATGCAGCGCTCAATGGAGCCAATAAGCGCCGCCTTGTCTTCCACGGGTCGTAAAAAAAAATCACTGGCCCCCAGGCGCAGGGCGGTCATCATGCGATCGACTTCAGCGACATTGCAGAACATGATCGACGGAACCTGTACTTCAATATCCCGCAGGGCGAGACGGGCATCAACCCAGTAAATATCCTTGAGATCCATTTCGCACAAAATGACGTCCAGGTCGCTATCCGCTCCTAAAGAGAAGGTCCTGTTGGTGACGTCAGTGACTACCTGCGTTTGATAACCGGACGAGGAGAGAAAACTGGCCATTGCGGCGGCGCGATCGGAGTGATCATCAATAATGAGAATATTGCCGCTTGAAGCAATCATAGGAGGCTTTGCTGGTGTATAGGGCGTGACAGTACGCCCATCATAGGGCACAGGCAACCTACGCTATTGCGCTTTGGCAGGATTTTACAATTTTATACGGCCGGTCAGGCTCGACCGGATAGGGCTCGGCCGGATAGGGCTCCACCGAATGGGGTCGGGCACCGCACCGGGCCACCGGAAAGCGCTCAAAACTCTTCGTATTCATCCTCTTCGTACGGCGCTGAAAAGCTGTCCTCGATGGTGCCGCCGCTCAGGAAGTATGCGCGCCGCTGCAAGTAGGCATCGCGAATGAATATGTAGCGATCGCCGGTAACCAGGTCATCTGCCTTTATCAGGTTGGCCCGGATATCGAGGGCCTCGACAGTCCAGAAGAGATAGGCCCACCGCTGGTCGTCCATTAAAGCGGGGATGGAGGTGTAGGTATCCACGAAATATCCGGCGCTGCTGCGCACTGTGTGCGGGCCGAACAAGGGCAGCATGAGATAGGGGCCGGATTCTATTCCCCATGTGTACAGGGTCTGGTCAAAATCTGCAGGGCTATGTTCGATGCCCATGGGCGTGGCGACATCGATGAGGCCAGCCAGCCCCACGGTCGAGTTTACCAGGAAGCGTCCCCCACTTTGGAGTGCATTTCCGGGGCGGCCCTGTAGCAGTGAATTCATTACGGAATTGAATTCGTAGATATTCGCAATAAAGTTACTGACACCCTGTTCCGCGGGATCCGGTATCACAAAACGATAACCCTTGGCCGCTGGCAGCAGAATATACTTGTCCAGAGTCTCGTTGAACGCAAAAATACTGCGGTTCATAGACTCCCAGGGATCAATATTCGTCTCGCCTTCCATGCTCCATGCCGAGATGCCTGGAAGCGCCAGCAAAAGAAGTAGCAGGATGTGTGGCATAAATGGTTGGCAAGTATTTTGAAGACAGCATGGTACGCGCTGGCTGCACATGGATCAACCGGAGTTTGGAGCCAATTTTACAGCCTCGAAAAAAGCACCACGGCGAGTGCAATAAACCCCCTGACCTGTTCCCCGCCAAAGGTGAGGATAGACTCTGTTGGTTTACCCAAGCGCTGCTGTCATGATAAGAGCGCCAGCGTGCGTGGTAATGCAGACAGATTAGCAGACGCCATGTACTACCGCACATCGTTGCAATAAAAAACGCCAATTCCCGTCATTTAGTGCGGATTTCTATCCAGCCAACCTCTGACCGCTGCCCACTGTTCGCGCAGCCTTTTCTCCGATACCGCCTGGCGAGTGCCCAGGTTCTGGGCGAACAGTGACACGCGCAATTCTTCCAGCATCCAGCGGTAGCTTGCCGCCTCACTGCTGAGCAGCAGCACGTCCGGGCGCTGCTCGAGAGTCTCCAGCAGCGGTTGCGCCAGCGCCTGCAGCAGCTGGGTATACTTTTCATCCTTGGCAGATTGCCCGCTGACATGCGCGACCCGTTGCTGCAACGCTTTCAGATAGCGCGGGTACTGCGCCAGCCACTCCGCGGGCGTATCGCGTAGAAACGACTCTGCCAATAAGCGCGCCAATTGTGCATTCACATCCGCATGGGTAGCGGACCACCTGAGCGCTTCCAGCGCGCGGATTTTCGGTCGCAGGTCTGCCAGCAGGCGCACGACATTGCGCACAATCGCCTCAATGTCATTGGCCCTCTCAATGACCAAAGTCTTGCTCGTAATTGCCACCGCGCTGAAACCCGCGTCGGTATAGGGCAGCTCCTGATCGAGGCCTGCGGCCTGCATATAGGATGCATCGATCAGGTCTTCCACCATTGTGCTGCGCTCCAGGGCGGCCGCGGCCAGCTCCAGGTTGCAGTCATTGCCGCGCAGCAATTGCTTGCGCAGGTACTTGACCTGTTGCGCCCCACCGAGACGCAGCAGGCGCAATACCCCCTGGCGATGCTGCACACGCGCCTCGCCGGGATAATCACACAGTGTTATCGCCGCCGTCTCGCCCCTGTCCACCAGGGCCGGGTAGGCCACGATATCCGCGCCGGCCTGGCGCAGGCGCCACTCACTGGGCAAATCGCCCAAATCCCAGCGTATGATGTTGTCACGCGCTGGAGATGCCTGTTGGTTGGCGCTGATACTGCGGCGTGTGTCCTCGCGAAAGCGCCGCACCAGTTCATCCAGATCGCGGCCCTGCGCCAGCAGTCGACCCTGGGCATCCACGACGCGCACATTCATACGATAATAATTATCGAGTTTGTCCTGGGCCAAATCATCGCGCTGCAGTGCGATTCCTCCCAGCGCGGCCAGACGAGCAGCCAGGCTAACCAGCAAATCCACATTGTCCGGCTGCAACTGCGCCAGCGCGCGATCGACGACATCCGGCACGGGCACCAGGTGTTTGCGCTTGTCCTTGGGCAGACCCTTTACCAACTGTATGCACTTTTCGCGCAGCAGGCCGGGCACCAGCCAATCAAACAGGTAGCGCGGGGTACGGTTCAGCAACGCCACTGGAATGGTGACGGAGATACCGTCCGCGACCTGCCCGGGCTCGAACTGGTAGCTGAGCTTGAAGCGCATATCCTCCCAGAGCAGGTGGTCGGGGAATTGCTCGCCGACCGCAGGTCCAGGGTCCCGCGCCAGCAATTCCTCACGGGTCATGTACAGGCTGCGCTCCGCGTCCGGGTTACGCTTCAGCCATGATTGCAGGCTGGCTGCCGTGACCATATCGTCCGGCAGACGCTCGTGGTAGAAATCAAATAACGCCTGTTCATCCACAACAATATCGCGCCGCCGTGTACGCGACTCCAGTTCCTCCAGTTCCCGTACCAGGCGTCGATTGTGCTGCAAAAATTGCGGTGGCCGGTGGAAGTTACCTACGACCAGGCCTTCGCGGATCATCAGTTCACGGCTCTCGGTGCGCGCCAGCGGCCCGTAGTGCACCACGCGTTTGTCCGCCAGTGTGAGGCCGTACAGGCTGATTCTTTCATAGGCCACCACCTGGCCCCGCCGCGATTGCCAGCGCGGCTCGTAGTAATGGTGTTTGAGCAGGCCCGGGTTGATAGCCAATGCCCACGCGGGATCAATCGCCGCCACGTCGCGGGCAAAGACCCGCGAGGTTTCAACAATCTCGGCTGCCACCAGCCACTTCGGTGATTTTCGCGCCTGCGCGGAACCGGGAAAGATCTGCAGTTTGCGATTGCGGCTGCCCAGGTAATCCCTGCCCTCAGTATGCTGGGCGATGTTGCTCAACAATCCGCTGAGCAGTGCTGTATGGACGCCCTGGTAGTTTTCCTCCTCCGGCAGGCTGCTTCGCGCGACCAGCTTCTGCTGGCGGCAGGCAATACTGAGTTGGGTGTGAATATCGCGCCACTCCCGCAGGCGCAGGAACGACAGGAACTCCCGCTGGCACAATTTGCGCAATTGATTCTGGCTCAAAACCTGGCGCTGCTCCTCGTAATAGCGCCAAAGGTTTAGCCAGGCCATGAAGTCCGAGCGCGGATGCCGAAAACGGGCGTGCATCTGGTCCGCCTGCTGTTGCTTGTCCGCCGGGCGTTCGCGCGGATCCTGTACCGCCAGCGCACTGGTTATCACCAGGATTTCCGGCAGGCAGCTCTGTTCGGCGGCGGCCAGCACCATGCGCGCCAGCCTCGGATCGACCGGCAACTGGGCCATACGCTTTCCCACGGGCGTCAACACACTCGCAGAACTGACCGCACCGAGCTCCTCCAGCAATTTGTAGCCGTCGCGCACCATGCGCGAATCGGGGGCATCGATAAAGGGAAATAGCTCCACGTTGCCCAGACCCAGCGTCAACATCTGCAGCACGACTGCCGCCAGACTAGTGCGCTGTATTTCTGGCTCGGTGAACTCCGGGCGATTGCGGTAGTCATCCTCGCTGTACAGTCGGATACACACACCGGGACCGATGCGGCCACAGCGACCTTTGCGCTGGTCGGCGCTGGCCCGCGACACCGGCTCTATCGGCAGCCGCTGCAGTTTCGTACGGTGGCTGTAACGGCTGATGCGCGCCTCGCCCGGATCGATGACGTAGCGGATGCCTGGAACCGTCACCGAGGTTTCCGCCACATTGGTGGCCAGCACCACCCTGATACCCGAGGTGCGCCGCGCGCTGTCGAACACCCTGTTCTGGTCCGCCTGGCTGAGTCTGGCATAGAGCGGCAATGTTTCCACGCTGGTGGTGTACCGCAGGGCCTTGGCCAGTTCCCGTATGTCCCGTTCGCCCGGTAGAAAGACGAGCACATCACCACGAGCACCAAACTGGCCCGCCTCGATGTCCTCCACCAGCGCGACGATTTGTGCGACAACCCCGTCCTCCTGTCCCGCCTCGCGACCGAAATACCGTGTTTCCACCGGATACGTGCGGCCGGCTATTTCGATAATCGGCGCGTCATTGAAGTGCCGGGAAAAACTGCCGACATCGATGGTGGCCGAGGTCACAATGAGTTTCAAATCGGGCCGCTGCGGCAGGATGCGTTTGAGGTAGCCCAGCAGGAAATCAATATTGAGGCTGCGTTCGTGGGCCTCATCGATAATCAGCGTGTCGTACTTGCGCAGCAGTCGGTCGTGCTGCATTTCCGCCAGTAGAATGCCATCCGTCATCAGTTTAATGGCAGTCTGCTCGGAGACCCGGTCCGTGAAACGCACCTGATAGCCCACCACGCCACCCACTTCAGAACCCAATTCCTGTGCGATGCGTCTGGCGACTGTGCGAGCCGCCAGGCGACGCGGCTGGGTGTGTCCGATCATCTGCCTGGCACCACGCCCCATTTCCAGGCAGATTTTCGGCAACTGCGTGGTCTTACCGGAACCGGTCTCTCCGGCAATGATTACCACCTGATGCGCAGCGATAGCGCACGCAATCTCGACCCGGGCGGCAGCGATGGGCAATTCCGGCGGGTAAATGATAGACGGAACGGGTCTGGCAGGTTCGGTAAGGTCTTGCATGCAACAGGTCTGTCACTCAGTTTTTTGCGCGGCGTTGCGAGATAATCGGTTAAGCTGCACGGGATTTTTACCACGCGAGGCCTGGCACATGGCACACATCAGCAATTATACCTACGACGAGATAACCATAGGGCAAACGGCCACCTATTCCAAGCAAATCGAGGCGCGGGATATCCCGTTATTCGCTGCGGTGTCGGGGGATGTGAATCCGGTGCACCTGGACGCGGCTTACGCAGCAACCACACAGTTCAAGGGTTGTATCGCTCACGGTATGCTGAGCGGCGCGATTGTCTCGGCGGCCATTGCCATGAAACTGCCGGGGCCGGGCACTATTTACCTGGGACAATCGCTGCGCTTTTCCCTGCCAGTCAAGGCCGACGATACCCTCACGGTCAATCTGGAAGTCACTGACAAAAGAGACCAGCGCCGCATGGTCACGCTGAACTGCAAGGTCTACAACCAGGATGGCAAATTAGTCGTTTCCGGCACGGCCGAGGTCATGGCGCCGCAGGAAAAACTGTTATTGGAGCGACCCGACTTGCCCCGGGTGCGGATCGAGGATTGAGCCGTGCGATTGGCCTGTATAAGAGACACTGACCGCCGTGCTCCGGAATATCATGGTATTCCCACCGCACAGCATCAAAATGGGCATTGCGCACTGGCTGGCTCAGGATTTCATCTGCTAGTATCCGAACACGTCTCCATCGAATTATTTTCCGGACCAACAGCTGTTTTATTGATGCGTAATGTATCTGGCAGAGCAAGTGTGACAGGCGGACGCCATCTCGGCGGCCTGGCGCTGGGTTGTATCATCGTATTTTCGCATCAGGTCATGGGGCAAGCGCCGAGCAGCCTGGAAGGCCTGACTGAAAAACGGCAGATGCTGACAGCACAGTTGGACCAATACCGCAAGTCGATGGACATACTGCAAACCGATGGTACCCCACCGGAACAGAGCACAAATCCAGCCGTCAGAGCACTCGCCGTTGACGCCGCAGCATTGAAGCAACAACTGATTGTCGTTACCGAACAGGAAGTGACGCTGCTGCAGCAGGAAATTATCGCCGCGAAATCCAGGACTACGACGACCGCAGCGATCCCCGCGAGCAACACAGCACTGAACCTTCAATTAGAGTCGCAGCCGATCAACGCGACCGAAGGCAAACCCCTGCGTATCCACAACGTTGACTATACGCAGGAGACAGATGCCGGTAATGTGGAGCGCCTGCATCAGTTGCTGGAAGGCTACTATGCCGAACTGCAGGAGTCTGCCCAGGTACTGCCCACCAACGACGAACTGGCCAAACGGGAAATGTCACGGCGCGATGCAGAAATCCTGGACAAGATTCCCTTCAGCGTGGACAAGGTTCGTCTCAATGGCACCGAGGGCAGTAGCGCATTGGCCGATATCAGCCAACGCCTGATGGATCCGCGCATACCGGAGAGCCGACGCGATATAGCCCCCATCTGTATCATCAAAACACGGCTGTTCGATACCCTGGTCAGCAGTGAAAATCGTAGCCTCAAGCCCGTCGGGAAGAATCACTATATCGCCAAGGTACGCTTACAACCCGGCACCACTACCCTCAGCATTTTGTCGAATCAGTGGGAGGTACTGCTACCGCAGCAATTCACCGCGAGGGACTACCTCATCACGCTGTATCACCCCATGGATGGCACTCCGGAATTACACGTTTTCGCCGTTGACGACCTGTTGGCGGCAGACCATCCCCATATCCCCGCCTGGTTGCCAGCCGAACTGGACATCAAGACCAAAGCGGGATGAAGCGCGACAATTTGCCGTGGCGGCCCTTACAGCCGGCCACAGTGCGCTGGAACGCCAATGGCACACCCCTCTCTGCGACCTTCGACGATGTGTACTACTCGCAGGACAATGGCCTGGAAGAAAGCCGCCATGTTTTTCTACAGGGCAACGACTTGCCGCAGCGCTGGAGCAACCACCCGTGGCGGCATTTCTGTATCGGCGAGCTGGGTTTTGGTACCGGTCTCAATTTCCTGTTGACCTGGCAGGCATGGCGGGAACTCCCCGCGCCCCGTCCAGACCTACATTATCTCGCGATCGAGAAACACCCGCTGACTCACACCGATCTGCGCGCAGCCCTGACCGGGTGGCCCACACTGGCGGCGCTGGCCGGGCCGCTGCTGGATGCCTACCCCGGGCTGCTGCCCGGACAACACAGAATCCTGCTGGACGAGGGCCGGGTCAGGCTGGATTTATGGTGGGAAGACGCGGAGCAGGCCCTGGCGGACCTGGCGGGTCGCGGGGAACTGCTGGTCGACGCCTGGTATTTCGACGGCTTCGCCCCATCGCGTAATGAATCGATGTGGACTGAACACATGCTGCACGCGACCGCGCTACTGAGCCGGCAGGCGGCTACCTTCGCAACATTTACCGCTGCAGGCCAGGTGCGCCGCCACCTGGTCGACGCGGGTTACCGGGTCACCAAGGTGCCGGGTTACGGCCGCAAGCGCGAATGCCTGCGCGGCATACTGGAAAGTGCGAACAGTTCGCCGCCCGGCACCGATATCTCGCCCTGGGACCTGCCCGCGCATGCGTTAGCCCGCCCCGAACATGTTCTGGTAGTCGGGGGCGGGCTGGCCGGATGCGCGGCGGCAGCGGCCCTGGCCAGGCGGGGGATTGCGGTGACCCTGCTGGAACAGGCGACCCTGGCGAACGCAGGATCCGGCAATGAGCAGGGCGTGTTGTACACCCGCCTGTCGCGCAAACATTCCGCCCTGGTGGATTTCGCTCTGCAGAGTTTCCAATTTGCAACGACGTTTTACCGCAATCTGTTCCGGGCCGGGGCGCTTTCTGAACCGCTGGACGGTGAACTCTGCGGCAGCTTTCAGCAGAGTGACAACGCAGCAGAAATGTCTGCCTTGCAAGCAGCCCTGCGCGGGCTGGAAGAACTGGCGCAGGTCCTGGACGCCGGGCAGGCGCAGGCCGTGCTGGGCATAGCCCAGCCCAGTGCAGGTTACTGGTACCCGCGCTCTGGCTGGCTGCGCCCGGCGGCCGTATGCCGCGCACTGCTTGCGCACGACAGCATCCAGGTACGCCAGAACAGCGGCACCGTGACGCTGCGCCTCGAAGGAGCGCAGTGGCAGGCGCTGTCAGGCGGGCGCACGCTGGCACAGGCCAGCTGCGCGATTGTGGCGACAGGCACCGGGACAACGCAGCTGCCACAATTCCAGTGGCTGTCCCTGCAGTCCGTGCGCGGCCAAATCACCCGATTGCCGGCAGGACCCCCCTTCGACGGCTTGCGCGCGGCCCTGCGCCACGACGGTTACATCGCACCGGCGCGTGCCGGCAGTCACAGCATTGGCGCCACCTTTGCGATGGGTGTGGACGATCCTGAGCCGCATTCCGGCGATACTCGTGAAAACCTGGCCAAACTGGCATCTGCCGTACCCGCCTGGCGGGAGGCTCTCGAGGCACTTGAGACCCAGGCACTGGATGCGCGCGTGGGTTTTCGCTGCGCCAGTCCCGACTACCTGCCCGCCGTGGGCCCCGCGCCAGATCTGGCGGCATTCCTGCGCGTATTCGGGCCACTGCGCAAAAATGCCAGGCAGTTGGTGGCGAGCCGCGGCCCCTATCTGCCCGGGCTCTACCTCAGCACAGCGCACGGCTCCCGCGGCCTGACCTCCACCCCCCTGGCAGCGGAGCTGCTTGCCAGTATGATATGCGGCGAGCCGTTACCCCTCAGCCGCACCCTGTGTCGCGCGCTGGCGCCGGCGCGTTTCATCATCCGCGACCTGGCGCGCAATCGGATCTGACTATGGCCCTACTGCGTATTCTGCTGTTCATCGGCGCCTGCCTGCCAATGGCAGCATGGTCGGTGCAAGAGTACGCGGTGCGGGTCAGCGACCAAAAACCACAGGCGCGGGAAAACTTTGTGCAGGGCCTGGAAATCCTGGACGGCTACCTGTACGTCAGCGCGGGCAACTATGGCGAATCACGACTGCTGCGCTACCATTTCGCCGACGGGCGAGCGGATATCTCTCGCGCACTCGATGCCGGGATCTTTGCTGAAGGCCTGACCGTGTTTGGCGACCATGTCTTCCAACTGACGTGGCGTAACCGGGCCATGCTCGTCTACCGCAAATCTGACCTTAAGTACCTGCACTCGCTGCCGCTTTCGGGCGAAGGCTGGGGCCTCACCCACAATGGCACGGACCTGATTTACAGTGATGGCAGTGACCAGCTGTACTTTATGTCACCCGACACGGCGCGTGTTCTGCGGACTATCTCAGTAACCGAGCAGGGCCGGCCAGTTGCGTTGCTCAATGAGCTGGAATGGGTGGATGGCGCGATCTGGGCCAACGTGTGGCAGAGTGACCGCATTGTCATTATCGATCCGGACACCGGTGAGGTCACCGCCAGCATCGACCTGCACGGACTGCTGCCGCCCGCAGAGTATCGCCAGGGCACCGATGTGCTCAACGGCATCGCCCGCGACCCTGCGGATGGCGGTATCTGGGTCACCGGTAAACGCTGGCCATGGATGTACCGCATCGAGCTGGTACCAGTGAATGCTGCCAGCGAAACCCAGCAAAGCGAGGTGAAATCGCGTTAGAATAGTGCCCTTGCGTGGTTCTCCCATCGTCAGGGATTCTGTATGCAGCAAAGCGTCACTGCTCTACCCACTGCCCTACCCACCGCCCACCCCGCGTTCGCGGCTATACGCCAGCAGCGCATCGAGTCGCTCAACATCAGGGTGGAGCAGTATGAGCACAAAAAGACGGGAGCCGTGCACTACCACCTCGCCTCTGAAAATAGCGAGAATGTCTTTCTGGTAGCGCTGCGGACAGTGCCCCACGACTCCACCGGCGTCGCGCATATCACGGCGCTGTGTGGGTGCTGGGTGTGACGTGTGACCAACATCCCATCTCGAAAAAGAAACACGTTATTTTCTGCCTTCTGCTGCTCGCCTTTGTCGGGACCTTAGGCGCCGTCGACAAGCCTGCTGAACCCAAAGCAAAAGCCAAGGCGGCGAGTGGTGGCGACGCTCCGGCGGGCAAGCCTTACACCTACAAGACGTCTGCCGGGAAACCGCGCACGATGGAGATCTACTTCCCGTTGAATCACTATACGGCGAGGGACAGGGTGCCTGGGATTATCCTGTTTCACGGCGGTGGATGGGGCAGCGGCTCTCTCCAGCAGTTTCGCCTCGCCTGCGCTTATTTCGCCAGTCGGGGACTCGTCTGTGCCACGGCGGAGTATCAGATGCTGAGCAAGGACGACGCGGCCAGGCTGCCGGCGGGCGAAACCAGGAAGCGCGTGTGCATCACCGACGCAAAGAGTGCCATCCGCTGGTTCAAACAGAAGGCACCGGAACTCGGCATCGATCCGCAGCGTATCATCACCGGCGGCGGATCGGCGGGGGGACACATCTCCGCGCTCGCTACGCTGAATCCCGGGCTTAATGACCCCGCGGACCCGAAGGACATCGATACCCGCGTCGTCGCCTATCTCTGGATCAACCCCGCTTTCTCGTCCTATGACAAAATGGACGCCGAAGTGGATGTGCTGCGATTTTTGGGTAAAGACCTCGCGCCCGCCGTCGTCTTCTTCGGCGATCGCGATATTTTTAAAGGAGACTGGGACACGGTTTACGCCAAACTCAAGACCCTCGGCAATACCACTACCGACCTGCAAATCGCCCCGGGCCAGGCCCACAACTTCTTCAACAAAGAACCGTGGCAAACCGTGACCCTCATCGCCGCCGATCGCTTCCTCGTGAAGCAGGGGCTCCTGACCGGCGAGCCCACCAAGACCATGCCGGCGAGCGGTGAGAAGCTCATCCCTGCGGAGGGTGCCAAATAGCGCGATGAAAACACTCCTGCTTTAGCATTGCCCAATGGGCGCTAAACTTGATCGGATATTTGCTACCCTGTCGCTGTCAGCGAAACCCAGCAAAGCGAGGTGAAATCGCGTTAGAATAGCGCCCTTGTGTTGTTCTCCCATCGTCAGAGATCCTGTATGAAGCAAAGCGTCACTGCCCTATCCACTGCCCTACCCACTGCCCTACCCACCGCCCACCCCGCGTTCGCGGCTATACGCCAGCAGCGCATCGAGTCGCTCAACATACGGGTGGAGCAGTATGAGCACAAAAAGACGGGAGCCGTGCACTACCACCTCGCCTCTGAAAATAGCGAGAATGTCTTTCTGGTAGCACTGCGGACGGTGCCCCACGATTCCACCGGCGTCGCGCATATACTGGAGCACACGGCGCTGTGCGGCAGTGTGCGTTTCCCGGTGCGCGACCCGTTTTTCATGATGCTGCGCCGTTCCCTCAACACGTTTATGAACGCGTTTACCAGCTCCGATTGGACGGCCTATCCTTTCGCCAGCCAGAATCGCAAGGATTTTGACAATCTCCTGCAGGTCTATCTGGACGCCGTGTTTTTCTCACGGCTGGACCCCCTGGACTTCGCCCAGGAAGGACACCGCGTTGAATTCGCTGAATCCGGCAACCCGGACAGCGCACTGGTCTTCAAGGGCGTGGTGTTCAACGAGATGAAAGGGGCAATGAGTTCCATCAGCAGTGCGCTGTGGAGCAAACTGTGTGAGCACCTGTTCCCCACCAGCACTTATCACTACAACAGCGGCGGTGACCCGGAGCATATCCCCGACCTGAGTTACGAACAGCTGCAGGCGTTCTACCGCAGCCACTATCATCCCAGCAACGCGATATTCATGACCTTCGGCAATATTGCGGCCAGCGCACATCAGGACGTGTTTGAAGAGAACGCCCTGCGCCATTTCGATAAACTGGCACAGCGCATACAGGTGCAGCCTGAACAGCGCCTGTCCCGACCGCAGCGCGTGCTGGACAGCTACGTCTTCGACGAAAGCGATACCACCGAGCACAAGACCCACCTGGTGATCGGCTGGATGTTGGGTGAGAGCGCCAACCTTCAGCAACTGCTGGAAGCCCAGCTCTTGTCCAGTGTACTGCTGGACAATAGCGCCTCGCCGCTGCAACTCGCACTGGAAACCACCGACCTGGGCAGGGCACCCTCGCCGCTGTGCGGATTGGAGGATTCCATGCGCGAACTGGTGTTCTGCTGTGGCATAGAGGGCAGCGAAGCACAACACGCCGATGCCCTGGAAACTCTGGTGCTCGAGGTGATCGAGCAGGTCGCCAGCGACGGGGTCAGTCAGGAGCGACTGGAGGCGGTCTTGCATCAACTGGAACTGCATCAGCGGGAAATTACCGGCGACGGCTACCCTTACGGCCTGCAACTGATCTTACAAGCCCTGGGCTGTGCCACGCATTACAGCGACCCCATTGCGGTGCTCGACCTGGAGCCCGTGATCGCCGGCCTGCAGGAGAAGATTCGCGACCCGAACTATATTCGCCAGCTGGCCCGCCAGCTGCTGTTGGACAATCCGCATCGTGTGGCCCTGGTGATGACGCCAGATACGCAGTTGTCCGCGCGCCGCTTGGCACGCGAGGCCGCGCGCCT
>JANPDE010000255.1:0-2051 GCA_031431315.1 Haliea sp.
GCCGAAGGTCGCGATCCGAAGGGCCTGTACAAAAAAGCCCGCGCTGGCGAGATCAAGAATTTTACCGGGATCGATGACCCCTACGAGGAACCTTCCAGCCCGGAAATTCACTTGCACTCTGACCAACAAACCCTGCAGGAAGAGGTACAGGAAATTCTCAGCGCGCTGCGTCAGCGCGGCATTATTAGCAAGTAACCAGGAGAATAGAATGATCAAGCCACACGGCTCTGATGAGCTCAACCCGCTTTTTGTCTACGATACTAAAAAACGCAACGCGCTGCTGGCGGAAGCAGAGAAACTTCCGTCGCTCCTGCTCAACTCGGCAGCAGCCGCTAACGCGGTCATGCTCGGCGGCGGATATTTCAACCCCCTGACCGGCTATATGAATCTGCATGACGCCCTGAGTGTCGCGGAAAAAATGCGCACCGTGGACGGCCTGTTTTTCCCCGTGCCCATCGTCAACCTGACCACGGAGACCGGCGTGAAGGCTGGCACGCGCATTGCCCTGCGCGACCCGAATGTAAAGGGTCACCCGATACTGGCAGTAATGGAAGTGGATGCCGTGGAGCAAGTCAGTGACGAGCAGATGACTTTCATGGTGCAGAAGATTTTTCGCACCCTGGACCCAAAACACCCCGGTGTCGCAACCTTCACCAATCTCGGTAGCACCTTGTTGTCAGGTCCCATCCAGGTGTTGAACTTCTCCTACTTCCAAACTGATTTTCCCGATACCTTCCGCACCGCCGTGGAAATTCGCCACGAAATCGCCGAGCACGGCTGGGAAAAAGTCGTCGCCTTCCAGACCCGCAATCCGATGCACCGGGCGCACGAGGAATTGTGCCGCATGGCCATGGAGAAGCTGGATGCTGATGGTGTACTGATTCACATGCTGCTTGGCCAGCTCAAACCGGGCGACATTCCCGCCGACGTGCGCGATGCCTCGATTCGCAAAATGGTCGAGATCTACTTTCCACCGAACACGGTGATGGTGACCGGCTACGGCTTTGACATGCTCTATGCCGGTCCACGCGAAGCCGTGTTGCACGCGGTATTCCGCCAGAACAGCGGGTGTAGCCATCTGATAGTGGGCCGCGACCACGCCGGGGTAGGCGACTACTATGGCGGTTTCGACGCCCAGACTATCTTCGACGAGGAAGTGCCCGAGGGTGCACTGGAACTACAGATATTCAAAGCCGATCACACCGCGTATAGCAAGAAACTGAACAAGGTGGTGATGATGTGCGATGTACCGGATCACACGGACGAGGACTTTGTCCTGCTGTCGGGCACCAAGGTGCGGGAAATGCTGGGCAAGGGCATTGCGCCGCCGCCGGAATTTTCCCGCCCGGAAGTCGCGAAAATCCTATCGGACTACTATCAGTCCCTGGATAAATAACACGGATCGGGCCCGGCACAGACGGCTCGGCACAGACAGTGCTCGGCAGACTCAAATCCCGGCACAAATACACTTGGTGATGCTATGAATTACGACATTTTTAACGGTGACGCGGACGGCATCTGCGCCCTGCTGCAGTTGCGCAAGGCGGAGCCGCGTGAGGCCGTGCTGATCACCGGCGTCAAGCGGGATATCAACCTGCTGTCCAAAGTGGACGCTAAAAAGGGAGACCAGATTACTGTCCTCGATGTGTCCATGGATACGAACCGTACAGCGCTGGATAAGGCACTCGCCAGCAGTGCCACCGTCTTTTATGTGGATCATCATTTCCCTGGGGACATACCGCAGCATGCCAACCTGACGGCGCTAATCAATGAATCCCCCGACGTCTGTACCGCAGTGCTCGTCAATGGATACCTCAAGAACCGCCATCTCGACTGGGCGGTAACCGGCGCGTTTGGAGACAATCTCAAAGACACGGCATTAACGCTCTCCAAAGGCCTGGATATCTCTGAATCCGATCTGGCTTCTTTGGAAGCACTGGGCACCTATATCAACTACAACGGCTACGGCCCGGCGCTGGCGGACCTGCATTTCGATCCCAAAGAGCTATACCTGCGACTCTATGCTGCGGCAGATCCGCTGGATTTCGTAC
>JANPDE010000256.1:0-12970 GCA_031431315.1 Haliea sp.
TGAACAGCGGCGATTCATTCAACTGCAAGCGGATGTAAACCGATACTCCCAGCAAGCCGAGCGAGAGAATAAACGGGATGCGCCAACCCCATTGCTTGAAGCTCACCTCGTCCATAGCGAGCCGACAGCCCAGGATCACAATCAGGGACAGGAAGAAGCCCAGTGTGGCAGTCGTTTGAATCCAACTGGTCGCCTGCCCGCGGCGATGCGCCGGTGCATGCTCTGCCACATAGGTCGCGGCGCCACCGTATTCGCCACCGAGCGCCAGCCCCTGAATCAAGCGCAGCAACACCAAAAGGGTTGGCGCGGCCCAACCGATGGCTTCATACGTGGGCAAAAAACCCACCCCGGCCGTGGCCACACCCATCAGCACTATCGTCACCAGAAAGGTATATTTTCGACCGACCAAATCACCCAGGCGACCAAACACAATGGCGCCAAATGGGCGCACTGCGAAGCCCGCGCCAAACGTTGCCAGGGAAGCCAGCAGCGCCGCGGTGTCATTGCCCGGCGGAAAGAACAGCGCGCCGAAAAAGACGGCCAAAGTGCCGTACAGATAAAAGTCATACCACTCAAACACCGTGCCCAGCGACGAGGCAAAAATCACTTTGCGGTGTTCTGCGCTAGATACGGGCGACCCAGAGACTCTGGCGCCGATCACCGCCGAATCACGGTTTGTCATGCTGCTTTCCCTCTCCTTGGAACCGTTGGTCCAGCTTTTTGTTTGCGCCGTTTTGCATCAAGACGCTGATCGTGTCACGACAGTAGTCAGGCGGCTCACAAGCGGCAAGTAAAATATCCAGGACACGGCGGTATAGTGGCTTGGCGCTGAGAGTGCAGTAGCGTCAGCGGATCAATCAAGTGCATAACCTGGGTTCGAAAACTTGATTACCCTCCGGCACCTGTATACACTTGTCCTGTATACTGTACAAGTTGGGCCAACGCCATGAAAGTCATTAATTTTTCGGACGCTCGGAATAGACTGAAAAGTGTTCTGGACGACGTCGCCAGTGACAGGGACTATACGATTATTTCCCGTCGGGATGCGGATGATGCCGTGGTGATGTCCCTTGACCAATTCAACAGCCTGATGGAAACCGTACACCTGTTGAAAAGCCCCGCGAATGCGGCCCACCTGGCCAAATCCATTAAACAGTATCAGTCGGGTAAAACTGTAAAACGTGAACTGATTGATGACTGATTTTCTGTGCTGGACGAAGGAAGCCTGGTCGGATTACCTCTATTGGCAGGGGCAGGGGCAGGGGCAGGGGCAGGGGCAGGGGCAGGACAGGAGGACGCTCCGCAGAATCAATAAATTGATTGTCGATACCAGACGCAGTCCATTCGAGGGGACCGGCAAGCCCGAGCCTCTGAAGGAGAATTTGTCCGAGTTTTGGTCCCGCAGAATCGATGAATCGAATCGGCTCGTCTACATCGTTGACGACGGTCAGCTCACGATCATTTCATGCCGGTATCACTATGAAAAGTGATTGTATGTGAGGTCCGGCTGCGCCGCAGCGTTGGCTTCCAATGTCAGCCCGGAGGGAGTCGAACTTTCGCCGTCTGGCAACTCATGGCAACCAGCGCTCCGGCGCCGCTTGCCTGAACACGCTGCAACCGCTCAGTCGCCGGCAATTTCTCGCACCACAGCATCCGCCAGCCATGGCGCGATCGAATACTTGCCCGTATCGATAGAATAGTAGTGTCCCAATCGCACGACGCCGGAACGGTCCCTGCGGTGAAGTGTTGACGTCACACTGGCAAGGGAGCCGCGCCCCTGCGCAAAGACGTATCCTCCCGCGAGTCTGAGGGCGCTGGCGTCCTGTAGGATGGGCTCTATCCCACGAAACGTGCTGTTGAGACCGGCGCGAATGCCGGCGACGATTTTATTCGCGTCGACGTTCCCCGCAGCTACCAACTTGAGCTTGTCTGCCAGGTGCAGATCCGGCGACGTATTTTCGCTTTCGGACATCAATCCCGCAGGGTACCAGGACAGATAGAAATCACGGCCGTTGTAGTTCTTTACATCGCCAAAGGGTCCTACGGCCAGCACTGCGCTGGACAGGGCAAAGGCTTTTTGGGTTTGCACAAACAGCGACAGCCGGTAGCGGTTTGACCACTCCACGGGCGGTCCAATCCCGGCGCTGCGATCAATGTCAATCCGGCCGTGCCACAGGGCGTTGACCACAAAGTCGTACGAGGCCTCTGCATCCGCCGCCACAACACGCCAGGGCCCGGCCGCTGACTCTACCGGTGCGACCCCCGTGACAAGCGTATTCATGCGCTGGCGAATATGTGGTTGCGCAGCCAGTGCGGCGCACAGCTGGTCGGCAATCCAGTTCGTCTGCACCGATCGCTCCGGCACGTAAAATCCTGCTTGCACGAGAGCGGGATCAGCGATCGATCTCAATTCAGCGGGCGCCAAAGGCCGCGTAGCGGCGCCACGGACATCCGCGAGGTAGTCGCAGGCGCCGGGGTGGTCGCGCAGAAGTTCATTCACGCGATGATAGTAGTGAGCGGCCTGTTCGGCGCTGATGATGGAGTCGCGGTGTATCAGAAAGACATCGTCCGACTGGGTCATGTGCGCACTCACCGGTTGCTCGATAAGGCGTTGCAGCAGCGGGGCAAAGGCGAGCCCGCCCGGAATCAGGTGTTTGGCGGTTTGCAGCGAAGTGTCCGCGCCGTACAGGTAACCGAGATGAATCTTGCCCTCATTCCAGCGGCTGGCGCCGCACATCGGCGCACTTTCCAAATCGAACAGGTCAACGTCGATGCCCCTGCGGGCCAGCATTAACGCCACGCACGAACCGAGGATGCCGGCTCCCAGTACGGCGACATGCCTGCGGCTAGTTGCTTTCACCAAGAACCTCTACATCTCGCATTGTGCGAATTTTCCCCTGGCCCATCCGCCGATATCCGTACCGTAGTCGGCGAGGAGCTGCGGCGTACCCGGCGTGGCAAACCGCGGATGCAGGCTTGCAGGGGTCGGGAACAGCAAGCTGCCCTGCTCATCGCGCAGCTCCCTGACGGCGTGAAAAACCTGCACAAACAGTGCAGAAATCAGTGCCTTACGTTCAGCGGTATCCAGCGTGACGCGGGAGATGATATTCAATCGCGTCTCGATATTTGATCTCCATCCGGCAGGGTAATGGCAAGTTAAGTGGTGATATTCGACACTCGGCCAATGAATACTTACAAGCGCCATAGATTTCCGCCAGATATCATCAGTTACACCGTTTGGCTCTACTATCGCTCGCTTCAATCTGAGCTACCGCGATATCGAAGATATATTATCTGATCGGGGTATTGCCGTCAGCCATGAGTCCATCTGACTCTGGTGCATAAAGTTTGGGGCAAAATACGCCGACTACCCACCATCTTGCACTGCTGAAGGACCTTAAGGAAGCCGGATGCAACAGCATCACCATGAGTATCCAATGCAAGCGCGATTTCAGCACACCCCGCAGCCATCCAGCGATCAATTCCGGCAGAGCAGCGGGATTTTGGAAAGAAATTTTTTTCCACTATATGCCGCTTGTTTTTCTTATATTTTTTGGCCAGAGCATCATCCCGTTTGCGTTTTCTTACCATATAAGGTAACTCGGAGAGTTGGAACCCCACTACATCGTCCAGCAGAGGCAGGGATCGTTGCGACCGACGATCGGTATTTTCATGGCACCTCCGCAGGTCGGTTGGTTTGTGATAATAAATTTCGACTGTCCCAGAGCGCCGGCTGCTTCGGTGCTTTGGATTTTACTGTATGGGGTATCGTCTGGGGTGATTGACTGGACGTCGCCAATCTGGATGCAGGCATTTCAAGTAGGGGGATTTTCAGAACAGGCGAAGCCATTGCCGCGCAGGTCGTCAGATCTGTGTTGGATCCCGCGATGTAATACACCATGCGCCGCCAGCAGCGTGTCGCATAGCAGCAATTGCGATGTCATGACTTTGTGCGGGCCTCTATGACTTTTACACCAAGTCATCTATATTGACTTCCAGAACGCTGGCAATAGCTCTGTAGGCATCAATCCGTCCTTCACGCTTGCCGGTCTCAATCTGCGCGATATAAGCCTGTGACAGGCCTTCAGCATCAGCCAGAGTAGCCTGTGATATGCCACTATACTCACGCCAAACTTTCACCGCGTTCACATTGGCCAGCAACGAATCAACGATATCAGACGGCACCAGTTTATCCTCGCCCGCCGCCAGCGTGGCTTCGGCCTTATCAAAAGCCGCTACATCGTCCAGCATTTCAGCCTTTTCGATTAACACCCGGTAGTCGGCAATTGGCACCACCGCATACTCGGGCACGCCATTGTTCTCAATGATCTGTGTACTCATTTGTAGATACGCCCACGTGGGCCACCATCCAACACAAGAACCGTTACCCGTTCGCCTTCAATCTTGTAAATACCACGATACCCGCCAATCGGCAGCCGGTACTAATGTTATGAACCATCCCCACCCACGCCGCCTGTCCGGCGCGGTCCTTGAGTCTAGCATTCTAGCTGAAGGACCTTAACCTTGGATGGGAGATCAATATGAATATTAGTATATTGGGCATTGAGCGGGGGATTCTTGAGATGTTGGACGAGCTTCCCCAGCACGAATCTTTTCACCATTGATATGTTCATGAGGGGGCTCGTTAACCGGCGTTCGCGTCGGTTACAGTCCCTACTGGAAGACGCGGGCAGTATTAAGTTGAAGCGCCTGTTCCTGGACTTTGCGGATCGCCATCGACACAAATGGCTCGACTATATCGACTGGGATAAGACTAGCCTCGGATCAGGGAAGCGAGTGATCTTTACGGGGGGAAAGCTCGACCCCGAGTACAACATCAATGTACCGGAGAATATGGATGCCGTTTAACGACATTTATCGGGGGCAGGTTGAGCTGCTTGTATGTCCGATACTCTTTGCAGCAGACTATTTGAGCGGCGAGTTACGGCAACTCACCCTGGGAGTAACGCGCAAGGTCGGCTTGCCTGATGATACTCCAGGCCTCCTCCGCTGATTCGACAAACTGGAAAAGTGACAGGTCTTCTTCTGCAATCATGCCTTCGTCCACAAGCGCGTCAAAATTGATAATACGCTCCCAGAACTCTCGACCCATTAGCAATACCGGAAGCGGCGCTATTTTGTGCGTTTGGGTCAGCGTCAGAGTCTCGAACAACTCATCCAACGTACCGAATCCGCCTGGACAGGCCACTAGCGCTTTTGCGCGCTTGAGGAAATGCATTTTGCGAATCGCAAAATAGTGGAACTTGAAGCAGAGTTCGGGCGTGATATAGGGATTGGGCTTCTGCTCAAACGGCAGCACGATATTGAGGCCTATGCTTTCCCCACCAGCATCCATGGCGCCGCGGTTGGCTGCCTCCATTATCCCAGGCCCGCCCCCGGTAATAACGACCAGCTCGGTTTGGCTACCACTTTTCGCATCAGCGGTGATCAGCTGTGCCAGTTTTCTGGCTTCATCATAAAACCGACTGCTATAAACTATGCGTTCAGCTACCTTTACCTTGCGAGCCAGGGCGGGGTCATCGGGCGTGGACATTGCGCACACCCTTGAGTGTTGCAGTTGCTCCGTTGCAGTCTCTAAATCCGGAACGCGCGAACTTCCAAAGATGACGACAGTTGAATGTATCCCGTGTTCATCCTGCAATATATCCGGTTTTAGAAGTTCCAGCTGCAACCTGATCGACAGCAATTCATCGCGCAACATAAAATCTTCATCGGTATACGCCAACTTATACGACGGAGAGCAGGTCTGTTCAGTCTTGCCATTCAGGCCCGGTGACGTGGCATGATCGCCCGTACCGGGAGCTGACGTTGCGCGTTTCACTCGTTTCACCATGGGGTCATCGTCCTGTCGCTTATAATGCCAATGTTCAGAATGTGATTGTTTCACCTTTGCCAGGCACAGTAGCTGCCCAGCCCTGTTTGGTCAGGAATTTCTGGAAGGCCATTTTTGCGTTACTCTCTCCATGCACGAGGAAGAGTCTCGGATGGGGCTTCCTGAAATGGTCGAGCCAGCTGAATAGCTGGGATTGACTGGCATGCGCGGAAAAGCCACCGATGGTATGAATGGTCGCGCGGACCGATATTTCATCACCGCCTATGTGAAAAAACTTGGCCCCATCAACCAGCGCCCGCCCCGGCGTGCCGATGGACTGGAAACCGACAATGATGACATGCGCATTAGCTTTCCAAAGATTGTGTTTGAAGTGGTGTCGAATACGACCGCCGGTGCACATCCCGCTACCCGCGATGAATATTGCCCCGGACTCAATCCTGTTCAGCGCCATGGACTCGGCCGTGGTCGTAGAGTAGCGCAGGATCGGCAGGAAAGAATGCAAGCTGCTACTTTTCCCATGATGAATCGTCTGCGCGTCTTCTGCGTTGTAAACATTCTGGTAGCGGTGATAGATTTCGGTGACAGCAATGGCCATGGGACTATCCAGATAGACTGCTTGCTGCCTCAGTTTACCCTTCTGATACAATTGACCAAGCCGAAAAATAATTTCCTGAGAGCGTCCCACAGCGAAAGAGGGAATCAGAATATTACCGCCGTTCGCTGAGGCCTCGTCTAAGATGTGTTCAATCTCCGCCAGGGCTTCGTCCATAGGACGATGATCACGGTCACCGTAAGTAGATTCCAACAGCAGGACGTCTGCACTTTCCACTATTTGGGGGTCTTCGAGCAGGGCGGCAAAACTATTGCCCAAATCGCCGGAAAAAACGAGTTTCTTTTCCGCACCCTGCTCCATAACAAACACTTCCACAATCGCCGAACCGAGTATGTGTCCCGCATCGCGAAAACACACATCAACGTTATCGGCAACCGCCCTGCGCTGTCCGTAATTGAAACCGACACATTGCGACAGGGTTGTGTCGACGTCTTCCACCGTATACAACGGTTCGATTTCCTCCTTTCCGGATCGGCGACGACGCTTATTCTCCCATTCGATATCACGCTGTTGCAGTGAAGCGGCATCCTTGAGCATCACTTCCAGCAGCTCACAGGTCGGCTTCGTCATGAATATTGGCCCCGAAAATTCCTCCGCGCTTAATTTCGGCAGCCGTCCGGAGTGGTCTAAATGGGCGTGGGATAACACCACGCAGTCCAGTGCCTGAACATCGAACCGGAAGGGTTCCTCATTTGCCTGCTCCTCTTCGCGCCGACCCTGATAAAGACCGCAGTCAAGCAGCAGCATGGTGCCAGTCGTTTCCAACAGATAGGCAGATCCGGTCACACCTTCTACTGCACCCAAAAATGTCAGCTTTGCCATTGCAACCTCACTAGACGCATCGAACACCACTGATGATTGATCGGACTGGACGATTGTGCGGCTGCGAGCCGTCCTTGCGGAAGAGCAGCATGATCGCTTGAAGGCTAAGATATTCGCTCTTCAGGGTGCTCTTCTGCAAGGACTCGTTCATCGCGAGCATCCGAATTTTGCCCATGCCGGAGGACAGCCCGCCGTCACTTTCACCACCGCTCTCATCGAATACTGTAGTGGTTCAATACGTCCGGACACCAACTTAGGTGGTAATCTTAAGGACCGACTTAGGAAGAAGGGACAGTTCCGTTTTGTGTTCAAATCTTTGAATCTGCTCACCACACCACGTATCAATGGGACAAGGAGAAATGCAATGGACCAATATACAGTGAACAGCGAGACTGTGGCGGGTTCCCCCCTAACTCCCAGCGAACTCCAGCGGATAAACGCCTACTGGTGCGCCGCCAACTATCTGTCTGTCGGGCAGATTTACCTGATGGACAACCCGCTGTTGAAAATGCCGCTGCAACTGGCACACATCAAACCGCGTCTGCTGGGTCACTGGGGCACCACGCCGGGGTTGAATTTCATTTATGTACACATGAACCGGGTGATCAAGCAGTTTGATCTCAACCTGTTTTTCGTCGCCGGCCCCGGCCATGGTGGCACGGCGGTGGTGGCGAACACCTATCTTGAAGGCAGCTACAGCGAACTGTATTCCGCTATCTCCCGGAATGAAGAAGGAATGCGGCAGCTGTTTCGCCAGTTTTCTTTCCCTGGCGGCATACCCAGCCATGCCGCCCCGGAAACTCCGGGTTCTATCCACGAGGGTGGCGAGTTGGGCTATGCCCTGTTCCATGCCTACGGCGCCGTGTTCGATAACCCCGATCTGATTGCGTGTTGCGTGGTAGGCGATGGTGAAGCAGAGACCGGACCGTTAGCCACCTCCTGGCATTCCAACAAGTTTTTGAATCCGCGCACAGACGGCGCGGTGTTGCCGATCCTGCACCTGAATGGCTACAAAATTGCCAACCCAACTATCCTTGCCCGCATCAGCCGAGCTGAACTGGAAGGCCTGTTCTTCGGCTATGGTTATCAGCCGTATTTCGTTGAAGGCGACCAGCCTGAAGCCATGCACCAGGTGATGGCAGCGACCGTCGATACAGCCATCGCCGGGATACGCGAGATCCAGCGCAAGGCGCGAGAGGATGGCGAAGTGATCCGTCCGCTCTGGCCAATGATCGTGCTGCGCTCGCCCAAGGGCTGGACCGGCCCAAAAGACGTGGACGGCAAGCAAACCGAAGGGTCCTGGCGCTCCCATCAGGTGCCTTTTAGCGACATGGACAAACCGGAACACGTGCGCTTGCTGGAAAACTGGATGCGGTCCTACCGCCCGGAAGCACTATTCGATGCCCACGGCGCACTCAAGCCTGAATTGGCTGAACTTGCCCCGCGTGGCGAGCGTCGTATGGGCGCCAATCCGCACACCAATGGGGGCCTGCTGTTACGCGATCTACGTTTGCCGGATTTCCGCGACTACGCGGAGTCCGTACCCGAGCCCGGCGGCACGGTGGCAGAATCCACCCGAACGATGGGAACCTTCCTGCGCGATGTGATGAAGAACAACTCCGACAATTTCCGCGTATTCGGCCCGGACGAGACTGCTTCCAATCGCCTTGGAGCATTATTCGAAGTGACCAACCGCACCTGGATGGCCGAACGCTACCTTACCGACGACCACCTCGCCCCCGATGGCCGGGTCATGGAAATGCTTTCCGAACACGCTTGCCAAGGCTGGCTCGAAGGCTATCTACTCACCGGACGGCATGGCTTCTTTTCCTGTTACGAAGCCTTTATCCATATCGTCGATTCAATGTTCAACCAGCACGCCAAGTGGCTCAAGGTGTGCAGCGAGATTCCCTGGCGACGGCCAATCGCCTCGCTCAACATCCTTCTCACTTCCCACGTTTGGCGCCAGGATCATAACGGCTTCTCGCATCAGGACCCGGGTTTCATCGACCACGTGGTGAATAAGAAGGCCAACATCATCCGCGTCTATCTGCCGCCAGATGCCAACACCCTGCTGGTGATTGCCGATCGGTGCCTGAGGAGCCGCAATCTGGTCAACGTCATCGTCGCCGGCAAGCAGCCACAGCAGCAATGGCTGGATATGGACGCAGCCATTAACCACGCCAGTGCTGGCATCGGCATGTGGGAGTGGGCGTGCAGCGATCAGGACTGCGAACCGGACGTGGTGCTGGCGGCAGCGGGCGACGTACCGACACTGGAAATGCTGGCGGCTATCGACCTCCTGCGCCAACTCGCGCCAGAGCTAAAAATCCGCTTCATCAACGTGGTGGACCTGATGACGCTGCAACCGCAGGAAGAACATCCGCATGGGCTGTCCAGTCAGGAATTTGATTTGCTGTTCACCAGGGACAGGCCAATCATCTTCGCCTACCACGGCTACCCATGGCTGATTCACCGCCTCACTTACCGTCGCACCAATCACGGCAATCTACACGTGCGCGGCTACAAGGAGGAAGGCACCACCACCACGCCGTTCGACATGGTGGTGCTCAATTCCCTCGACCGCTTTCATCTCGTGATGGACGTCGCGAATCGGGTACCGGAGTTGCAGGCACAGGCCGCGCACATCAAACAACGTATGTGCGAGAAGCTCAGTGCGCACACGCAATACATCCATCAACACGGCGAGGATATGCCCGAGATTCGCAACTGGAAATGGTTCCAGTGAGCCGCACAATTCTTACGCTTAACAGTGGCTCGTCCAGTCTCAAGGCCAGTCTGTTTCACGCGGACGGGACGCGTCGCGACTGGCAGTATAAGACTATTGTGAATGGCTTTTCGCACGATCACGCGCAAGACTTTGACAGGCTGCTGAAAGACCTCGGTAGCGTAGCACCAGATGCGATCGGTCACCGCTTCGTGCATGGCGGCGAGGTAACCGACGGGGCGCGCCTCCTGGATGCGGCCGAGATCGAGCGGCTACGCGGCATCACACTTCTCGCGCCGCTACATATGCCGGGAAATCTGCTCGGAGTGGAACTGTGCCGGAAGCGGTTGGGCGCGCCGCAGATAGCGTGTTTCGATACTGCCTTCCACTACACTCTCCCGGAGCTGGCTCGCCGTTTGCCAATACCAGCGGAGCTTGGCATGCGCCGTTTTGGGTTTCACGGTCTCAACTACGCTTACATCGCCTCACAGTTACCGTCGCTTCTGGGCGATCTTGCACAGGGCCGTATTGTGGTCGCCCACCTCGGTGCGGGTGCCAGCCTGTGCCTGCTGGAGGGACTGCTATCGATGGATACCACCATGGGCTACACCCCGGCTGGCGGCATCCCAATGGGCACCCGCAGCGGCGATCTCGATCCGGGCGTGATACTGGAATTGGCCGGGCACTATGACAACGAAGCATTACGCGATCTGGTCTATCACCGCATGGGACTGCTCGCGCTGTCAGGTGGAGAGAGTAGCGAGATGCAGTGCCTGCTGGAGAGCCACAGTGAGGCGGCCCGATTCGCCGTCGATTACTTCTGCCGTCAAGTACGCGCCGCCATCGGCGCTTTTGCCGCCAAGGCTGGCGGTATCGATGCGCTGGTTTTCAGCGGAGGTATCGGCGAGCATGCATCCGAAATACGTGCACGCATTTGCCAACCACTCGGCTTTCTGGGATTTGCTTTAGACACCGAAGCCAATCAGGCCAACGCCACCCGGATCGGCGCCGACGGCTTCAAACCCGTGCTGCGCATCGTCGCCGACGAAGAGGAAGTGATCCGTAATCTGGTTGAAGCGTTTTTGGACAAAAGATGATGAGATTCGCAGCCTTCGGTACCTCCCGGGCCGGTCATAGCGGTGTTGGCGCCTGGGTGCTGATCAAGAATCCATGTTAAATCCATTGGGTGAATCGGGGCGGTACCACCCACCCGATTGATCTATACTGTCAAGCGTAGCGACGAATACTTCGAGCAATGACCTCAAGGAGCGCAGCTATGCCAATACTGGTATTTTTGTATGCATTGGTTGCTTACGCCATCGGTATGGGCGGGCTGGTCTGGTTCATCCTGTTCCAGGGGGATTTTTTGATCCCCGCTACCGTTAACACCGGCACGTCCGTGCCGCTACTGCAGGGATTGCTAATCAACCTGGGCTTGCTGCTGTTGTGGGGTGTGCAGCACTCGGTCATGGCGCGGCCAGCCTTCAAGGCGAAGCTCGCCAGCGTCCAGCCGGAGAGCGCTGAGCGTTCGACCTATGTCTGGGCATCGGGGCTGTGCATGATACTGATTGCGCTGTACTGGCAGAGCAACACGGCAGTTGTATGGCATATTGATGCGTTGCAAATGCCCCTGCGCGTCCTGTCACTGGCCGGCTGGGGCGTGAGCGTCTGGGCTACTTTCCAGATTAACCACTTCGATTTGTTCGGCTTGAAAAAACCCTTCGAGGCACTGTCCGGAAAGGCCTCTGGTAACAAGCAGTTTGTCACGCCCTTTCTCTACCGGCACATGCGGCATCCGATCCAGACCGGTATCTTGCTGGGTATGTGGCTGCAGGCCTACATGACAGCGGGGCAACTACTGCTCACCCTGGGTATGACCGCCTACGTGTTCATCGGGTTGTACTTCGAGGAAAAAGCCCTTGTTACCGAGTTTGGCAACCGCTACAAGATATACATGCAACAGGTGCCGCGCCTTTTCCCCAGGCCGGGGAAACGCGTTCGAAAGGGTGAGGCATTAGACTAGACAATCGGTAGTTAGTTGGCTGTAATAGACCGCGCCATAACCATAAAGAGAATCCGCAATTCCCTGGAGAATAACCATGCCAGTTCTGGAGACGTTTGCTGCGCGCATCGTGCGCACAGCGCTGATCGCGCTACTTCTGACACTCACCGGCTGCGACTCAAACGGCTTATCGTTGAACATACCCAGCACGAAACCGCAGCCGGACAACCCCACGGTGGAAGGACCGGTGACGGGCGGCGGTGGTCCCGATTGTTGCAAATTGGTCCTGGGACCCGGCTTGGAATTCGATATTAGCGAATTGCTGAACTACCCCCCAGGCACGCCCTTTTACGCCGGCGTGTATTTTGATGAGTCGGAAGTGGGCTACCGGGAGACCGAGTATTTTATCTCTGGCACGGCGACCTCCTATATTGCCAACGGTGAATTGACCCAGGACGGCGTATGGTCGGTGCAGAAGGCGGATACCGCCCCGTACAAGTCGCGCATCGTCGTGCTGCGACCTGAAAATGCGGCCGACTTCAACGGCACCGTGATGGTGGAATGGCTCAACGTGTCCGGCGGTGTCGATGCCGCGCCCGACTGGGTGCAGATGCACACGGAACTGGTGCGCAGCGGCTATGTGTGGGTGGGCGTCTCCGCCCAAAAGATGGGCATTGAAGGAGGTGGCGCTGCCTTCGATGTGTCACTGAAGGTTGTTGATGTCGAGCGCTACGGTAGCCTCAGTCATCCCGGCGACAGTTTTTCCTACGATATCTATTCCCAGGCCGCTCAGGCGGTTCGCCATCCCCAAGGGATTGATCCCCTCGATGGGCTACACGTAGAGCGAATGATAGCGGTCGGTGAATCGCAATCGGCGGGGCGCATGGCCACCTATGTGAATGCGATACATCCCACAGTCGAGCTGTTCGACGGTTTCATCATCCACAGCCG
>JANPDE010000257.1:0-10781 GCA_031431315.1 Haliea sp.
CCCGTCAAGAATATTTAGGGTCCCAGTAGAATGGGACTTACTTAAGCTGAAGAGAAACACATAGGCGTCAAACCAAGTAGAACTTGACGGGACCGTCTGAGGCCAAGGATGGCTGAAGCGAGCCTACATGGACGGCTTTAAGGCGTGTCCCGACAAGTTCTACTTGGTTTGGCGCCGGTCTAGCAGCTTAAGTCAGAGCCATTCGGGCCAGAGAAAATAATCAGGCCCAATTCCCCTCAGTTTGCTTTTATGAGGTTCTGCATCATTGTCAACTCTTGCACGATATCGGCCGGGATATGGGTGCCGCTTGATCCTGTAAAGCCTACCGTAATAAATTTTTCGTATTCGACAAAGCACTTTTTCGCAACCGGATTTTTCGGATATTCCAGAACACATTGTTTGAGGTAAAGATCGGGCAACGAGTGCATGGACTGATAATGATAGCGACGCTCGCCATACGACAGCCAATACAAAATGTCAGGCTTTAGCGGGGTTTCCGGATAGGCACTCAAATATTCGTACAGGACGCTGGAAACTGTTAATGCTGCAATCACATTTTGCGGTGAATCCAGGCTGAAGTCGCCGCCAAGTTCTTCATTCAGTGCAGTTTCAGCATATTTTCGTAAGGCGTCACTTTCCGCATCGGTAAAGTGAGGATATTTATCGTCCTTTATCTCGTTCACCGCAGCGATAAAACCTTTGATCTGCTTCTGTAGGTGTTCTGGAAGATTCTGGTTGGCGCTGTCGCGTTGCAAAACGACCGAGAGACCCTGCAAGTCCCGGGCGACTCGCACGTAATAGAAAATTTGTCGGTAGACGGCCTTCTCCAAATCGCCAATCTCGGCCTTGTTGAGCGGATACCCTGCGATCAGTTCTGCATACCTCTTCAGCGCATCATCGAAATTACGAATCAAATACAGAAATTCGGCCTCCTCAAAGTCATTTGCAAGCGCCTGAGTTTGATTCATAGTCGTGAACTTTGTAGATACCGCGGGCAACTGTGTGTGACAGGACATGCAAACACCCAGAGTTGATCTCAGATTGTCAAATGCGTAGCCCTTGTTGCCCTTGTTGAAGATGTTTTCAACTTCTTCGAGTTGTTCGGTCAATACATTCCCTGCAACCTGAAAACCGGTCTTATTGATCCTCGCTTCGTGATTTACCTCTTTGCTGAGGGCTACCATTTTTGTCAAGGCGCCGGATATTTCAGCCGAGTTCGCAGGATCGCTAAAACTCCTTTCAGAAGTAATGAATGGCTTGAGAACGAATACCTGCTCCAACAATTGATCCATGACTGCCTTGACTTCAGCCCGGGTAGAGGCAACAAATCCCAGTACCATCAGTAGTAATAAAAACCTTTTCACTTTGTACTCCTTTTTACTGCGTCACTGTAGCGACAGGAGTGCTCAGCAGCGCGGCGCGCAGCTGTGCAATATCGGCCTCGGTCAGCCCCAGCCCGTCGCGCACGTAGTTATCAAAGCTGCCCCAGGTGGTGTCAATCTGCTCGAAAGCCGCGTTCAGCCAGGCTTCCTCCACGCCCATCAGCACAGTCAGTTTATCGACGGCTTCCTCACCCTTGAACACGCGCAGCAGTAATAGCTGGGACCTGCGCGTGTCCAGGGCGTGTTCCCTGCTGGCCATGTAATCCTGCATGACCACGTCCTGGGGCACGCCAAGAACGCGCAACAGGATGGCGGCAGCAAAGCCGGTGCGGTCCTTGCCGGCGCTGCAGTGCCAGGCAATGGGGGCACCATCGGCGTCCAGCACAGTCTGCATGAATTGCCGAAATTGCGGTGTAAAGGTGCTGGCGAACTGGCGATTGGCCTCCAGCATCAGTGCGTCGGGATCAAAGCCGTCGAAATTCCCGGAATCGATGCGTTCCATGATTTCGCCCACCATGGCCTTGTTACCGTCATCGAGCGTCGGAATCTCCACCAGCTTGAAATTCATCGTGTTTGGAAGTTGATCAGGCTCCTGCTCCTTCTCGGCGGCGGAGCGGAAATCGATCAGGGTAGCGAGTCTGAGTTTCTCAAGACCGCGTAAATCCGCTCTTGAGGGTTCCGCGAGTGTGGCCGCACGGTATAGCACGCCCCATTTGACCTGCCGGCCATCAACCGTGGGATAGCCGCCGAGGTCGCGAAAATTGGCGATACCTTCAAAGTTGAGCAGGCGATGTGCTTCCCGTTGATCCGCGGGTAATGCGCCCGGGATGACCAGCGCAGGCGCGGGAACGAATTGGAGGGCGCCGACGCCCAGTAGCGCCACCGTGACGAAAGACCAGAATAGCTTTTTCTTACTCAATGCAGACACCAGGAGTTATCGCCGCAAAAGCGGCAAGCATATCATCGAAGTTGCACGCGGCAAGCGGCGCGCGGCTAGCGGCGCGCTGCTAGCGCCACGGGGTCGCACGCTGGGCTCCAGTTTGCCAGCAGGGATACGATTAACGATAATGGCCGGCCAAACTGGCACTCAATAGGTCCATGCCATGGCATCCCTGCAAGACCAACTCCTCCAGGCCGGCCTCGTCGATAAAAAGAAGGCCAAACAACTCAACAAGGAACAGCGCAGGGACGCCAAGGGTCGCCAGAAGGACCAACTGCAGCCCGACGCAAACAAGGAACAGGCCAAGCGCGCCCTGCAAGAGAAAGCGGAACGCGACCGCCAGCTGAACAGGCAGCAGCAGGCGGAGGCCGACCGGAAGGCGCTACAGGCCCAAATCATTCAACTGATCCAGATGAACCGTATAGCGCGCGAGCGCGGCGATGTTACCTACCAGTTCAAGGATGGCACCACGATCAAGAAAATCTATGTTACTCAGCAGTTGCAGAAGGATTTGATCAATGGGCGCCTGGCCATCGCAAAATTGGGCAACGACTACGAGTTATTGCCCGCTGCGGCGGCGGAAAAAATCATGCAGCGGGATGCACATGTCATCGTGTTACTCAATCGCGATGAACAGGCGGCTGTGGATGAGGATGACCCCTACGCGGATTACCAGATCCCCGACGATTTGATGTGGTAAAGAGATGTGGTAGCGTGAAGGGCGTGGAATAAGCGCACCGTGGGAGTAGGGATGACAGATACAGGAGTTCACGTGTGAGTACAGGTCTGTCAGATTTGCTACCCACTTTTCTGCTTGGATTCAGCTCTCTTTTCCCCCTGATAAACCCGATTGGTACCGCATTCATAATCCAGCCTTATTTTTCCCAGCTCGATGATGCCGCAAGAAGACGCTATGTGCTGCGCATTGTGTCTATCTGCCTGGTGATGGGCCTGGTTGCGCTGCATCTGGGCAGTTATGTGCTGAAGTTGATGGGCGTGTCCATTCCGGCGACCCAGACAGCGGGCGGCATTGTCATCGCGATACTCGGGTTCAATTTGTTGAACAGCGCTGCAGACAGCGGTGACGATGTGGTGCCCACAAATAAAATCGACGACAGCATCTTTTACCCCATGTCCTTCCCGCTCACCCTGGGTCCGGGCGGCATCTCGACATTGATCGCCCTGAGCGCCCACGTGCATCGGGCCAAGGACAATCTGCTTTCACCCGAAATGCTGGCCATCTCGCTGTCCCTGGTCGTGGTGCTGGTCATAGCCTATTTCTGCTTTTTCAATGCCAGCAAGCTCGTCAAGCGAATGGGACCGAACGGCAGCCAGGTCATGAATCGCATGATGTCTTTCCTGGTGTTTTGCATCGGCATACAAATGTCGTTTACCGGCATTATGGGTTTGATCAAAGCCGCGACCTGAACAGGTTTAGCCCTTATCTTGGCATTGTTCCGGCCAGCGCAGTGGCAACCAGCGGATAGGAACAACCACCTAGGCCATACTGGGCCATAAATACTAACAGTAGCTCGGGGGAAAAAATTGGTATTTTGCAAGGATATCGGACGGTGTTTTGTGGTCCAATCCTACGTAACCTCTGTCAGTGCAGGGGTTACTCCTAAGGAGTCAGGCAGATGATTTATCAGATCATTGAGTTTGCGCTGTTCTTGCTGGTGTTGTTCTTCATAGTGCCGTGGCTAGTGATTTCCGCAACTAAACTGGTGCGTAGTTTAATCTACCAAAACCACAGGGATGCACGGCGCCACTGAGCGCTGGCAGAAAAAATCCTGGCTGGTAGTTAAAACGCCATAGGTGGGGCCAACCCGGTTGGCCGACGCCATGCCCTTGAGCATGGCAGTAAGGTGCACGACGCCTTTTTTGTCCCGCCAGAACTTCGTCGGACCGCCACTCTTACCTGTTTTCATACCTGTTCAGGTCGAATAGCCCTGCTTCGCGTGGGTAGTACTTCTGGTAGTGCGCGTGCAATGAGTCAGACAGCGGCCAGAATTTGGCCTCGGTGCGACGCACGCCGTAACGTGACACCAGATTCGTGTAGTCCGCTGCACTGCGCATAGACTGCACCTCCTGTACGAAGTTATCGAGATACTGGTCCTGCACCTGGAAAAATGCGTTGGGATAAGCGCCGATGAAACCCTTGACCACGGTCAGATAGTCCTCTTGCGGGATACGGCGCTTTGCTTGCTCGAATACCTGTGCATTATTGGAATAGCCGTCATTGTGCACGATGGTATAGATATGCTCCTGCTGATCAGCGCTGAGCACTTTCAGAAATGACACCTCGGGCATCAGACTGAATGGTGGGCCCTGTAGCGTCTGCAGTTTGTCGAAGCGTGGTTCTCCAGTCAGATAGCGATGGGCCGCAGCGCCAGGCAGTCGTTGTTGCAGCATGCCCAGCAGTTCCTGCTTGGGATCAGTCGTCTGGTATTGAATATCGGCGGGGCGGTCGAGGGCCACGGCGTCTGACATCACGAATTGCTTTGCCTCATCCTCGGCATCCCGATACCAGAAATCGCGCAGGACAATGCGCTCTTGCGGCGGTAGGAAGGTCAGAAAGTTTTGCTCGCCTTCCATACGCATGAAATCCATATAGAGGCGCGATTCAAGCTGGTGCGCTACGGTGCCAAAGACATCGAAGCCCGCCACCAGCAGGTAGTGAATACGCTCCAGCAGCGAATAGTCGATGATCCAGGCAGTTTTGGGTTGCTGGCCAACAAACCCCTTGACCACCGAGGCACTGTCTTCGTGCCGGAACACGGTCAGCGCAGCGTTATCGTTGCGACCGTGGCCATCCCAGATCAGGTCCAGACCTACTTTCGTGCCGTCAGGGCCGGTGGCCTGCTGGATATACTCAAATTTGGCCTTGAGGAATTTCAGCTGTTCGCTGGAATAGCCGCGCCACTCGATCAGGGAAATCAACGCACCATCGGTTTTGTCGTTGGGCAGGCGCAGGTTCTTGCTCTCGCGGGCCAGAAATTCGGCGCTGTCCAAAGCGCTTTCCCGGTCGGGGCTGAGGAAGGCCACCCAGAAGTGGTCGTCGATCACGTTCAGCGCCACCTGGCCGCGGCACACCGGGCCCTTGATGAAACCCATAATGGTGAACTGGGCTTCATCCAGCATGAACTTATAGCGAGCGGTCTCAGGCAGTTCGCGAAAAGCAACAAAGGGATTGGAGGCCAGATCCGTCTCGTAGGAGGGCAGGGCAGTGACGTCGTAGTCCGGATCGAGAAAGAGCGACTGCCAGCGCTGCATGCGCGCCGCATTCAATGCGTAGGGCATATGCCGCTTGTCCAGCACAGCTGTGCGCAGGGGTTGCAGGCGATAGTAAAACGCAGCCTGGCCCGGATCATCATAGGGAAGTCGGGTGGCGATGATGTCAATGGGCTGACCGGGCGGCGTACGCGATCGCACCAGATTGTAGTAGCGGCTGTTCTCCCCGAGGTCAGAAAAATACAGGTTGCCGATAAACAGGTGCTCGTACATGTAGCGCGCCATCAGCTGCTGCTTCAGGCTGTCGCCGTTAAAAAAGGCTTCCCAGTCCTGCACTTCAGTCGTCTCACGGACAGGCGGCGCTGCGATCGGCACACCCACAGCGCCTTGGTCCAGCCAGTTGGTCAATGTGACATGCTCTTCCTTGTTGAGGCCGGGCAGGCCATATGGCATACCCCACAGCGGATAGTCTGCAGCAAATTTGTCGAAGTCCTCGGGTTTGGTGCACTGCTGCTCGCGGTCCATGCCCAGGGTGATGGTGTCCGGTAGCAGTTGGCCAGTGGGGAGCGGATGCTGCTGCTTCAATGCCAGCATGCGGGCCAGCACACCCTGGTCGGGTGTCTGCTCATTCAGCACCGGGAAGAAACCCTTGGTGCGCCACTGCTCAACCGTCTGCGCATCCACGAACAGCCGGGTCGGGTCGGCGGCGTCCAAGCGTCCACCGTCGTAGACCATCGCTTTGCTGGCCCCCCGCTGCGCGCCGGCCCAGGCGTCCAGTTTCAACTGACAGGGTGCGTCGTAGCAGCCATGACAGACCATGCAGCGCTGCTCGACGATGGCTTTGACCTTGGGTGGATAATCGCTGTCGGCGAACGCGGAAACAGAGAGTAGCAATACCGCTAGTACGACGGCCAATCGGGGGAGTATTTTCATCGCGAAAGTTTGCGGGTTTGGTGCATTGATTGCAAGGTCAGGCTGCCCGGTATCTATTGGTAGTGGCATGCACGTAATAGTGGCCCGCACGAACCGTCCCTCCGGGGATAAGGCCTGAATCTCAGACGGCTGGGATATTCGCTCTTCAGGCCTTATCCCCGGAGGGACTCTGGCGGAGTGAACTCAACCGTTGTGACGTGCGCGCGATAGAGGCGAGTGGCAGCGGACATGCTCCGCGGCGAATATCTCAGCAGTTTGAGCGAGCGGGGCATGTCCGCTGCCAATCGCCGCAACGGAGCCTATAATTATGATCCATCGACGGATAGCCCAGGTGCCCCGGCTTTGCCGGGGATACTTACTCGCCCTTGAATATCGCCTCGGTTTTATCCAGCATGGCATCCATCGCCCGTTGGTGATCGGCGGTGTAATGGCAATTGGCCTGGTAGCTGGCGCTAAGGTCGAGTAAATCGCCTAATTCGAGCCGCTGCGCTGCTTTCATCAGGCGCTTTGTCATACGCAGGGCCTGGGGAGGTTTGGCTGCAAAATCAGCGGCCAGCGCGCCTGCCCGGTCCAGCAATTTTTCCGGTTCGACGATCTCCAGCAATAAGCCCAGTTGCAGTGCTTCCTCGGCATTGATTATCCTGCCGGAAAAGGTCAGCTCGGCGGCGCGCTGGTAGCCAACCAGGCGTTGTAAGAACCAGGCTCCGCCATCGCCGGGAATCAATCCAAGGTTGATAAAGGTCTCGCCAAAGCGGGTAGCTGGGGTGCCCAGTCGGATATCGCACATACAGGCGAGATCAAACCCCGCGCCAATGCCCGGTCCGTTGACGGCGGCGATCACTGGCACTTCTGCGCTATGCATCGCCAGGCTCATGCGCTGGATGCTGTAGCGATAGTTGTCGCTGATAAGAGCCGGGTTGCCATCGAACATGCCCTTTTTGTCGCGTATGTCCTTGATATTGCCACCGGCACAAAAGGCGCTACCGGCGCCGGTGATGATCAGCACTGCAATGTCGGGTGTGGTGTTAATCCAGTTCACGGCAGTGCAGATGTCCGCCACCAATTGTGTACCGGTCAGTTCATTGCGGACATCGTTGCGATTGAGTGTCAGGGTGGCAACTTTGTTATTGATGTCCAGCAGAGAATCGATCATCGCAGGTGGTGGCTTCATGGCATTATCCTGAGTAATGAATAGTATGGGTCTGGATCGAGTATGGCGTAGTCAAAAAACGCCCGTCAGCACTGCTGTGTAGATGGTATCAATATACTTAGCATGCTAAATTATAGCCTGCGATATATTAATTCGATTCCTATCAAAGTAACAGGGGGTTGCCTGCAATGACAGTCGGCATACTAGCGTATGGGGCCTATTTGCCGCAGTTGCGTCTGCAGCGCAGATCTATCGCCGCCGCGCACTGTTGGTTTGATCCTTCCCTGGGTGGGTTGGGCCAGGGTGAGCGCACTATGGGTGCGTGGGATGAGGACAGCAATACGATGGCGGTTGAGGCGGCCCGGGCCTGCCTGGCGGGCGTTGACCGCAGCCGCATAGAGGGGCTTTATCTTGGGTCCACCAGCTTTCCTTTTCTTGATCGGCAGAATGCTGTGTTAGTGGGCGAGGCGTTGAGCCTGAACCGGAATCTGCAAACCTTTGACCTCGCCGGCTCCCAAAGAGCGGGAACGTCGGCGTTGATGGCTGCGCTGAAAGGCGCTGCAATGGGTGAACAGGGGTTGGTCATTGGCTCTGACAAGCGCCGCACCAAAGCCGCTTCCACGGCAGAGATGAGCTATGGCGACGGTGCCGCTGCTGTACTCGTGGGGGAGGGCGATGTGGTGGCTGAACTGGTTGGATCGCATACCCGCTCGATAGACTTTATCGATCACTTCCGCACTCCGGAGTCGGAATTCGACTATCACTGGGAGGCGCGCTGGATACGCGATGAAGGTTTGATGAAAATCGTACCCGACACCGTGAACGCGCTGTTACAAAACAGTAATATCGATGCCGGGAGTATTGACCATTTTTGTTGTCCGGTTGGCAGTGCCAGCGAGCAGAAAGCGCTGGCGCGCACACTTGGTATAAGGGCCGCGGCCCTTGCGGATACTCTGGAGAGTCATTGCGGGAACACCGGTGCGGCACATGCGCTGCTGATGTTGGTTGGGGCCCTTGAAGTCGCCAGGACAGGCCAATTGATTATGGTGCTCGGCTTCGGCCAGGGCTGTGATGTCCTGCTGTTTCGCACCACTGCGGCCCTGGCAAAACTGCCCGCCAGCACCGGGCTCAAGGCCTGCCTCGCCAATGGTCGCGAAGAACATAACTATTTCAAGTTCCTGGCGTTTAACGGCCTGCTGACCATGGAGCACGGGCTGCGCGCCGAAACGGACAAAAATACCGGCCTGAGCACGGCGTATCGCAACCGGGGGTTGACCACGGGGTTCGTCGGCGGCAAGTGCAGTGTGTGCGGCACGGTGCAGATACCGGCGGCGCCGATCTGTGTTAACCCGCACTGCGCCAGTGTCGGCACGCAGCTGCCGCACCCCTTTGCCGATGCCAGTGCTGCGCTTAATTCCTACACGGCAGACCGCTTGACATATTCCCTCAATCCACCGGCGTACTACGGCATGATCCAGTTCGCCCAGGGCGGTCGCATCATGATCGATTTTGCCGATGTCGTGCCCGAGCAGGGATTGGCGGTAGGCATGCCCATGCGCATGGTCTTCCGCGTCAGGGACTATGATCATAAGCGCGGCTTTCGTCGCTATTACTGGAAGGCAGCGCCGATCTACTGCGGCAGTGGAGAGTGAACCATGGCTAGCGGGATCAGGGATAAAGTCGCCATTCTTGGTATGGGCTGCTCCCGGTTTGGTGAGCGCTGGGATGCAAACGCAGAGGATTTGATGGTAGAGGCCTACACCGAGGCTCTCGCTGATGCGGGCATCGAAACAGCCGCTATCGATGCCGCCTGGTTGGCGACAGCACTGGATGAACAGCATGTGGGCAAGTCCGCGGTGCCGTTGGCCACAGCGTTACGCTTACCCTACATACCCGCCACCCGGGTAGAAAATTACTGTGCCAGCGGCACCGAATCGTTTCGGGCAGCCGTGTATGCGGTGGCCGCCGGTGCCTGCGATATTGCGCTGGCGATCGGTGTGGAAAAACTGAAGGATACCGGCTACGGTGGCTTGCCGCAGCGGGGCAGAGGAACCGTCAACGACCTGTTCTGGCCAAACGTTTCTGCGCCGGGTTCTTTTGCTCAGCTGGCGTCCGCGTATACCAGCAAGCACCGGATGAATAAGGCGGACCTTAAACGCGCGATGGCGCACGTGTCGGTCAAAAGCCATGACAATGGGCTGCTGAATCCGAAGGCTCACCTGCAACGTAAGATTGATATGGACATGGTACTCAATGCCGCCATGGTCGCAGAGCCCCTGGGCCTGTTCGATTGCTGTGGTGTTAGCGATGGCTCCGCTTGTGCAATTGTGACGACGCCGGAGATTGCCCGCGCCCTGGGCAAGAAAGATCTCGTTATGGTCAAGGCCTTGCAAGTGTCGGTCTCCAATGGACAGGAACTGCAATACAACGACTGGGATGGCAGTTATTTCCAAACGACCCGGGTCGCCGCCGAGCGTGCCTACAAAGAGGCCGGTATCAAGGACCCGAGGAAGCAGCTGAGTATGATTGAGGTACACGATTGTTTTTCGGTCACCGAGTTGGTGACGATGGAGGATTTGCATATCTCGCCGGAGGGTCGGGCGTCGAACGATATTCTGGATGGCTTCTACGATTCCGACGGCCAGGTGCCCTGTCAGCTGGATGGTGGGCTCAAGTGTTTCGGTCACCCCATCGGGGCCACCGGTTTGCGCATGATATACGAGATGTACCTGCAACTGCAGGGGCGCGCCGGGGCTCGTCAGCTCAACAGCGAGCCGGTTTTTGGCCTGACCCATAATCTGGGTGGCTTTCCCTCACAAAATGTGTCATCCGTGACGATTGTGGGCAGGGAAGGTGCTTGAGGAGTTTTTGGTAGGAAAATATCAACGTTCCGCCGTTCAGCGGCGGGTCTGCGCGATGGGTGGTAAGCCCGTTGACTTAGTCCAGTGTCCAAGAGGAGTAGTAATATGGCTGGTTTGTGGTATGAAGAACTGGAAAAAGGTATGGTTTTTGAGCATCCGCTGTCCAGGACAATCACCGAAGCGGACAATATGTGGTTTTGCAATGCGACCCTTAATCCCCAGCCACTGCACATTGATTTTCACAAGGCCGCACTCACTGAATACGGTAAGCCACTGGTGAACAG
>JANPDE010000258.1:0-5440 GCA_031431315.1 Haliea sp.
GTCGTCGCAGGATAAGAGCACTGCGGTTGGCGCGGGAGTCGGTGCAGTGGGCGGCGCCATCCTTACCGGCGGCAGCGCAGCTGGAACCGTCGGAGGTGCTGCGGTTGGCGGCATCATCGGCCATGAAGTCAAAAAGTGACATTCAGAGTTAATCGGGAGATATCAATCATGAAAGTATCTAACACAGTCAGCACAGCCTTGATCATGGGCGCCTTGCTGGTAGCGCTATCCGGTTGCGACCGGCATGAGGGGCCGGCAGAGAAGGCTGGCAAATCGGTCGATCAGGCGGCAGAGCAGGCCGGTGAAAAGATCGAAGAAGCTGGCGAGAAGATCCAGGAGGCAGCACAGGGCGACGGTAAATAGCCCTAATTCAATTATTTTTGAAGGAGTAGGAGGAATGCTCGAAACTATTGCGGTTGTACTCATTGTGCTCTGGTTACTGGGTCTGGTTTCCTCGTACACCATGGGCGGCTTTATTCACGTGCTGCTGGTTATCGCGATTGTAGTGATAGTGCTGCGTCTCATTAAGGGTCGAGGCCTGTTATGACCTTGAATTGGTCCACAGACACATACCCAACGGATTAGGAGAAATAATAGATGTACAAGGTATTCGATGAAGTTACCAAAGAGCAGCTGATTGCCGATTTCAAGACCGTAGTCGCAGATGCGGAAGCGCTGCTGAAGGCGACGGCGAACCATGGTGGAGAGGAGCTGGCCGGGGTGCGCTCCAGGGCGGAAGAATCCATCATGGCGATGAAAGCAAAAATGGCCGATGAACAGGCGGCGGTGGTGGCATTCTCCAAAGATGCCGCCAAGGCCGCAGACGTGTACGTCCACTTGTATCCCTGGACGGCCGTCGGTGTCGCCGCCGGAGTTGGCCTGGTGGTAGGCCTGCTCAACACCCGCCGCTAGTCGCTTCTTTTATGGCAGACAATGTACCCATGGTGAGGAAGGGGCTGTTAGAGTCGCTGACGGGTTTCGCGTCGACCCTTGTCGCGATCACGCATACGCGCCTCAATCTGGTGTCCTCGGAGCTGGAGGAGTATCAATCGCATATAGTGACGCAGCTGGTGATAGCGCAGGTAGCTATGTTCTTCATCGGAATAGGAGTGGTGCTGGCAACAATCCTGCTGGTGGTCGCTTTCTGGGAGTCGGATCGTCTGCTGGTGTTGGGCTCACTGGCGGGTTTCTATCTAGCGGTGGGTCTGGCGGCATGCGCAGTTGCAATGCACAAAGCACGCCGCAGGCAGAGACCTTTTGCAGCGAGCTTGTCAGAACTCTACAAAGATCGGCAACAGCTCGCACCCGGCTCATGAGCAAAAAAATGATCCGGTTAGTGGAACGGCGTCAGCACCTGGTTGCGCAGGCAGCGGCGCAACGCCGGGCTCTAGCGGGCGATATCGAGCCTTGGCGTACACCCCTGGCGCTGACCGACCAGGGACTGAATGCGCTGCGCTATATCAGGAGACATCCCACATGGATTGTTGGTGGCATTGCATTACTTGCGATACTGCGGCCTCGCAACGCGGGAAAATGGCTGGGACGCGGTTGGGTGACGTGGCAGCTGTTGGATAGGCTGCGTGTCAGTTCGGAGGGATCTGCAATCTCTCCAAAATTGACGCCGCGCATTAGTACGGTAGCGCACTGAGTTATTCTTCGACAACTGACATTATCTTCGCCAGGCGTCCCACAATGCAGTGGGCGACTGAATACATTCGAGGTCAGCATGTACGACTCAAGCAAGACAGCTGATGATTCGCGCAATCATAAATGGCAGCGTGCCGTGAAGCGTGCCCGTGGCAAGCATCCTGAAGAGCAGACACTGGAGCCTGGGGAGCGTCATCAGCGTGCAGTAAACATCGGCAAACGACGCTCTGCTCTCAGTATTGCAGACACCGAAAAACAAATCTGCAGCTATTTCGATCCAAATTAAAGTCCTGCATCTGTACCGCTACCCCGTGGCATGACACAGAGCGCATTAGCTGAGTGGGTTGCCAATGAAACGTAAGCTTATGTCCCAACTGATGGCAAGCTTGGCCTTGCTGTCCCTGCTGTTGTTCTCCACCTGCTGCACGGTGCTGCCGAAATATACGTCTGAGCAGTCACAGCGCACCGGATCGAAGGTACAAATGGAGGATAGCCACGGGCCGTTATCAGTCGCGCGCAGCAAAGAGATCATTGATGTGCTGAAGGCGCGCGGGGCGCCCAGCAATTTCCTCGACCTGCACCTGGCCATCGAAGAGGCCATCGTCGACAGCCCGCTGACCACCGGTAACCGGGTGGAACTACTGCAGGACGGACCGCTTACTTACCAGGCGATGGTGACGGCGATCAATGAAGCCACCGACCATATCAATCTAGAAACGTACATCATGGATGATGACGAAGTCGGCCGGCGTTTTGCTGTGGCACTGATCGCCGCTCAGCAACGGGGTGTGAGGGTCCATCTGATCCGCGACAGCGTTGGTACGCTGGGGACACCAACCGAGTTTTTCGACCAACTGAAGGCTAACGGCATCCAGGTGCTGGAGTTCAATCCGGTCAATCCCCTGACTGCCAGCGAAGGCTGGGAGTTGAACTCGCGCGACCACCGCAAGCTGTTGATCGTCGACGGGCGGGTCGCTTTCCTGGGCGGGATCAATATCAGCAGTGTCTATTCCGGCGGATCCTTTCGCCAGAGCAGTAAAGTTCGCCCGGACGGCGAGTTACCCTGGCGCGATACCCACCTGCAAATCCAGGGGCCGGTCGTTGCTGAACTGCAGAAACTGTTTATCCAGACCTGGGAAAAGCAGCAGGGCAGTGCGCTGCCTCCTGCCGAATACTTTCCCAAGCTCGAACGCATCAGCGATGAGTTGGTGCGCGCGATTGGCAGCTCGCCGGATGATCCCTACAGCCTGATCTATGCCACCCTGATCTCGGCGCTGCGCAGTGCGCAAAGTGAAATCTGGATCACCAATGCCTACTTCGTCCCGGACCCGCAGCTGCTCGAATCGCTGATGGACGCTGCAGCGAGCGGCGTCGACGTGCGGCTGATACTGCCCTCCAGTACCGACTCCTGGCTGGTGTTCCACGCTGGCCGTGCGCACTACCACGAGCTGCTGGAGGCCGGGGTGAAAATCTATGAGCGGCGCCATGCCTTGCTGCATGTGAAAAGTGCAGTGATCGATGGCGTGTGGTCGACCGTTGGCTCAACCAATCTGGACTGGCGCAGCTTCCTGCATAACCAGGAGGTCAATGTGGTGATACTCGGCGGCAATTTTGGCGAAAAGATGCGTGAAGTGTTCCTCGCCGACCAGGCGCAAGCCCAAAGAATTACGTTGCAAGACTGGCAGCAGCGGCCCGTGAACCTGCGCTTCAAGGAGCAACTTGGGCGCTTGTGGGAGTACTGGCTCTAGGTGAGCGAATCCCTGTCTTTTGCGCTGTGGGCGATCATGATCGGTGCCCTGCTGATCAGCATAGTGTTGTCCGGCTCGCTGCTCAAGCGCCTGCCGCTGAGCACTGCCATGCTGTATCTGGCGGCCGGTATTGTCCTGGGCCCCGCCGGCTGGGAACTGTTGCGGCCGAACCCGTTGTTGCACGCGCAGTTTCTCCAGCACCTGAGCGAGGTGGCGATACTCATTTCGCTGTTCGCCGTGGGGTTGAAACTGGGTCTGCCGCTCACTGACCGACACTGGCGCATGCCGTTGCGACTGGTGCTTATCTCGATGACCATGACGGTGGGGCTGATCGCCCTGATCGGCGTCTATGGTCTGGGCTTGCCTTTGGGCGCGGCCATTCTGCTGGGCGGAATTCTGGCACCCACCGATCCGGTGCTGGCCAGCGATGTACAGGTCGAAAACGCCGAGGATCGCGACTGGTTGCGCTTCAGCCTGACCGGTGAAGGCGGTCTCAATGACGGTGCCGCGCTGCCATTCGTGCTACTCGGCCTGGGTCTGCTCGGTCTGCATGATTTGGGACCGTTGGGTTGGCGCTGGCTGGTGATCGACGTGCTGTGGGCGGTGCCTGCCGGCGTGCTGGTTGGCGTAGTGCTGGGTACCCTGATTGGCAAGCTGGTGGTGTATTTGCGCAGCCGTCACCGTGAATCCCTCGGTCTGGATGAATTTCTGGCCCTCGGTCTGATGGCGCTGGCTTATGGAGTCGCCCTGCTAAGCGACGCCAACGGCTTCCTCGCGGTGTTTGCCGCTGGCATGGCTTTGCAACGGGTCAAGGAGCGCGACGTTCCGCAATCGCCTGGCAGTGTCGGTTGCAGTGCCAGGGAAGCGCAAGACGGTGACAACGATCCCGCACACGCCAGTGCCTATATGATGCAGGGCGTGCGTGGCTTCAATGAGCAACTGGAGCGTATCGCCGAGGTCACTGTGGTGCTGGTGGTAGGCGCCATGTTGTCGTTTGTCCCGTTTGATGTCGGTGTACTGATATTCGTCCTGGCACTGTTCCTGGTGGTGCGCCCTCTGTCGGTCTGGCTGGGTTTGCTGGGCAGCAGCACCGTTGCGGACCAGCGTCGCCTGATTGGCTGGTTCGGTATACGCGGCATTGGTTCGATTTACTACCTGATGTTCGCCATCAGTCACGGCTTGCCCAGCCCGCTGGCCGAACGATTCATCGCCATCACGCTGTCGGTTGTGGCCGCCTCGGTGGTGCTCCATGGAATTTCTGTAACCCCGCTGATGGCACTGTACGCGCGTCGAAAGGCGCGCTTCAAGGCCAGGGCGAGACACCGTTTACAAGCCCGCTCAGGAGCGAAACTCAAATGAACAGACTCAAGTACCTACTCGCCACGCTGCTTGGACTGGCATTGCTATCCGGTACGACTGCAGCGCTGCAGCAGGATGCCGGCAGCTTGCTGCAGCGCCACACAGAATTGCGCGAACAGTTGGCCAACAACCAGTTCCAGCGCCCCCTCGTTGTTGAATCCAGTGATGACTCAGGCGAGCTCAAAGGCGAGATCTATGCGCAACTGGAGCAGCCGTTTGCCGTGGCTGCCCCGCAGCTGCAAAGTATGGCTCAGTGGTGTGACGTGCTGATCCTGCACCTGAATGTAAAGAGTTGCCGTCCGTCCAGCGGCAACTCGGTAGACACACTCAAGATCAGCATTGGCAGCAAGACCGAGCAGTCGCTGGATGATGCCTATCCGTTCGACTTTCTCTATCAGGTCAAAGCCAACCAAGCGGATTTCCTGAAGGTGCAGCTGACTGCCGCAGACGGGCCGCTGGGCACCAGCAACTACGACATCGAACTGCAACTGGTGGCACTTGATGAGCAGCGCAGCTTTCTGCACTTATCCTACTCCTACAGTTACGGAATGGCTGCCAAGGCGGCCATGCGGGGGTATCTGGCGACCAAGGGTCGCGAGAAAGTCGGCTTCAGTATTACCGGCTCAGTCAGTGACGGACAGCCTATCTATCTGGACTGTATGCGAGGGGTGGTTGAGCGCAACACC
>JANPDE010000259.1:0-3323 GCA_031431315.1 Haliea sp.
GGCGGATGGGCGACTGGTAGCCATTCCCTCCCGTGGCCGTATTGGTCACGCCGGTGTGACCTGGATGGCATCGGGCCAGCCACAGATTTTTGAGTATGACACTGAGGGATCGCGCTACTCGGTCGGTCTGGTGGACGGTGAATCAACCTGCTACGACGGCTACCCGATTTCCGGTCTGCACCGCGCCATCGTGCAGCATGCGCTCCAGCATGCTCAGCTCGCAGGTCATTCAGTGCATGTGGTCTCAGGCTTACCGGTAGCGTCCTTTTATTTTCGGGACGGCAAAAAGCGGACTGAGTCGATTGTGCTGAAGCGTGAATCCCTCAAGATCCCCGTACAGCCGGTCTCCACCGGTGGTCTGTATGCCACCCAAACCCTGCCGGTCAGTGTCGCGTTCCATGAGGTCATTCCGGAGGCCCTGGCGGCCTGGTATGACCAGGTCATTGTGCCAGGGGAGGGGGGTGTGGCTCTGGATGCCCGCCGGCTCTCTGCGACCATGGCGATCGTGGATATCGGTGGGCGGACCACCGATTACGTGGTCGTCAAAGACCAGGGCATCGTGCATGGCTCCTCAGGCTCCCTCACCAAGGGCATGCTCGATGTGCATACCCGAGTGGCGCAGGCGATCCAACGGCAATTCGATCTCGAGACCGTGGGCGAACAATGCCTGGCAGCTGCGGTTGAACGGCACCGCGTTCGGTTGCATGGCAAGGACCACGACGTGTCAGCACTGGTCGAGGCGGCCAAGCACGAGCTTGTGGAGCAGATCCATGCAGAAACCCGGCGTCAGCTGGGCCTGGGTGCCGAGCTCGATACCGTGGTCTTTGTCGGTGGCGGTAGCGCCGCCCTGGCTCCCCGTCTTGCCGATTGGTTCCCCCATCAGTGCATTGCGCCGCATCCGGCGTTCGCCAACGCCCGGGGGATGCTCAAGTACTTGCAATATGTCTGTGATGAACCGGTAACACGCAACTAGGCCCAACGTATTTACCCGTGGTCACTGCGGATTCAGTGACAGGCAGTAAAAGAGGTATCGGCGGATTGTGTAATCGATACCACGGCTATGCCGCCAATCCACACTTCCAGGGTTTCCTGGATCACTCACCCTGTCGGGAAAGCGTCCCGTCAGGGCTCCGCTTTCTTCGGCGTTAACGTGTAAAACGGAGAAAGTGTTATGTCTCAAGACAACAAAACGAAGTATTTCGATCTTCATCTAACCGGCATCGGCTATGTCAATAAGGTGCGTGAAGTCACCCCGGAACAGGGTAACCCGTTCTGGAGTGTGGAACTCACCGCGTTGCATGGCGCCGCTGACAATGTCCAACACACATATTTCGATTGCATCGTGTCGGGCGAGGAAGCGAAGGATCTGGTACGCCAGTTACAGTCTCTGGTGGAAACCGGGTCCAAAGTGCTGGTGGGGTTTAAGCTCAGTGATTTGAGTACGGCCCCCTTCATCTATACGCAAGGACCGCGTACCGGCGAACCAGGTGTTCGGCTCAAAAGCCGGCTCCTGCGTTTCGACTGGATCAAAGTCGATGGACAGCCGTTTCTAGTTCCCAAGAAAGCCGCCTCCTAGCGGACTGCCGGACCTGATCCCAGCGATCAGGTCCATCTTTTAACCCAACGGGGATGATCCTCCCCGACGGGGCTGATCTCCTCATCTTTTACGAGTAAGGAGTCAGTCATGACAACATCAGCACCCGTGCGCAAACGCCGACCCGTTAACCGGGTTTTGTCCCTTCAACCCGCGCAATTCACCCAAGAGGAGCAAGAGGGCTTAATCGCGCTCGCGCTTGCCGTACTGCAACACCGTCACCGCCCCGGTGATCTCTTGGAAAGTCCCGCGCAGACACGCAATTTCTTGCGTCTGCGTTTGGCGGAGCACACGGCTGAAGCTTTTGGCTGTGTGTTTTTGGATAGCGCCCATCGCGTTCTCGCCGTGAAGGAGTTGTTTCACGGGACGATTGACGGTGCCTCTGTGTATCCGCGTGTCGTCGTGCAGCAGGCCCTTACGCTCAATGCGGCAGCGATCCTGTTCTATCACAACCACCCTTCCGGGGTGGCCGAGCCCAGTAAGGCGGATGAGCGCATTACCGAGCGGCTGCAGTCAGCGCTTGCACTGATCGATGTGCGGGTGCTGGATCACATTGTGGTCAGCGCTGCCGACACGGTGTCATTCGCCGAGCGCGGTTTATTGTAAAACGCAATTTCAACCCCCTGGGAGGCAACCGGCTTCCCTTTGGGGGAAGGCGGTCTGTCTCCTTTTTTAAAATCATCAATCGAAGGAGATAGCGATGAAAGAGTCCGATGAACAAACGTCCCTTGAGGACATTTTTGGCCCGGTGATTATGTCGTACACGCGAGCCCAGGCCCTGGAGGACGGTGTGCTGGTTGATGCCGGTGCCCTGGCCCAGGAAGCCGGTTTTCACTGGCCGGTCGCCCTAACCCGCGCGGTCTGGGAGGACTGCATAGCCTGGGAGGATGCCGACAATCACAGTCAGGTCTATCAGGATCAGACTGGACGCCTGTGGGATGTGCTCTTTATGGCGGCAATGGCCATACGTCAAAGCAGCAACGGAGGTGATCAGCTGCGCTTCACCCTGCATCGTGTGCCCAGGAACGGGTACAGCAGCCGTGCAGAGGTCGTGACGGTAAAACTGGTGGTAGGTCCCGGCGATAACGGGGAACCTGTTATCACTCTCCTCCAACCCCTGGAGGATTAAGCCTGTTGTGTCGTTCGGCGACAACCCCTGGCCACTTGGGCAAAGTGGCATTACTCTCTCCCACGATCTTCCATCAAATCCGGTTTCTGCCCGCCGCGCCACTGCGAGCGGCGTATACTGGAGCCTCGTGCATTCAAGGAGGAATGACCATGCTGGTACTCTCACGTAAATCAGGTTCTGCCATCGCCGTGGGCGACGACATCGAGATCGAAGTGCTCGCCATACGCGGCAACCAGGTCAAGATTGGTATCCGCGCTCCCGAAGCGGTGACCATCGTGCGGTCGGAGCTCAAGGCTCAGCCGAGCCGCGAGCGCGCGAATACCGCCGAAGGCTCTCGGGATCCGTCGTCGCGCATGATCGGCTGACCGTTTCCACTGGAAACGGTCAAGGTCGCGCGCGGCGAACGCTGTCCAGGAACGCGCACAGACTGGCCCTTGCAGTGAACTGGTCGGCCACGCCCTCGTCACTAGCGAGCGAAGCGGGGTAGTGACGAGGGCGGCGCAGCCCCGAACAACTGCGCATACCGAACGAATTGGTGAGTGCAACGCGAGTTCGCTCTGGCTAGACTGGCCCCACTGAACACCAACAACGGTTTTATAC
>JANPDE010000260.1:0-33816 GCA_031431315.1 Haliea sp.
GCGGCATCATCTCGCGAGGTATTGCCCACCCACAACTTGGGATCAAGATTCTGCGCGCCGCTGCCCGCGAGAATGACATCCAATAATTGCGGAGAAATTTTGCAGCCACAACCTGCCCCGTGGCTGTATTGGGTAAGGCGAACCGTTTTGCTCATGGGCTTTCTCGTGGATGAAAGTGATGCGGGATTCTAGCAAATTTGGCGAAACGGTGATGTGAGTTGTTTAATTGACGCCTTCACTGGCAGTCGGTTTCCACTCATGTGCCAGTTTTTTCGCTTCGGCCAGCTGTGCTATGGTCATTTTCGCGGCCACGCTATCACGAATCCCAGCCGCGTCTTTATAGCCATCGGCCGCAGCTAAAATGAGCCATTTATGCGCCTGTACATAATCCCGTGATACGCCTTCGCCGCGCAGATACATGATGCCGAGAATTGCTTGCGCGCCGCCATTACCCTGCTCAGCGGCTTTGCGGCACCAGCTGGCCGCTTGATCAAGGTCCCGTTCTACTCCCTGGCCGTTGGCGTACATGAGGCCCAGATTAAACTGTGCGTCGTCCAGCCCCTGCTCAGCCGCCTTAAGATACCAGGTGACTGCTTGCACTTCGTCCTTCTCTACGCCCAGACCGTGGGCGTACATCACGCCCAGATTAAATTGCGCATCGGCATTGCCCTGCTTAGCCGCCTTGCTATACCAGTTGACCGCTTGTGAGTCGTCTTCCGCTACGCCCAGACCGTTGTCGTACATCACACCCAGGTTGGACTGCGCTTTGGTTAGCCCCTGTTCAGCCGCTTTGCGGTACCACTTCACGGCTTGCCTGTGGTCCTGCGCTATGCCCAGGCCAATGGTGTACATCAGACCCACATTGTATTGTGCCTCGGCATAGCCCTGTTCGGCGCCTTTGCTAAACCAGTGGAACGCTTGCCCGTCGTCCTGCGATACGCCTCGGCCATTGATGTACATGAAGCCCAAATTGGCTTGCGCGGCAGCATAGCCCTGCTCTGCGGCCTTGCGGTACCAGTGGACCGCTTGCAAGTAGTCCTGCGCTACGCCGCGGCGGTATGCATACATGAGGCCGAGGTTGGATTGCGCGGCGGCATAACCCTGCTCGGCCGCCTTGCGGTACCACTTGACTGCTTGCTTCTCGTCCTCTGGTACACCTCGGCCATTGGCATAGATGAGACCAAGATTGAACTGTGCCTCAGCCGTGCCTTGTTGCGCAGCGCTTTTAAACGCAGCAAATGCCGCTGGCATATCACCGGTATGTACCGGGGATAACCCATCCTCTTGCTCACTAGCACTTACAGCACTGGCAAGCCCCGTTAATAAAACAACTAAAAGAACAACCATAGCCAGCCGCATTGCCAGGTCAAACGCCCTCGAGCATGAACACACGATAATGGGCGCCTTTCTTGCGGTGCTCTGCGGCAGCCTGGTAGCCCGGACTAAAGTACCAGGTTTTTGCGTCCTCCACCGTCGGAAATTCCAGCATCACCACACCGTCCGGTGCTTCACCTTCCAGCGCTTCCAGCTTGCCATAAATTGACAGAGGTTTCAGTTTGAAATCGCCAGTATTCTCGCGGTTAGACTTGCTGTAAGTGTCCATCTCCGCCTGATTGAAGACCTCGCCCTCGCGCAAAAAAATCATGTAGACCGCCATGGTGTCCTCCGTTGTGTTGGTTATTTCGCCAGCGCGGCGCCGACTGCGATGGCTTTGGTATCGAGGAACTCCTCGATACCCTCGCGGCCCCACTCGCGACCCACACCGCTGCCCTTGACGCCGCCAAAGGGCAGGTCGCCGGTGATGGACATGCCGCCGTTGACGCTGATACTGCCGGCACGCACCCGCCGCGCAATGTGCAGCGCGCGTTCGCGGTCGCCGGACAGCACACCGCCGCCGAGGCCGTAACTGCTCTCGTTGGCGATGCGGATGGCATCCTCGTCATCTTCGAATGGAATCACCACCAGCACCGGCCCGAAGATCTCTTCCTGCGCGATGCGCATGTCGTTGGTGACGTCGACGAAACAGGTCGGCTCCACAAAAAAGCCCTTGCCCTTGTCGGCGGGGATGCCGCCCCCTGCAATCAGTCGGGCGCCTTCCTGCTTGCCCAATTCGACATAGCCCAGCACGCGCTCCTGCTGGCGCTTGGAAATGACCGGGCCCATGATGTTGTCCGGGTCGTCGAAGTTGCCCCAGCGGCGAGCGAAACCGCCGTAGGCCATTTCCAACGCCTCAACGGCTTCCTTGTAGCGGGAGCGGGGCACCAGCAACCGGGTGGGCATGGCGCAGCCCTGGCCAGCGTGGAACACCGCCATCGACATCATGCATGCAACCGCAAAATCGGGTGTGTCCTCCAGGATGATCTTGGCTGACTTGCCGCCCAGTTCCAGGAAGATGCGCTTGAGGGTGGCGGCGCCTTTTTCCATGATGCGCTTGCCCACCGCGGTGGAGCCGGTAAAAGAGATCACATCGACCCGCGGGTCGGTTACCAGCATTTCGCCGGCCGTAACCGGATCGGCGGAGCTGAGCACATTGAACACACCCGGTGGGAACCCGGCATCAAAGGCGAGTTCCCCCATCACCGCGCCCATCAGCGGCGTATCCGGGGCGGATTTGAGCACCACCGTGCAGCCGGCGAGCAACGCGGCGATCACCTTACCGATATTGACGTACAGCGGCACATTCCACGGTGTGATGGCGGCGACCACGCCCAGCGGTTCATGCAGCACGATGCGATCGCTGACCGCGCCGTGCTCATCGCGCCGGCCGCGGTTCTCTTCCCACAGGATGTCGTCGAAGCATTTCACCAGATCGTCACCGCCATCCAGCGCCCAGTCCACCACAGCGCGGTTGGTGGCGCCGAGGGCAGCGCCGGACTCGATGCGGGCGACGTCCGACAGGTGCGCTTTATGGGCGCGCAGCACGGCCATGTATTTCGCTACCAGTGCGCGGCGCCCGGCGTGGTCCCGGGACCACTCGGTGGTATCGAAGGCGCGCCGCGCCGCTGCAATGGCCGCATCCACATCCGCAGGCGAGGCATCCGCCGCCTTGCCGACCACCTCGCCGGTCCAGGGGCCAATGTTGTCATAGGTTTTGTTGCCCTGAGCCGGGCGTATTTTCCCGTCGATATACAACTGGGCGTCGGGTAGCTTGTTCATTCAATGTCCTCTCAGGTAACGCGTCGTACGCGTTCGGGTTCAATGCTTTTTACGGGATTGGATACGCTGTGCTGTCGGCGGCGTGTTTCGCTGCCACGTAGCCCCAGGTGAATGATGGGCCGATACTGCCGCCCGCACCCGGCGCGATGTAGCCCATCACCGAGGCGGTCGATGTACCGGTGGCGTACAGACCGGGAATGACACTGCCGTCCTCACGCAGCACGCGCGCGTGTTCATCCGTGAGGATGCCGCCAAAGGTGCTGACATCACCGGGATACACCTGTATGGCGTAGAACGGTCCTTTTTCGATGCTGCCCAGCGTGGGGGACGTCTCATCCAGCGCGTCGCCGAGCCAGCGGGAGTAGATGTGATCGCCGCGGTGGAAATCCTCGTCCCGACCGCTGCGCACAAAACCGTTGAAACGCTCGACGGTTGCACGCAGTTGCGCCGCGTTCATGTCACAGGCGGCAGCCAGTGCGTCCAACGTTGTTGCGCTGCGCAGGAACTGCGTCTGAGTCCACGCTTTGGGCTTTTTGGTACCGGGCATGGCGCCTGCCAGCATGTATTTCTTCATGTACTGGCTGTCCAGCACCAGCCAGCTGGGAACCGCCGGCGCCAGCGCATTGCGGGCGAGCATAGCCTGGCCGATCTGCATGTAGGACGCGGACTCGCGCATGTAGCGCACGCCGGTCTGATCCACGACGATGGCGTGCGGCTTTGCCATGTCGCCCTGCACCACGACGGGTTTTAGCGGCTCGCCTGGTGGCAGCGCCATGGGATTACCGACGCGTGCATCCATCTGCGCCAGCGCGGCGCCAATGCGGGCAGCCTCCTCGATCATCTCTCCGGTGTCGCCAGGGGCAGTGGTGGTCCACTCCGTTTTTGTGCCGGGAATGTATTTGTCCAGCATGCGCTGGTTGCGTGAGAAACCGCCGGCGTTGATCAGCACGCCCAGGCGCGTGCCGATGCGCCAGTCGGTACCGCGGTAATCCATGACCACGCCGGTGACCCGCCCATTCTCCAACAGGAGTTGCTTGACCCGGGACTTGATGCGAATGTCGGCTCCGGCTTTGATGGCGGCGTGCAGCATCTGCCCCTGCAGCGCCTGCCCCGCGGTAACCAGGTGCTTGCCCGACAACTTGCTGACGAGGGCGCGTTTGATGACTCGGGCCAGGGTTTTCTTTGCCGGCCAGGAGCGCTTCATGTAGGGCAGTTGCATCGCCTCATCGAGGTTGGCGGGAGCCGCGAGGAAGCCGGGCCGCAGCTTGGACTTCCACCCCCCCAACTTGTTGATGTCGAACAGTTCGGAGACCACTGTCCGGCCGGGTACGGATTCGCCGGGTGCGTCGTGGTAGTCGGGCCAGGACGGCAACCGGCGCAGGCGAATCCCCTCACTCACCAGGAAGTCGATCATGTTCCGCGCTTCCTCGGCATAGACGCGCCGCCGCGAAGGGCTGGCGCCCGGCGTATCCTCGCGATCGCCGAGCACCGCATCGAGATAGGCAACGGCGCGCTCGCAACTGTCTTCCACGCCTTCCTGCTTCATGAAGCGATTGTCAGGTATCCACATCACGCCGCCGGAAATTGCCGTGGTGCCACCGAGGAGGTCGGTCTTCTCCAGCACCACTACACTTTTACCCTCGCCCAGCAAGAGCAGGGCTGCGCACATCGAGCCGCCGCCACTGCCGACAACTATAAAGTCGAAGGATTCGTTCATCTCCGGCTCTACTGTGCTGCGCGGCCATGCAGGTTGATATGTGCCACCTGCAGGTCCGCGGGCAGATCGATCAGGGCCCTGAAAATCCCAACGACCGAGGTGTATTGAGTGAGGGGGCGCTCGCCCAGGTTGATGCCCGCTGCCAGTGCCGCCTGGTAGAACTGCAGCCCTACATCGGGGTCGATCTCCCAGGCCTTGCCCTCCTCGAACATGGAGCCGGCGCGCACATTGGAGACGCGGATGCCCCTGGGTTCCAGCTCGCGGTACAGGCTGGCCGAGAAGCGCTCCAAACCCGCCTTGGTGCTCTGGTAGACCGACAGATGAGGGAACGGCATGTCAACGGATTCGCTGCTGACGTTGATGATATGGCCACCCTTGCCCATTAGGGGAATTGCGGAGCGCGCGCATAGCATCGGCCCGGCCAGATTCGTAGCCACGGTATTCAGGATTTGTTCGTCGGTGGCGTTGACGATCTGGAAGGGTTCAAAAATCGCAGCATTGTTCACCAGCACATCGATGTGTGGGTGGCGTTTGGCAATGGTCGTGAAGGCCTCGCGCACGGAAGCCGGTGATGCCACGTCGCAGGCCACGGCCATGGCGCGTGTCCCAATGTCCCGTGCCGCGGTCTCGACTTTAATCGCGGTACGACCCAGCAATACGACGGATTCTCCATCGGCGGCAAAACGCCTCGCGAGTGCACGCCCGAGCCCGACACCGGCACCGGTGATGGCAATCACTTTCGACATACTGTGGCCTCCTGGTTCAACTTGCCTGGCGTGCGTGGAAGGATCCCAGCTGAGGAAAGGTACACTTAAACCTTGTCGGAATAAACGGAAAGGTCGCCCCCATAGGCTATACCACCCGGCCAGAATCGGGTGCCGCTGATTTTAGTGAAGTAATGGACAGTGCGCGCCACGGAGCCTGAGGCTGAGCGCGTTTCCATGGCTATGCCACTGGGGCTGGCGCCACGTGCCCGGGCGCTGAAATCGCGGATCGTAAAGAGCAAGTCATCGGTCTGCTGTGCGCACAGAACGAGCTGGTCGCCAGGGCAGTAGTGACGGGGTTCAATTTGTAGCGGCGACAGTTCGCCTCGTTTCATTGCCACATGCCCCGGCACATTGATCACTTCCACGCTGTGCACTTCGTCGTACCACTTTTGATACTCAGCAAAACGTCCCGGCACGTAGTTGGCGAGGATAATACTCACTCCTGATAACGGCTGGTCCCGCTGCCAGTTGGGACTGCCTTTCCAATCTGAATATAGACGGTAGGTGTAGACCCGCTCGGTTTCATCCTCGGCGATCAAGCCAGCGTCGCGCGCCTCAGCGAGCAGCGGCCCCAGTGCCGGGATGTCGATTTCCGGGGCTGGCAGGTCGAAGTCGTAAACGCTCAGGAATCGCCAGGGCTGTGCGATGTCCGGCATGATCTGCTGCGCCGCCACGGTATAGCGGTCTGCGCTCTTGAACCCCCGCAAACGTGCAAGTGCACTGCGGTGTGGCCCCTCGAACCACTGCGCAACTTTGCCCTCGTTCTGAGGCTGGACATTGTGTAGATGAATGGTTGTATACAGGGCCATGCTGCGCTCACCGCTATGTTGTTATTGAACACCATTGATGTATAATAACGCAGGCCGCAGTGGGAAGGCCAGCAGCAATACGGGATCAATTGGAATCACTATGAAAATCCGCATAAACAAGGCGGCCTGCGTCGGCAATGCGCGGTGTTGGGCGATATCGGAAGAGCTGTTTCCACTGGACGACGACGGCTACATCGAGGTGGAAGAGGTCGATGTCCCTGAAGGCATGGAATCCCTCGCCAGACGCGGCGCACGCGCTTGCCCGGAACGCGTTATCCAGATCATCGAAGACAGCATCAAAGACACTAAGTGATGGATTTCCTGGGTTACAAGAATAAGCGCGTTATCGTCAGTGGTTGTTACTCCGGTATGGGCGAGGCGACGGCGCGGCTGCTGCTTGAGCTGGGAGCGCAAGTGCATGGACTGGATTACAAGGCAACGACACTCAAACTGGCGTCCTTCACGCAGGTCGATCTGCGCGATCCGGCCGCCATCGACGCGGCGATTGCCGGTATCGGCGGCAAGGTCGATGCGCTCTTCAATTGTGCCGGGCTGCCCCAGACGGCGCCACCGCTGGATGTGATGAAAGTGAACTATGCCGGCACCCGACGCGTGACCGAGCAGGTGCTGCCACTCATGTCAGAGGGCGCTGCGATCGTCAGTATCTCATCCAACGGCGGGCTGGGGTGGAGCCGTCGCATACCAGTGTTGATGGGATTACTGAAAATAGACAACTACGAGGACACCATCAAATGGTGTGAGGAGAACGCGGATACGGTCAAGGAAGGCTACGCCTTTTCCAAGGAAGCTATTATCGTGTGGACGATGTTGTCATCGGCGCAACTCATCAAGCGCGGGATTCGTATCAACTGCACGATGCCCGGTCCGACGCAGACGCCGATGATGAAACACTTTGAAGCCGCTTCAAAAGCGTCGGTACTGGACGCATTTATACAACCGATCAATCGACGCTCAACACCCGAAGAGCAGGCGGCCCCGCTGGTCTATCTCAATAGTGCTGCCGCCAGTTATCTGAATGGCGTGGCCCTGCCTGTGGATGGTGGTTTTATGGGCGCTATGGCAACGGGTCAGATAGACCTGTCGGCTTTGATGCCGGCGGCCTAGGCTGGAGGGCGCCTTGCTGGGGACGCCTGGCTGGCCGCGCCACACTTTTAATGTAGCTATCTGGAACATCGTATGACACAACTCAGTAAAGCAGTGCCCCAGCCCGCTCATATTCCCGATGCGGTCGTTTACGACTTTGACATGTTTCTCGATCCGGCCTATCTGCAAGATCCGCACCAGCGGGTGCTCGATTTAGGGCAAAAAGCACCGCCCATTTTCTGGACACCACGCAATGGCGGTCATTGGGTACTGCAGGGCCACGCGGCGAATTTCGAAGCGGCGCGCGACACCGAATCATTTTCCAGTGAGATCATGCCGCACGAGATGATCGAGAAAATATTGTCGCAATTGCCGCCGGATATGCCCCACATCCCGCGCGCCTATCCCATCAATCTGGACCCCCCGTTACACGCCAAATATCGCATGCCGCTGCAGCGTGTCTTTTCACCGAAAACGATCAACGCCCTTTCCGGCAGTATCCGGGAATTGGCCGGGGAACTCATCGACGAAATAGTCGGGCAGGGTCGTTGCGAATTCATGACGGCGGTCGCGGAGCCGCTACCGGTGCAGGTATTCCTCAAAATGCTGGGGTTACCGCTGGAGCGGTTACCCGAATATCGTGAACTGGTGAGGGACCACCTCGGCCAGGCACACGGTGATGCTGCCAGCTCAATAATGCAGTTGCAGAAGGTTGCCGCCGCCATGCGCGACACCATACTGGAGCGCCGCGAGCATCCCCAGGAAGACATTATCAGCATGCTGTGGGAGATTGAGATCGACGGCAAGCCGACGACGCTTGAGGACCAGGAAAACTACGGGGTACTGTTGTTTATCGCCGGCCTCGATACGGTGATGCAGGGTATCGGCCATGGCGTGCGCCATCTGGCCCAGAATGCTGGACTGCAGGACGAACTGCGCGCCAATCCGGCGCTGATACCGGATGCCACGGAAGAACTGCTGCGTCGCTATACGTTCACCGTGCCACCGCGCCGAGTGAACCGCGACATGGTCTTTCAGAGCGTGACGATGAAGAAAGACGAACGGGCGATGCTGTTTTTGCCAGGCGCGGACCTCGACCCGAAAGAGTTTTCCGATCCGGCGCAGTTTGATTTCCGTCGCGAAGGTAAACCACACATTGCTTTCAATGCGGGCATTCATCGCTGCCTCGGCTCGCACCTCGCGCGCGTGGAGTTGAATATCGTGTACGAGGAATTATTAAAGCGCCTGCCGCGATTCCGTCTCGATCCCGCGCGACCAGCCACTTTCAAGGGCGGCCATGTGATCGGTGTCGAGGAATTGCACCTGGTGTGGGATAACTAGTTCCGTGGCTGCGCCGCGATCGTTACCGCGGTTGGACGCCAGTAACCGCGCATTCTGGACCGGCGGGGCGCAAGGCAACTTGCTGTTGCTGCAGTGCCAGGATTGCGCCACCTTTATCCATCCACCCCGTCCTGTGTGCCGAAAGTGCCTGTCGGAGAATATCGCACCTGTGGCGGTGGCAGGTACCGGCGTCATCGATACCTTCACGGTCAACCACCAGAAATGGCACCCGGCCATGGAAGTACCCTTCGTGATCGCCAGAGTCGCCATCGATGGCGCACCTGGCGTTTTCCTCACCACCAACATTGTGGGTTGTGCTGTGGAGGAGGTCGATATCGATGATCCTGTGCGGGTCACGTTCCTGCAGCAGGATGACGTCTACCTGCCGCTGTTTGAAAAGATCGACTGACATGGCGACTAACATGGTAGCCAAAGACGCCTTTATCACTGGCATTGGCCAGTCGCAAGTCGGCATGAAGCTGACCCGTCATCCACTGTTGTTGACACTGGATGCGGTGCGTGAAGCATTGACCGAGGCCGACCTGGACATTGACCAGATAGACGGCGTGTCCACGTATCCGGGACGGACATCGGCGCTGCTGGGGTTTTCCCCGATAGGCGCCGATGAACTGATTGACGCGCTCGGAATCTCGGCCACCTGGTATGCCGGTGGCGGTGAAATCACCTCGCAACTCGGCGCGGTAGTGGCAGCCGCCCATGCCGTGCGCGCCGGCCAGGCGCGTCATGTCATCTGCTTTCGCACGGTGTACGAAGCAGCGGCGTTGGCCCGACCCGATGAATACCCCGTACCCAGGCGCGACCGCGTGGATGGATATACGCAGTGGACCGCCCCGTTCAATGCCCTGTCCGCAGCCAACTGGACGGCGCAGTACGCCATGCGCCACGTCAAGCGCTATGGCCTGACGCGCGAGCAATTGGCACAGATCGCCCTCACTGACCGTGCGCATGCAGCACTGAATCCGCGTGCGCTGGTGCAGGAACCACTGACGATGGATGCGTACCTGTCGGCGCGCATGATTTCCACGCCGCTGTGCCTGTACGACTGCGATCGTTACACGGACGCCTCGACCGTGCTGATCGTGTCGGCGCAGGACGCACTGGATGAAGTGTCCTGCACTCCCATTCGTATTGCAGCCATGGCAGGCTCCGTGGAACGGCTGAGTTGGGACCAGGCCCAGTGGATGGCGTGTTATGCCACGGGCGCCGATTTGTGGCGTCGCACAGATTACAAGCCGGCCGATGTGGATACGGTCCAGCTCTACGACGGTTTCAGCTTCCAGGCAATCGCCTGGCTGGAAGCGCTGGGATTTTGCGAGATTGGCGAAGGCGGGCGTTTTATCGAGGGCGGCGCACGCATTGCACTTGATGGTGAGCTGCCGCTGAATACTTTCGGTGGCCAGATCGGCGCGGGGCGCCTGCACGGTTTTGGATTTGCCCACGAAGCGGTAGTGCAATTGCGTGGCAAGGGTGAGGCGCGCCAGATACCCGGAGACCCGCGAGTAGCGGTGAGTACCTCTGGTGGCGGGCCGTTGGCCACTGCCCTATTGTTGGCACGAGATTGAGGTCGGTCGTGACAGACATTGAGACTAGCGCGCACGCACAACCTGCGCCAGGATTCACCCGGCGTATCAGGATCAGTCCGGCGCCCGGAAGGGTACGCGCTGCGGTTGAGGACGACTTCCACCGTATGAGTGTCACCCTCCTGCACGACAATGTGACGGTCATTTCTGTCAAGGCGGAATTGATTCGGGCACCCTGGAATACCTGTCCGGGTGCCGTGGCCAAGTGTGAGGACACTTTCACGGGGGTTGCGCTGGCGGCGTTCGTGGCCCAGAAAGTCAAAGCATCAAATTGCACACACCTCTACGACCTGGCGTTACTGGCCGCGGCACACGCCCTGGATGCTGTCCCGCTGATCTATGACGCTTTTGTGTCTGACCCCGTTGAGGGCGTGCGCCGCGCCCGCTTGTATCGCAATGGCGAGCCCGTGCTGGGTTGGTCTGACGCGAACTACCGGGTTATCGAGCCGGCTGAACTGGCCGGCATGAAATTGAACGAAATGCGTGCGTGGATAGAGACGCTTGCTCCTGTGCAACAGGAAGCGGCCCGCATCCTGAACTGGGTGAGTCTCATTGCGCATGGGCGTATCATTCCCATGGACAGACAGTCCGATGCCAGCCGCATGCCGCCCTCGTACTACACCTTTCAGCCCGAGCAGGCGCGCAGTGCGGTCCGGATCGGCGGTACACGGGATTTCAGCGGCGGGACGGAGCCGCCGCTGGCAAATGACACGCAAGACTTGAGGAGAATCCTATGAAAATGAACGATATGGTACTGGTCAGTGTGGATGACCACATCACTGAACCGCCGGACATGTTCGACAAACATTTGTCGAAGGAGCACCTGGCGACGGCACCCAAATTTGGCACAGATGAGAAAGGCAAAAGTTTCTGGACCTATCAGGGCATGTTCATGCCGTCGGTTGGCCTCAATGCGGTGGTAGGACGCCCGATGGAAGAGTACGGCATGGAACCGAACTCGCTGGAGGATATGCGCAAGGGCGTGTACAACTCGCATGAACGCGTCAATGACATGAATGTCAATGGCGTTGCGGCCTCGCTGAATTTTGGCACCTGCGTCGGTTTCGACGGCGGACGTTTTCACAAGGCTCAGGACAAAACCCTCTCGCTCATCCATTTGCGTGCCTACAATGACTGGCACATCGACGAGTGGTGCGGCGCCCATCCCGGCCGTTTCATCCCTTGTGCACTGCTGCCGACCTGGGATATGGACGCCACGGTCGCGGAAATCAAACGCATCGCCGCCAAGGGCTGCACAGCAGTGTCCCTGAATGAGAACCCGACCAAACAGGAATTGCCGAGCATCCATAACGATTACTGGAATCCGTTGTGGAATGCCATCGCCGACGAGGATATGGTCATGTGCCTGCACATCGGCGCCGGTAACCCGGTACCACACGCCTCCATGGAAACGCCCATCGAAGCCTGGATCACCACCATGCCCCTGTCCAGTTCCGTGGGCGCCGCTGATTGGCTGCACCTGAAGGCGCTGCACGAATTCGACCTGAAAATTGCGATGTCCGAGGCGAGTATTGGCTGGGTGCCGTACTTCCTCGAACGCGCGGACTTCGCGCATTCACGGCACAAGTATTGGACGCACAACCATTTCGGCGGACTGCTGCCCAGCGAGCGCTTCAAGAAGCACTTCATGCTCTGTTTTATCGACGATGCCTACGGCCTCAAGAACCTCGACCAGCTCAATGAAGACATGGTGGCCTATGAGTGCGACTACCCGCATTCCGACACGCTGTGGCCGGAGTGCCCGGAACACCTGTGGGTGCAGTGCAAGCACCTGACGGACAAGCAGATCGAGAAGATCACTCATCTGAACGCCATGCGCTTTTTCAATTTTGACCCGTTCAAGCACCACAAGAAAGCGGATCTCACGGTGGGTGCCCTGCGGGCCCAGGCGGCGCTGGACGGTGTTGATACCACTCCCACATCCATGGCCGGTGAGAAGCCTCTGGCGGACGAGGAAGCGCTGCGGCGCATAACGTCCGGCGATCTGGTCAGGATGTTCGCCCACCACGCTACCAAAACGGGAACTTGAAGCAGCCCCCTGCTGTAGCTGTTAGGGGCAGCTACCGCCGTTCACACCCAGCAACTGGGCGGTGATGTACCCGGCTTCCTCGGATGCAAAGAAGGCGCAGGCAGCAGCGACGTCCTCTGGCTGGCCGATCCGGGGAATCGGATAGGTGGCTACAATCCTCTCATAGGGCACCGGGAACCGGTTGGCATCGATAGCGCGGCGCGACATCGGCGTATCGATAAACCCGGGCGCGACCGAATTGACGGTTATACCCTTGGGTCCAAGCTCGATGGCCAGCGAACGGGTCATGGCGATGACTCCACCCTTGGTGGCCGTGTAAGGCACCATGTTGGGAGCGCCAGCCTGCGCGCCCTGCGAGGAGAGGTTGACGATGCGGCCCCAGCCCGCGGCCACCATGTCGGGCAGCACGACTTGTGTGACCTGATAGGTGCCCTTGAGGTTCACCGCCATCAGCCGGTCCCAGATGTCGTCGCTGATGTCCTGAAAAGGTGAGAAGTTCTCCACCGCAGCGTTGTTGATGAGAATCGTGATCGGGCCGAGTGCCGCGCGCACCTGGTTCACGGCGGTTTCGAGTTGGACGCGATCAGAAACATCGGCAGCCACCGCTACGGCCTTGCCGCCCGCACGGGTAATGGCCTGTGCGACCGCCTCAGCTGCTGTGGCGTTGATATCGAGGACGCCGACAGCTCTTCCGTCACGGCCGAGGCGCATGCAGGTCGCCTTGCCCATGCCCGCGCCACCACCGGTGACCAATGCTGTCCTGCTGTGTTGCGCCATGCTTCGGTACTTTCTGTGTGGTGTTACTGGGTTTTAGCCCAAGGCTTCGGCGTCCGCCACGACCGGGTGACTTTCGCGGGTGGCGCGCAGGCATTTTTCCGGCTCGCCGTAGTCGCTGATTTCGATGTAATCGTCATATACCGCCTTAATCTCGGCGGCGAACGGGAACTCACCCAGTTTCGGGACACGGTAGCTGACCGTGTCGCCCACCTTGAATGTGGATGGCTCGAAGTTGAATTTGTACGGACAGGCGCCGTCACCCATTCCCATCATGATGCTTGCTCCCTGGTGAGGTTGCGCACCAGCCTCTTGCCAGTCGCACCTCACAATATGTGACGTATTCTATGCTACCAGACTGTGCCCGGGAAACGCCTTCGCGCGGCACTTCGAAATAGTGTTATGCCTGGTGCGAGTGCAGCCACTGCGCAATGTGTCGCAGCGCCTGGTCGCGCATCGGCACGGGAAAGGTGGCGAAGCCATGAATGGCGCCGTCGTAACGTGTCAGCGTCGTGCTTATTTCCGCTTGCGTGAGGCGGTCAGCGAATTCTTCGCCCTGGCGGCACAGTGGATCGTACTCCGCGGTAATCACCAGCGTCGCCGGCAATCCTCTTAGGTCATCAGCAAGGCCTGGCGACACATAGGGTAGACTGGCCTGGGCGGGATCGCGCAGGTAGGCGCCGTTAAAAAACTTTCGGGTCTCGGGACTCAGGACATAAAACTCGCCATCGGGCGCAGGCAGCATCGGCGCGGTCAGATCGACGACCGGATAAATTAGCACCTGGCTTGCCAACGGCGGGCCGCCTGCGTCGCGGGCGCGCAGGGCCATCACTGCGGCCAGGTTACCGCCCGCGCTGTCTCCGATGACGGTAAGCCGCTTAGTATCAGCGCCCAGCTCGCTGGCGTGTGCCGCTGCCCAGCAGAGCGCCGCGAAACAATCGTCTATCGCGGCGGGAAAGGGGTGCTCAGGTGCCAGGCGATAGTCGACCGCCACGGTCACGCACCCTGTCGCGGCAGTCAGGATGCGTGCCATTTCATCGTGGGTGTCGAGGTTGCCCAGCACGAAACCGCCGCCGTGCATGAAGAACAGCAGGGGCAGCGCATCGCTGGTACCGCTGCGGTAGATTCTCAGCTTGAGTTCGCCACCGGGGCCTGGAATCGTGCGGTCAGTCACCGCATCCACGGGAGTGGGAACATGATCTCCTGGAAGAGGAGAGCCGCGCAGCGTATCCAGCGGCAACTCGGCGAAGGAGGGCATTTGACTGAGCATCTCGATAATGTCTGCAAACTGGCGATCGAGGGGCATACATTTCTCCATTCATGAATATAGTCATAGCATACGATAATGGAGTATAAAACCGCGTATGGACGACTACAAAACATTGCTGGATGCCGCCAGGAAAGCGACGGGCCTTACTGACTTTGGCACAGACTCATTCCTGGAGGGGCTTGAAATCCTGGTGAATGCGCTGCGCAGGGAAGCGAACCTGAACCCGCTGGGCGAGAGAGTATTGCGTGAGCGCATACTGGGGCATCTCACGCAGCGCCTGCAGGTAGAGGACTGGTATCGTCGCGATCCCGACATCGATGCTGTACCGATCATCGCGCCGCTGATCGGCGTGAGCCTGCCCCGCACCGGTTCAACAGTGCTGTCATTTTTGCTGGCGCAGGATTCGCAGGCAAGATCCCTGCGCCGCTCGGAAGCAGCTCAACCGTGCCCGCCACCCGGTACAACGACAAGTCCTGATTTGCGGGATGAGGGCGACACCGCGACACTGCGTGCATCAGGGCTAAAACCCCATGTGCCGGCTGGAGAAGCCGCTACCGCGGAGTGCCAGGATCTCATGGCACTGGATTTCAAATCGCATATCTTCCAGGCCTTTGCGCAGATTCCATCGTATTCTGACTGGCTGCTGAATGCCGACCTGGCCTCGACGTATCTTTACGAACGCCGGGTACTGAAGTTATTGCAATGGCGCTGTCCCGAGATGCCCTGGCGCCTGAAATGTCCAACGCACCTGCTGTATCTCGAGCACCTCAACCGCGCCTTTCCCGATGCCCGTTTCGTGATGACGCACCGTGATCCCTCCGAGGTCATGCTGTCGGTGATCGACGTGTATTGCGATATTGCGGGAAAGTTTACCGATAAGCTCGACATGCATTACCTGGCCGAACTCAATATTCAACACTGGTCCGTCGGTATGCAGCGCGCGCTGGCTTTCCGCGCCGAAGCTGGCCATGACGCGCGTTTTTACGACATCGATTTTCGTGCAATGCATGATCAGCCGATCAGTGAAGTGCGCGGCTTGTACCAGTGGCTCGGTGAGCCGGTAAGCGCGGCGTTTGAAGAAGGTATGGCGCGCTGGTGGCGGGACAACTCGACTCATCGCGAGTCCGATACGGCACGAGAGCCCGCTGCGTACGGTGTCGACCTAGCGCGGGTGCGCAGCTTATTTGCGGATTACAGCCGGTACGCGGCGGCTTGGACAGGAAGAGAGGCAGCACAACATGGCGATTGATTTGACCGGCGGCCTGGACGATTCGCGTGAACACGTTTTCGCGCAGTGCCCCGAAACTCCCGGTATGCGCGATGCCGTGAATATGTGGGTGTCCGATGACAGTGGGGTAGTGGGGCTGCCGCGCTTTGCCGTGGAAGCGCTGGCGCCAAACTGGGACAGGCATGATTTGTCGGTAAACATAGCCTACCCGAATGGCCGGGTACTCTCGGTACGCGCGAGTGGGGAGGCTCACTCTGCGGCCGGGCCCGACGGCTTGCCGACCGTGTTTGGTGCGGGTCCGCTGCAATTTCGTTGTATCGAGCCGTTTCGCCGTTGGGACGTCTCGTTTGACGGCGTTGCCGAGGAGATGACGACACAGGGCCAGATGGACGGCGCGCTGCCCGGCCAGGGTCCGCTCACCGACGTGGAATTTCACCTGGAGACCACGATGGCTGTGCCGTCCTGGATTCAGGGGTCGATGTTGACGGAGGCGGCCGCACTGCTGAATTCGGGCGTGGAAGGTGACTTGATGGGCGGCGACCGCTATGAACAGCTATTTCGCGCCAGGGGAATGTTGCGGGTTGGCAGTGTAGTGCACGAATTTTCTGGCAGCGGTTTACGCATTCGTCGGCAGGGCGTGCGCGACATCCGGGAATTCTGGGGCCATTGCTGGCAGTCGGCGTTGTTCCCCAGCGGCCGGGCGTTTGGCTACATCGCCTATCCACCGCGTCCGGATGGCAAGCCAACCTACAACGAGGGCTATATTTTTGACGGCGACGGTGAGTTGATTCCCGCGCGTGTTATCAAGGCACCGTGGCTGTCGCGGCTGACGCCCTATGGCGATGATGTGTCGCTGGTGCTGGCCACGGCGCGCGGCGACATCGCCATCGAAGGCGAGACGTTCGTGTCAACGTTTGCCATGGGCCGGCCCAACATGCCGCCGGATTTTCCGATCCTGCAGCAAACGGGCGTGCGTTACCGCTGGGATGGCGAGGAAACGTACGGCATGATGGAGCGTTCTTCCCGCAAGGACAAGATCACGCGTTAATACACTCAGTGTGGATATCAGGAAAATAATGCAATGAAAATCGACGCACTCTTACCGTTCGATCGCACCGATGCGGCACAGGAGTTTCTCACGCTGGACGCGATGAGTGAGATCGGCAAGACGCTGGAGCGAGCCGGTTTCTATGGCGGCCATGTCACCGACCATCCCTGTCCGACCGCGCGCTGGCTAAATGCCGGAGGGCATGATGCGCAGGACCCGTTCGTCATATTGAGCATGCTCGCGGCGGTAACGAGTACGCTGCGACTGCAGATGGGAATCCTGGTATTACCTTATCGCAATCCGTTCATCGTCGCCCGCGCTGTCGCGACACTGGATGTGTTTTCAGGTGGCAGGCTCACCCTGGGCATTGGCGCGGGCTACCTGAAGGGGGAGTATCACGCACTGGGAGTGGATTTTTCGCGCCGCAATGAGATCATGGATGAATACGTGGCAGCGATGAGAGCGGCCTGGACCGGTGAGGAGTTCGACTTTGCCGGGACCGGTTACAACGCACGTGGCTGTCTTATCAGGCCGCGACCGCAGCAGCGACCACATCCGCCGCTACTGGTGGGCGGAAATTCACGGCGCGCCATCCGCCGCGCGGTCGAACTGGGTGACGGCTGGACGCCCTTCCTCACCGGCGGCACGATGTCGTCGACCTCGCGCACGGCGTCGATGTCCGGTGACGAGGATCTCGTGGCGGCAATCACTTATCTGCGCGAGTATTGCGAAACGGTCGGACGCAGGGAGGCGCCACAAGTTGTTCTCGGCAGTATCACCCGACCGGGGGAGAAGTGGCACGCCGCTGCACTCCTCGACAAGCTCGGCCAGTACAAGGACATGGGGGTGGATGGTGTTGCGGTTACTATCGAGGGTCGCACGCGCTCGGAGTGGTGCGACAACGCCGAACGATTGGGCAGCGAAGTTCTGTCGCAAAGTATCTGATTTGCTGGCCGCTATCCGCCGGCAATCCTGGCAATAAATACCAACTCGCTGTCGTGATCAAACCTTGCCAACAGCGGCATCTGATTGATCACTCCATCGATGGCGATAGCGTATTTATCGATAACGGCGGTTGTCATTGCCGGGAAGCGCTGGCTAAGCTCAGCCACCAGGTCCTGGTACTTGCTGGCGGCTACCTCGAGCTCTCTGACGCCATCGGTATAGCGTTGCAATTGCGATGAGAAAATAACTTTCGCCACGGGCTATACCTTAAGGCAAGCAATCAATCGCATCCCCACATTCAGGCGGCGTCTATCGCTGCCAGTAATTTGGGCGGCGTCAGTGGCAGATCGCACACCCGCACGCCGGCCGCCTGGTTGACCGCAGTGACCACCGCAGGCATTGGCGGACAGATCGGCACCTCGCCGACACCTCGTATGCCGAAAGGATGCAGGGGGTTGGGTACCTCGACGATCACCGTATCGATCATGGGCAGATCGGACGCGACCGGAATGCGGTAGTCCAGGAAGCCGGCGTTATCCAGCTCGCCTTTTTCATTGTAGATGTACTCTTCATTCAAGGCCCAGCCGATGCCCTGCACCGCGCCGCCCTGCATCTGTCCTTCGACATACGCCGGGTGCACGGCCTTGCCAGCGTCCTGTATACAGGTGTAACGCAGGATATCCACTTTTCCGGTTTCCCGATCCACCGCGGCGTCACAGATATTTACCGCGAAGGCGGGTTGCGCGTTGTGCGCGTGCAGTGTCGCCACGGCGCACAGAGGCCCGCCGGTGGCGCCCGCCATCGCTGCAAGTTCGGCAAGGGTGAGGACTTTCGGCGCACTCGCTGCTGCGGCCGTGCCTTCCATCAGGTTCTCGAGATCCGCGCCGATCCTGGCTATCGCTTTGCCGTCGGACCATTCCACATCATCGAAGTTGACGTTCCAGATCGCCGCTGCGCGTTTGCAAAGTTCTGCAACGAGCATTTCCGCCGCTTGGATGACAGCGCCGCCGGTGGCCAGGGTGGTGCGGCTGCCGCCAGTGGTGTCGCAGTAACCCACAGAATCCGTGTCCACCACCGACGGGTGCACGGTCTCCACGGGAATGCCCAGCACCTCCGCAGCCAATAATGCCATGGAGGCGCGGGAACCACCGATATCGGGATTGCCGGTGAGGACATGGAGGCTGCCGTCCGCGGCCACGTTGATGGTGGCGCTGGATTGCATCCCTGCATTAATCCAGAAGGCGGCGGCTACACCCCGGCCTTGATTGGCCTGTAGGGGAGCGCGGTAGTGGGGGTGGTTCTTCGCCTCCTGCAGCGCTTTCTTCAGGCCAATGGCCAGGAAGGGCAGGCCGAACAGCGGCACATCGCCTTCCTCCACGGCGTTCTTGAGGCGCAGGTCAATCGGGTCCATGCCGAGGCGTTCGGCCACTTCGTTGATCGCGCACTCCACCGCCATGATGGACTGGGGTGCACCCGGCGCACGGTAGGCCCATACCTTTGCCTTGTTAGTCAGCACCTCGCGACCCCGGCTGCGCATATTCGCGCAGCGGTAGCAGGCGGCCGCGAACATCGTCGAGGGCATGATGGGGCTGCTGGAATAGGCTCCGGATTCCATCAGGATATCGGTTTCAATGGCGGTAATCGTGCCGTCGTTTTTCGCGCCGATCCTGACACGGGTTTCGGCGGAGGAGACCGGCCCCGTAGCCCGGAACACCTCCTCCCGGCTCATCACGATTTTTACCGGGCGGCCTGACTTGAGGGCCAGTACCGCGGCCACGGGCTCGCCGTACACTGTGGTCTTGCCGCCGAAGCCGCCGCCGATTTCGGATGCGATAACCTTGATCTTGCCCAGCTCGATACCGGTGATTTCCGCGGTCATGCTGCGCACCATGAAGTGTCCCTGCGTACAGCACCAGATTTCCACGCGGCCGTTCCCATCCGTCCGTGCCACGGCGGCGTGGGGTTCGATGTAACCCTGGTGACACATGGGCACGCGGTAAGTGCGCTCCACCACGACGTCGGCTTCGGCGAAACCGGCGGCGAGGTCGCCCATGTCCATCGTAAAATCCACCGAGAGATTGGACGGCGTAGTCGGCGGCGGATTCATGCCCTGGGTGAACATATCGTTGTGCAGTAACGGCGCGTCGTCGCGCATCGCGGCGTGCACGTCCAGCACGTGAGGCAACACCTCGTACTCCACCCTGACGAGTTTCGCCGCTTCTGCAGCGAGGCTGGCGGATGTCGCCGCCACCGCCGCCACTGCCTGGGCGTGGAACAGTACCTTGTCCCGCGCCATGATGATGGGGGAGATGTCCTTGAGTTTCATCTCGATCTCCGCACCCGGCAGGATCCGGTCGCCGGGATCCGGCAGGTCGTCGGCGCACATGGTCGCCAGCACACCTGGCAGTTTTAGCGCCTCGGTAAAATCGATGGACTTGATGCGCGCGTGAGCATGGGGGCTGCGCACGATATGGCCGAATAGCATGCCCGGCAGGTTCAGGTCGGCGCCATACTTGGCCCGCCCGGTGACTTTGTCCGGCCCGTCCGGGCGAATGGGGCGGGTGCCTACGTATTTGAAATCCGTTTTGACCGGCTTGACCTGTTGGTTCATGACCTTGCCTCCCCACGCATCACTGCGCCTGCATCGAGCACGGCCCGAATGATTTTGTCGTAACCCGTACAGCGGCACAAATTACCCGCCAGCCAGTAGCGAACTTGTTCCTCGCTGGGGTCGGGATTTTTCTCCAACAAGACCTTGGATGCGATGACAACGCCAGGTGTACAGATGCCACACTGCAGCGCCGCGTGCTCCAGCAACTTTTGCTGGATCGGATGCAACTTGCCATCTTCAGCGATGCCTTCAATCGTTTCTATGCTGCGGTTCTCTGCCTCAACCGCCAGCACCAGGCATGAACACACCAGGGCGCCGTCCAGGATGACTGAGCAGGCGCCGCAGTCGCCGGTCGTACATCCTTCCTTAGTCCCGGTCATGTTCAAATTGGTGCGCAGGACGTCAGACAATATCTGCTGCGGTTCGCACAGGAACTCGCAGGGTTCACCATTTATCGTGGTGCTGACATGGGTTTTCTTCTGCGTGGACATGACGTGTTCCCCTTAAACCTTTGCTTCAATGCGAGCTTTTGCGATCGCGGCGGCGCGGCGCACCAGCACGCCAACCACCTTGCGACGGTATTCTGCCGTGCCGCGTTTGTCACTGATGGGTGACGAGGCGGCGCTGGCTGCCGCTGCAGCTTTGTGCAGGGCGGCGTCATCCAGGGTAGTTCCTATCAGCGCTACAGCGGCCGCAGGCACCAGCAATGCTGTAGGTGCTACCGCGCCAATTGCCACTATGGCGGCGGTGCAAACACCGGATGCATCAAGGCTTAATGCGACTGCCGCGCCGGCCACCGCAATATCCATTTCTGTGCGTGGAATAAAGCGCAGATATGCGTCACTGCTGCGCGGGGCGGGCAGGGGAATATCCATCGAGACAAGTATTTCGCCGTTTTCCAGGCAGTTCTTGCCTGGGCCGGTATTGAAATGTTCAACGGCTACTGTCCGCGTGCCTTTGGGGCCGACAATATTACAACTGGCCCGGTTCACCATGAGCGCAGGCACGGAATCGGCCGCAGGAGATGCATTACACAGGTTGCCGCCAGCGGAACAGCGTCCCTGTATCTGGCTGGAGCCTATGAGGGCGAATGCCTCCACGAGACCGGGATACATGTTCCCCACTTTCGCATGGGCACTCACAATGGCGCCTGGTACTGCAGCGCCCAAATGTAATCCCCGATCCCCGAGGGTCAATTCCATGAGCTCCGGAATGTGTTTGATATCGACGATCAGTGCCGGCTGCCGGATGCCAAGTTTCATCTGGACTAACAGATCCGTGCCACCAGCCAATATTTTTGCATCGCTACTGCCGTGCAAAGATTGCGCTGCCTGAGCTAAAGAAGTCGGTGCTTCGTATTGCACTGACGGCATACATCTCTCCTGCTGGAAAACGATTGGATTGGTGAATGAATACGCCGCTGTGCACGGCAAAATAATGATGTCAATATGGTGACACGAAATGGGTAAATAGACTACAGTTTCGATGCAAAAAAACGGCATCTGCAGACTATCATTTGTCGATGATCGATACTGGACCACTACACAGATGCAAGCAATAGACCACGAGGTACTTAGGCACGCCCTGCAATGGTTGGGCGAGACTCGGCCGTGGTTGTGCACGATTGTGCATACCCTGGGTTCCTCGCCGCGCCCGGTGGGTTCGGTTGTCGTCATTACTGATGACGGACGCCAGGTGGGTTCAGTGTCCGGCGGCTGTGTGGAAGAGGATTTGGTGGAACGCTTGCGTGCCGGCGCCTATTCCGGTGAGCGTCCCGAACTGGTGGAATACGGGGTTAGCGCCCGGGAGAACGAGCGGCTGGGTCTGCCCTGTGGCGGCCGCCTGACGTTGTTACTGCAGCGCCTCGATGATAGTGATTACCACTGGCTGACTGAAGCGCTGGTCGCGCTTGAAGGCCGTCACTGCATCGAACGGCACCTGGATCTTCACACCGGTGACACCAGCACCGCGGCTGTCGAACAGTTCACACCGTTGCTGCTCGACGAAAGATTCCTGCGACAGTGTTTCGGGCCGCGCATGCGCATGCTGTTGGTGGGCGCCGGGCAACTCGCGCACAACCTGGCAGAGTTGGGGCTTGCCATGGACTACGAGGTCATCGTGACGGACCCGCGGCAGCAGTTGCTGGACCGATGGGAGGGTCCAACGGTGGAATTGGTGCAGGGTATGCCCGATGACGTGGTTCGCGAGCATGCCAGCGACAAACATTCAGTGGTTATCACTCTCACCCACGACCCGCGCATCGACGACATGGCATTGATGGAAGCGCTGGGTACCGACGCATGGTACGTGGGCGCGCTGGGCTCGCAGCGCACGACTGAAAAACGCCTGGCCCGGCTCCGTCAGCTTGAACTTTCCGAGGACCAGATTGCTCGCCTGCATGCACCCGTGGGACTGGATATCGGCAGTAAAACTCCCATTGAGATCGCCGTGGCGATCATGGCGCAACTGACGCAGCTGCGCCGCCAGTCGCCCAACCCGTGACCATCGGCATTCTAGTGCTGGCGGCGGGTCGCGCCACTCGCTTCGGCGCTGACAAACGCCTTGCACTCCTTCCTGATGGCAGATGCGTTATAGACGCCACAATCGCCAACGTACTCGACAGCGGCCTGCCATTCCTGGTCTGCCTGGGCGAGAGTGACGATGAGTTGGGTCACCGCATGGATGAACTGAACATTCCGTGGTTGCGTTGCGGTCGCGCCGGCGAGGGCATGGGCGGCACACTGGCCGAAAGTATCGGTTTGATGCCGGACGACTGGGAGCGCGTGCTCATCGCCCTCGCGGACATGCCCTGGATAGAGCCCGCCACGTTCAGTGCTATCGCCGAACAAACTACGAAAGAGAATATCGTCGTGCCCGTCCACGGCGGCAGGCGCGGTCATCCAGTGGGATTTGGCCGGGCGTTCTACGCGGAGCTGGCCGCACTCGGTGGTGATGCTGGCGCCCAAGCACTGCTGGGTGTTCATGCTTCGCGAGTGATGGACCTGCGCGTGGATGATGCGGCCATCCAACAGGATATCGACGTCCCGGCGGACCTGCTGTAAGCGCGCCGAGTCCAAATTTAACAATAGGACGGTGGTTCAATAATCGTTGACTCATAATCATTGGGGCTAGTGTAATCCAGCGTCGAATGCAGCCGCCGACTGTTATAAAACATCACAATGTAATCCAGAATATCCCGTTGTGCCTCAGCGCGGGTCTGGTAGTGCCGCCAATGCACACGCTCTTTCTTCAAGCTCGCGAAAAAGCTCTCCGTGACAGCATTATCCCAGCACATTCTCGAATACCGGCTGTTTGTGGTCGCTATTCGTCTATGGTCCCTTGGTCAAAATAACAGGCTCGTACAGAGCGCTGCTGTGCCGCGTAAGCTGCGGTATTGTCACCTCGCCAGCCTCTTCTACCACCGCTGTTCCAGAGTCATTCCCGAACTGCCAGTGCACAACGGCCCCCACAGGTAATTGAAAATTCTTGAAGCGGCGGATAGTCAGGCCAAACGTCGAGGCAGTTGGCTGGTCTGGAATACCTAGTCCAATGTCGGTTCGGCGCATATACCGGATGGGGATTTCGGCGCGTGTGGCGGAGTCAACAAAGCCCTCGTTTTTCCACTCCAGCCCTAGATTGTAATGCCCGCGCTCGCCCCAGTGGTTTGACGTGGCGTGCGTAAATACCGGTAACATGGAGTCAAGTCGTGCCGACATATCCGGCCCGCTGTAGACTTGATAGGGGTCGTAACTCAATCCCGGTTCTACGCCTACATGATTGCTGATATACCAGGTGCCGAGGCACGCGATTTTCCCGCCATCGCAGACCTCCCTGAAAAAATCAAGGGAGTAGCCTAAATAATCGTTACTGCCAGAGTGCGAATGGAAATAAACATTCTTCAGCCGCTTCTTGTTCTCAGGTCGCAACACATCGACACGCGCTATATCAAAGTCACCCCATGATTTCCGGATACTCTCATCCTGCCAGTACATGCCTGCCTTTTTGGCCGTGCCGAATTCATTCAAGCCGTCAGCCTGCCGCACAAAAAGATTGCCGGGGTATGCCGCATTAACCACGGTGATTTGAGCACGATACCGTTCATCAGGTAATACCAGAGGAACCATGTGTATGGCTGTACCTCCGTAGCAATTGCCAGACAGGGTGATTCCGGCCCCTTTATCAATGGAGTCCCCAAACTGCGTATGCGCCTCGTGGATTGCCGCTGTCAGCCTGTGCAATATTGCCTCACAATGCCCCTTACTGCATGGCTTGGCGGGGTCGCCAGTTGTCAGCGCTATCCCCCAGTCCTGTGCCATTTGAACCCCTATCTTCTCTAGATCATCCGGCGTCAGACGCCCGTAATCGTAGTCGTTGTTGATTACAATGGTTCTAATGTAGTCGTTGTAAGTTTCGTCGGGGCCCCACTGCCCAGCGCCCCAGCCGTGAAACTGCACTATCAGTTTCAGTGATCCATTTTTCGGTAGCGGTACAGGGTGTAGCAATCCCGCATAATTCCCCACATCATTTAATGGATGCACATATTTACTTACGTGTGGAGGAAAGAAGCACAGTCGTTGACCTGATCCGGGATTCCATCCGGGCTTTCCATAGATTTCCTCGCACTGCATGTACGAGGGTGGAACGGACGCCATGCAAACCGCGCTGAATGACCATGCCAGAATTACAATGCAGAGTGCGCTCAGTATTGATCTCATGGTGTTGCTCCTATGACTTTTAGATGGGTGGGTTAACGGCCCCTTGCCATCACTGATTACTGCCTGCGAATGATTCAGGTTGTAGGTTTTCCCACGTTGCAGCTTACAGGTCGTGACCGATAAAGGCTTGTCTTCCTGCGACCAGCGCAAGGCGATCTCGTTTCCAGATACGTCAGCCGCTTCAAATGCCCGCACTGACTATTTGCCGCCGCAGAGAAATACCCTTTTTACGTCGGCGAGTAGGTTGTTGTAAACTCCAAAAAAGCGCCACATCCGAAAGCACCAGACTTGGCGAAAGGGTCGCTTTCGGTCAAGATTTCGGTATTCACGGCATTTGCGCAACAGCACCAGAAAGCCGACCGGCTGACGACTGATATAAAGGAATCGCGCAACGGTAAATAGTATGCCGAGCTTAACACACTCCAAAAAACGCAGGGCTAGCGTGGGAGGGATGGAATGCCCCAGGCAAGGAAAGCGGCAAGGGGTTTGGACGACCGAGCTTTGTGGACGGGAATAGCTACCTTCGAGGGAAACGCTGACGCAGCAGCCCAATCGATACTTGCTGATATCGACAACAGTGCTCATCCCGATGCTGCGCTGGTTAGCTAATGCTATGACCCTGCTCTCGAATTTGTAATACGCCACCCACAGGAATGCGTCCCGGGCTTGTGCCGCATTCTATAATTCGATAATATTGGAAATATGGAAACATTAACTGCCGCTGAACGTCTCGCTGCCTTGGGCCATGAATCCCGCTTGGCTATTTTTCGCCTGCTCGTAGAGGCTGGGCCGGAAGGGATATACGCCAGCGGCATTGGAGAGCAATTGAACATGGCGCTAGCCACGTTGTCCTTCCATCTTGCACACTTAAGTCGGGTGAGACTCATAGAGGGGCAGCGTGAGGGCCGCTTTATCAATTACTCCGCTAATTATGGGGAAATGGATGAGCTAGTCGCCTTCCTCACACACAACTGCTGCCAGGGCAATGCCTGCTTACCAAAATCACGGGCACGCAGTGCTGCCCCCAAAAGCCGCGTCACCAGCAGGAAAACCCACTAATGACTACTCTGAAGACTGTGCTGGTACTTTGCACCGGTAACTCCTGTCGTTCGCAAATGGCCGAGGCGATTCTGAACCAGGAACTAGCCGGCCAGGTTCGGGCATTGTCGGCTGGTACGCACCCGCAGCCCATTGTGGCCGAACGTGCGATTGAAGCACTGACAATGGCAGGCGTGCCAGCTGCCGGGTTATACACCAAAGATATTGATGCGGTGATCCATGAACGCATCGATCTGGTCGTCACCGTGTGCGACAGCGCCAGGGAGAGCTGCCCCATTTTCCCCAAACCGGTACCGCGCATTCACCAGCCGTTTCACGATCCCCACGGTGAATCGCTGGACAGCTTTATCAGCGTACGTGATGAGATACGAGCCCGCCTTGTACCGGCGGTGTGCACTGCTCTGGGGCTTCAAGTGATTCCGGCACTCGATGGACGTGCTGAGACCCGCGCATGAGTCAAAGCCGACTTTCGTTTCTTGATCGATACCTTACGCTGTGGATTTTTCTCGCTATGGCTGTTGGGGTAGCACTTGGTAGTCTCTTCAAGGGATTACCCGAGTGGTTGGATGGCCTGTCAGTGGGCACCACCAATATCCCGATCGCCATTGGCCTGATCGTGATGATGTATCCGCCGTTGGCCAGGGTGAAGTACGAAGAACTTCCGGAAGTCTTCAAGGACAAGCGCATTCTGGCCTTATCGCTGATCCAGAACTGGCTGATCGGACCCGTACTGATGTTTGTGCTGGCGGTTTTTTTCCTGGCCGATAAACCGGAATACATGACGGGCCTGATTCTCATTGGATTGGCTCGCTGTATTGCGATGGTGTTGGTGTGGAACCAGATTGCGGGTGGGAATACTCAGTACGTCGCGGGACTGGTGGCGTTCAACAGCATTTTCCAAATTTTGTTTTTCAGCGTCTACGCGTGGATTTTTCTCGGTGTGCTGCCACCGTTGTTCGGATTGCAGGGCAGCGTTATTCAGGTAAATTTTCTCGATATTGCGCAGTCTGTGCTGATTTACCTGGGCATACCGTTTTTGGCAGGCTTCCTCACGCGCAAGGTCCTGATCGAGCGCAAGGGCGAAGCCTGGTACAGCGAGCACTTTATACCGCGCATCAGCCCACTGACGTTAGTTGCGTTGCTGTTGACGATCATTGCGATGTTCAGTCTGCAGGGTGAGAGGGTGTTGCAGCTCCCGCTGGATGTGTTGCGTATTGCGCTACCGCTAACACTGTATTTCGTGATTATGTTCGCAATCAGCTTTGCAATGGGGCGTTGGCTGCAGGCAGATTACCCGCGCACGACGGCGCTGGCATTTACGGCGGCCAGCAATAATTTCGAGTTGGCCATTGCCGTGGCCATCGCCACGTTTGGCCTTGCATCCCCAGTGGCTTTCGCCACTGTTATTGGCCCGCTAGTAGAAGTGCCGGTGTTGATATCGTTGGTTAGCGTGGCCTGGTGGCTTAAACGTCGTTGGTTCGATACCGCTGTAGATATTGCTGCTTAGGAGTTGACTATGCACGACAAGGACATGCCCGCACTGGAAGCGGATATGTTTGCGCTGCCCGCGCCAGAGAAGCTGGGCATTGAGCCGAAAGCGATGCACAAGCCACGCATCCTGCTGCTCTACGGTTCGACACGCGAGCACTCGTTCAGTCGTCTTGTCACGGAGGAGGCAGCACGTCTGCTGAAAAAATTCGGTGCCGAGACACGCATTTTTGACCCGCGGGGACTGCCGCTACCCGACGATGGGCCCAATGATCATCCCAAGGTCAAAGAGTTGCTCGATCTCATGCTCTGGTCGGAGGGGCAGGTGTGGTGTTCGCCGGAGCGTCACGGCGCGATGACGGCGGTGATCAAGGCCCAGATCGACTGGATCCCGCTCGCCATGGGCGCGGTTCGCCCGACCCAGGGCAAGACGCTTGCCGTGATGCAAGTTTGCGGCGGTTCGCAGTCGTTTAACGCCGTCAATCAACTGCGGGTGCTGGGACGCTGGATGCGTATGTTTACCATCCCCAATCAATCCTCCGTTCCCAAGGCCTTTTTAGAGTTCGATGAAAACAACCGCATGAAACCGTCGCCTTTCTATGATCGCGTGGTGGATGTCATGGAGGAGCTGATGAAATTTACGCTGCTGCTGCGCGAGTGCACGGATTATCTTGTCGATCGCTATTCCGAACGTAAAGAATCGGCTGAAGCGTTGTCCAAGCGGGTCAATCAGCGAGCGATATAACCCTCCACGGCCGCATTCTGGCTCAGGCCTGAGGCTTCACTTCTGCTTGAGCTTATACGCGACGACAGAGTCACCCAGGGTGGTACGGTACATCGTGTGCCCACCCGCCGGAATGACGACATATTGCTCCCCGCCTGCTTCGTAACTCACGGGAACCGCCGTACCGGCTGCCGGCAAGTCGACCTGCCAGACAATTTCACCAGACTTCAGGTCAAAGGCGCGGAATCGGTCATCCAGGGTGTAGCCGATAAATACCAGACCGCCGGCAGTGAGCAGTGGGCCACCAGCGCCTGGCGTACCGAGTGATAAATCCATCTCCCAAGGCAGTTTTACGGGCAACATTTTGTCAATACTGCCCAGCGGCACTTCCCAAACGATTTCACCCTTTTCCATATCCACAGCCGTCAGCACTGCCCAGGGCGGTTCTGAACACGGGGAGCCGAGGGGAGAGAGCAGTGGCTCAACCTTGTAATGGTAGGGCGATCCGGTGATCGGGAAGGTCATTGCCATAAGGCTTTCGGTGGCTCGACCTTCGTCCGGATTGGGCTGGTCTGCCGGAATGAGCGAAATCACCATGGGCACGCGGTTCGACGGTACTACCATGATATGGCTCTGCGGATCATAGGCACCGCCTCCCCAGTTCGGACCGCCCCCTGCAGAGGGAGAAAATATGGTGCCCTTTTCACTGACAGGAGTGTAGATGGGGCCATAGTTGAGCTCCTCGACCTTGTTTCGGCACAACCACTCATCGATGAAGGTAAAGCCCCAGGCGTCATCGGGAGAGAAACTCTGTGGCGCCAGCACGGGCATGCCCTTGGGAAACGGCTGGGTCGGGGACAGCATCTCGCCCTTCACTTTTCCTTCCTGCGGTACCGGGCGTTCAACAATAGGAGTCAGCGGCTCTCCAGTGGCACGATCGAAGACAAAAATAAGTCCCATCTTGGTGTTCTGCACCAGCGCCGGCACCAGCTTACCGTTGTGTGGAAAATCGATTAGCATGGGCTGGGCAGGTATGTCGTAATCGAAGACATTGTGGTGCACAAATTGAAAGTGCCAGACCACTTCGCCTGTGGAGCCTTTCAGCGCGACCACAGAAGTAGAGTAGTTATTGTCGCCGGCCCGGTCGCCACCATAGAAATCGCCCGAGGGACTGGTCGTCGGAAGGTAGACCAGATCGAGCGCCTGATCGGTCGCCATGTCCGACCAGACATTGCCGCCGCCGAAGCCCTCAGCGGTGCCTTTTGCCCAACTCTTGGCCGCAGGATTCGAGGCGTTGCGGGGCAGGGGGTCGAATTCCCAGACCTGCGCTCCGGTGCGGGCGTCGAATGCCAATACCCGTCCACTGGGAGCATCCACGCGCTGGTTGTCAGCAACGGCAGAGCCCACCACGACCACACCGTTGACCACTGCCGGACGGGAGGTTATCAACAACTCACCCGGAAAGATTTCCGGTTTGCTGGGGTTGATCTGCACCGCGCCGTGCTCGCCAAACCCGTCGCAGGCTTTGCCATTTTTGGCGTCGATGGCGACCAGGCGATTGTCCGCGGTGCCAAGGAAAATGCGAGATTTGCAACTGGCGCCTTCGGCGGCCTGATTATCAATCCAATTGACAATCCCGCGACATTTTTGCATACCGGTTTTTCTGGCCTTCGGATCGTAAACCCAACGCTCTTCGCCCGTCTGCGGATCCAGCGCGATCAGGCGACGGGACGGGGTGCATACCACCAGGTTGCCTTCAATGAGACTGGGTTGATCCTCAAACGCAATCAGCGAATCAGTCGTACCTGCAGGTGCGACTTCGCCCGTGTGGTATTCCCAGGCCAACGCGAGATCGGCCACATTGTCCCTGTTGATTTGATTCAGGGGGGAATATTTGGCGCCTAGTTGATGTTGATCGATGCCGAACGCCGCGACGCTGGCCGCCGATATAACGGCTGATAGTGCTACCAGGGACAAAAATGGGATCAGGGTGGCAGTATTGGTGCCGTTTATTTTGTTGGCTATTTTCATGGGATTCCTGTCTTGTCCTGGCGTGTTGAGATTCATCAGATCTGGTTTTTCGGTAACCTGACGACCAGGCCATCAAGTTCGTCAGTGACGACGATCTGGCAGGACAGGCGACTGTTAGGCTGGGGTTCGAGCACAAAATCCAGCATTTGCGCCTCCACCTCGTCGGCGGTGCCCGTTTTCGCCACCCACGCTTCGTCGACGTAGCAGTGGCAGGTGGCGCAGCTGCAGGCGCCACCGCAATCGGCCAGGATGCCCGGGACGCCGTTATCGGTCGCCGCGTGCATTAGAGTGGTACCGGAAGCAACGTGGACTTCCCGTTCGCTACCGTTGTCGCTGATGAATGTAATTAGTGGCATGGCAGGTTCCTGTGTACCTGGGATTTACTGAATGAATGCTTGTTGAATGTCGACGGTGTCGTCGGCCAGTTTCACCGGGTCAGCGGACTGGCCCGCAGCCAGGGCCCTACGCACCGCCATGAATTCTTTCGGTCGGTTTACGGCATCGACTGCCAGCAAACGGTCTCCAAGGAAATAGAATGCGGCGAAGCTGCGCCCGCTGTCACTGGCGCCGCGCAGGACGACCCGATCAAATCCCTGCGACAATCCGGCGATCTGCAGTTTGAGATCGTACTGGTCAGACCAAAACCAGGGGAGAGCGTGGTAGGACTCCAGCTTCCCGCACAGTGTACTGGCCGCGGTCTTGGCCTGGTCGGTCGCGTTCTGCACAGACTCCAGGCGCAGGCGGCGAGCGTAGATCGGGTTGTAGTGGTTGGTGCAGTCCCCGGCAGCGACAATATCAGGATCGGATGTGCGGGCAAACTCGTCCACCACGATGCCGTTGTCCACTGCTAGACCAGCCATTTCAGCGAGTTCTGTTGCCGGCAACACACCAACACCAATCACGACCAGATCAGCCCCTAGACTCGTGCCATCCGCCAGCTTCACTGCTGTTACAACACCCTCGCCCTGCAGGGATTCCACCGCGGCATCCGTCACAATGTTCACGCCTTGTTCGCCGTGTACCCGGCTGTAGAAGGCGGATACCTCCGGCGCGGTCACGCGCTGCAACACCCGGGGCAAGGCCTCGAGCACCGTGACGTTCATGCCCAGTTTGCGCATGGACGCAGCGGTCTCCAGACCGATGTAGCCGCCGCCAATGATCACCGCTGACTTGCCGGCGCCGATGAAACCGCGAATCCGATTGACATCATTGAGGTCGCGCAAATAGAAAACGCCGTCCAGCGTATGACCCGGAATTGCCAATTTGCGCACACTGGCACCCGTCGTGAGGGCCAGTTTAGTGTAGGGGATGCTGCCACCGTCGTGCAGTCTGAGGATTTTGTTTGCTCGATCCAGGGTACTCACGCGGGTGCCGAGTGCCAGGTCGATGTCTGATTTTTCGTAGAAAGTCGCGGGACGAATCAATAACTCGTCGCTGTGTTTTTCACCCACCAGATAGGCTTTCGAGAGGGGCGGTCGATGGTAGGGCGGAATGGCCTCGGCGCCCACGATGGAAATTTTCCCGGCCCATCCGCCCTGGCGTAGGCTGGTCGCCAGCTGCGCCGCCGCGTGGCTAGCGCCGACGATCACGGCATGTTCGCTGCCCATAGTGACTCCTGCTAGTTAGCTGTTCACAGGATTTCCCTAAGTAAACAACAATGGTGCGCAACAATACCCAATCCTCCAGCTGATTGAAAGCAGCCTGACGGGCCAGAATATTGGCGACATTCTAATGACACCAATTATAATCGGGAAAGTAAAATAGGCGCAAGCACTGATGGGCGGGCTAGCTGTCGAAAATTTTGGACTGGGTGGGAAACACTGCCCGCATTCAGTCGTTCAGTGTCGGGCGGCGATCGTCGTTGATCGCATTCGCGACCAGGCCGATCAGCCAGGAAAGTGCGCCAGTGGCGCGCTCCGGATCGAGGCCCCAGACCGCAATCAAACGCTCGTAAGTCGGCGGGTTCCAGAATATGTCGAGTAACGCCGCTGCGGTTTTCTGATCATGGGTTTGCCATTCAGGCGTGGCTCGCACCACGGCGTTGAGTAGTGCATCGCGTCGATACATGTCCATGGATGCGAAAGACGGATCGCTGACGGGTGCCGGTGTGATGGCAAAGGAAGACAGGTAGGCGAACATGCGCTGTGTGACGTCAGCAAAATGCTCAAGTTGCATATCTTGCAGCGCGATACCGGACTCCTCCAGCATGCGCTGCAATACCGCGTCGCGCAGATGGCGTTCCGTGGCAAAATGCCGCTGCACGGTGCGCTCGCTCACGCCGGCGCGTTCGCTGACGGCGGGAGCGGTGAGATTCGTCCAATCCCAGGCCGGGTAACTGTGCACAAGTTTGGCGCCGGCGGCGACGATGCGCTCGCGGGTTGCTGCGGCCTGCTGCTGCCGGAGCGGGCTGTTGTAGCGCCGCTTTATCGCTGATTCGTCTGCACTCGTTTTCTTATTGGAATTCGCTTGATTCTTTTTCATTTAGCCTGCTATCGAGTCCATGACTGCTGAAATGATAACAGACGTGATGCTTACAGGTCATGGTGCCAGTGTGTCCGCAAGTGCCGTAATGACTGATCCCGTGTTCCGCATATAAACAACATTGTTGAGTGATACGAAGGGGGGGTGTATAGTCTCGGCCGTATTTATCCAGAGGAATGTAACATGTCCGAAGCGTACATCATCGACGCCGTTCGCACGCCGCGCGGCATTGGCAAGCCGGGCAAGGGCGCACTGGTCAATATGCACCCGCAGCATCTGGCGGCGACAGTCCTGAGCGCGCTGCAGTTGCGCAACAACCTCGATACCGCCGACGTGGACGATATCATTTGGGGTACCAGCGCGCAGAAGGGCATGCAGGGTGGCGACCTGGGGCGCATGGCCGCACTCGACGCCGGCTTCGACATTCGCGCCAGCGGGGTCACGCTGGACCGTTTCTGTGGCAGTGGCATTACCGCCACCAGCCTGGCGGCGGGGCAGATCATGTCCGGCCTGGAAGACCTGGTCATCGCCGGCGGCACGGAGATGATGTCGCTGATCACAACGACGGGTATGGAAGAAGCGAAGGCGGGTCTGAAGCGGCTGAGCATGGGTTCGGGCAATGGCAGGTTGCAGCAACGCCATCCGCAATCGCACCAGGGTGTGTGCGCGGATGCAATCGCGTCGATGGAGGGGATCAGCCGCGAGGCGCTGGATGCTTTTTCCCTGGCGAGTCAGCAGCGCGCTGCCCGTGCCATCAGTGAGGGGCGTTTTGAAAAATCGCTTGTTCCTGTCTTCGATGAAGAGGGCAAGGTCATCCTCGATAAAGAGGAATACCCGCGCCCGCAGACGACGGCGGCTGACCTGGCAGCGCTGGAGCCCAGTTTCAGCAAGATTGCC
>JANPDE010000261.1:0-4090 GCA_031431315.1 Haliea sp.
GGTCTGCCGCAGCGAGTATCTCAGCCTTTCGAGCAGCGGGAGACCTCGCCCAACCAGCCCCGGTGTCCGGGAGTAATAAAGGTGTAGTGAACACCGAACAATGAAAAAGGGCTCTGACCCTAAAAAGGAAGACAAACCATGGCCGAACTGAGTATCAGCACCAAAAACTGCATCGTGGAGCAGGAGGGCGCTGTGTTGATCGTCACCCTCAATCGCCCCGAAGCCAAAAACGCCTTCAGCCCCGAAATGTTACTGGGTCTGTACAAAGCCTGGCGCCTGCTGGATGAGGACGACACGTTGATGTGCGCCATCCTCACCGCCAACGGCGACACGTTCTGTGCGGGTATGGACCTCAAGGCTGGCGCAGACGGCGCGCATCGTTCCACCGAGGAATTTATGGAGTTGATGGGCAAGGTGCCCAATGTGCACTGGCAGGCTTTGCTGCGCGACAATCGGCCCAACAAACCTTTGGTCCTTGCAGTGGAAGGCTATGCACTGGCCGGTGGTACGGAGATACTGGCCGGCACCGACATCCGAGTCGCCGCGGAGGACGCTACCTTCGGCGTCACCGAAGTCGCGCGCGGCTTGTATCCGATGGCGGGCTCCAGCATTCGCTTGCCGAGGCAGATTCCCTATTGTCTGGCAGCGGAGATACTGCTGCTGGGTCGCCACATCACGGCCCGTGAGGCTCTGGACTGGGGTCTCGTAAATCGCCTGGTGCCGAAGGGTCAGGCGCTAGTGGAGGCGAAGAAGATTGCCATGCAGATTTGCGAGACGGGTCCGCTGGCCCTGCGTGCAATCACCCGGTCGCTGCGCGAGATCCAGAGCGACGTGAAGGAAGCGGAGGCCATGCTGCTCTCCGATGAGCTGGCCACTCCGGTGTTTGCATCGCAGGATGCGCGCGAGGGGATGAAAGCCTTCAAGGAGAAACGCAAAGCCAATTTCACTGGCAAGTAGGAGATTACCGATGACCGACCGCGCTGCTGTTTTTGATGAGATCGTCGCTGCACGCCACTCGCTGCGTGCCTTCCTGCCGCAAGCGGTTGACACCGCTACTCTGACGACGATTTTTGCCGTGGCGCAGCGTGCGCCCAGCAACTGCAACAGCCAGCCGTGGATTACTCATGTGGTGTCTGGTGACAAGTTGGAAACACTGCGCGCTGAAATGCCCGCGCGCTTTATGTCGGGAAATTTCACCATGGATTTTCCCTACGCCGGTGTCTATGAGGGCGTGTACAAGGAGCGCCAGTACGGTGCGGCACAGGCCCTGTATGAAGCTGTGAGTATCACCCGGCAGGACAAGGTCAAACGCAACGAACAGTTTATGCGTAACTTCACCTTCTTCGACGCGCCCCATGTTGCTTTTCTGTTTCTGCCCGAGCCCTTCGGCCTGCGTGAAGCAGCGGACCTGGGCATGTACGCCCAGACCTTGATGCTTGCCTTGACTGCGCACGGCCTGGGAAGTTGTCCCCAGACCGCGCTCAGTTTCCAGGCCGATTATGTGCGCGATCAGCTCGGCATAGCGGCCAGCAATAAACTGGTGTTTGGCCTATCGTTCGGCTACCCCGATTGGGATGCCCCTGCCAATGCCTGCGTCACTGATCGCGCCACTGGTCCCGATGCAGTGACTTTTCACTCCTAGCACAACAGGTATTCCCATGACCGATCTGATACTCACTGACAACCGCGACGGCGTGCTGGTGGTGACCCTGAATCGCCCCGCCAAGAAGAATGCCATCAACACGGAGATGTGGGCGGGCCTGCGAGACACCTTTCAAGCGGCTGCCGCGGATGATGAGGTGATGTGCGTGCTGCTGTGTGGCGCTGGCGGAAATTTTTCCGCAGGTGTGGACCTGGCAAGTTTTGGCGAGACGGGATCGGGCGAGGAACACCCCTTCGAGTCCGCTGCGCGGGCGGTGATGGAATTCGACAAGCCCTTGGTGGCGGCGGCCCAGGGTGTAGCCATCGGTGGCGGCGCCACGGTGCTGTTTCACGCGGACATCGTCTATGTAGGGCAGAGCCTGCGCTTGCGCCTGCCTTTCGCCAGCCTGGGTGTCGTGCCGGAGTGGGGCAGCAGCTATATGCTGCCGGCCAATATCGGTGCTCAGCGCGCGGCGGAGTTGTTTTATACCGCCGCATGGGTAGACGCGGATAAAGCCTTCAAAGTGGGCATCGCCGCCGCAGTGCTACCCGACGCCGAGCTGTTCGAACACGCACTCGCCAAGGCGCGGGAAATCGCCCAGTGGCCGGTGAACTCCCTGCGCGAAATCAAACGCAGCCTGCGCCTGCATCACCTGCCTGCACTGGATGTGGCGATCAAGGCCGAGCAGGCGGGGATGCGACGTCAGGTAGGCTCGCCGGAAAATATCGAGGCGATCACTGCCTTTATTGAAAAACGACTGCCAAATTTTAGAAAACGCTGAGCCCTGGCCGGTATCAGGGCCTCTCCATTTTCGGTGGCCAGTTGTGCGCTTCACTCTGGCAGTGTTCACACCAGGCGTACAGCGCGTCGTACATCACCAGGCCGTGCTTGAGCATGTCGTGATCGTCCGCGAAGCACTGTGACAGGCCGAGTGAAAGTGCATACAGACCCGCCGACTGTGGCGCCAGATCAAGCCGGGATGTATCCGCTCCACGCACAATCACCGCCAGTTGCTGCAACGCAGGCGTGGCCAGTCCGTATTTAGTGAGAAAAGCATCGAAGCTGCACAACTCACCGACATGGCTGAGTTCCACGCCCGGAATATCATAGGGAATCGCGCCAGCGTCCGCAGCGATGCGCAACACATCTGTTGCGGGGACGTAGAGAAATTCCGCATCCTTGTCGATGAAACGCGCAATCAGCCATGGGCAGGCAATGCGGTCGATCTTGGGGCGCTCGCGCGTGATCCACTTCATGCATTTGCTCGCTGAGCCGATGCCAGGCGACTGGCAACGGCATCCCACTGGATATTCTTGAAGAATGCGTCGATGTACTTGGCGGCCGCTGCGCCGTAGTCCATCTGGTAGGAGTGTTCGTACATGTCCATCACCAACAGAGGCAGGGTTGCGGCCGGGCCGTGCGCATGGTCGCCTAGCCAGTAGTTTTCAATCTGGCGTGTGTGGGTATTGAAACCCAGCACCACCCAGCCGGAGCCGCCACCGAGACCGGCGCCGATGCGGCGAAACTCGGTTTCCCACGTATCAAAGCTCCCGAAGCTATCGGCAATGGCCTTGCGTTCCACTGCACCGGCCTGGCCGTTGCCGCCAAGATTGTCGAAGTAGTACTCATGCAATACCACGGAGCCGGTACGCAACAGGTGCTCGCGCTTGAGGTCGTTGTAGATGAAAGGCGGCGTGTCCTTGTTGGCGAGGGCCTCGGACAGGTGCTGCTTCACGACGCCTAGCGCTTTCACCGAACCACCATAGTTGTTCTCCCAGTGGGAGCGCAGCAGTCGTTCCGAGAGTCCGGGCAATTTGGTCGGGTCGAACGCCAGTGGCTTTAGGGCGGATTGGCTTTGGAATGCAGGTAATGTGGACATAGCGGATATCTCCTGGGTAGCGTGGACGTTGGTAGCCCTGGCCGTACCTACTGCTACAGCAGCGATAGCGGCGACTTGTAACAGGGAGCGGCGCTGGGGATTGAATGGCTCGGTCATGCGACACCTCACAATAAAAGCATTTTGACAATCAGGCCGATCACCGCACAGGCCGCGATGACATGGATCACATTGCGTTTGTAGCGAAACAGCGCAATGGCAGCGCCTACTGCAATCAGCGCCGAGATCCAATCGAAGGTGCCGGCAAAGCCTTCGGGCCACAGCACGTGGTAACCAAAGAACAGGGCCAGATTCAGGATGACGCCGACCACGGCGGCGGTGATTGCCGTCAACGGGGCAGTGAATTTGAGATCGCCGTGGGTGGATTCCACCAGTGGGCCTCCGGCGAGGATGAACAGGAACGAGGGCAGAAATGTGAACCAGGTGACCAGGCTGGCTGCCATCGCGCCTGCCAGGAACAGCTGATCGGGTCCGAACACCTGTTGTACATAGGCGCCGACAAAGCCGGCGAACGCTACCACCATGATGAGCGGGCCTGGCGTCGTTTCGCC
>JANPDE010000262.1:0-2292 GCA_031431315.1 Haliea sp.
GCGTGAACGATAGCCCAATTGATTGCATCGTAACTATGAACCGCAATGTTGCGAAACCCAACCGCCTTTTTCATGCGCTCAGACAATGCCGGTGTGATGATGCCACCGGTAGCCAACACATCAAAGGTTTGCCCCATAGTATTCGGTGCCGGAAGTTCCGTGCCTGAAATAAGGTGTGCGCCCACATCCACGCAAATTTGTACGGCGCGCGATAAGTTCAAAGTCAGAATGTCTTGCGCATCGACATCGTTGGACAATTCGATAGCGCTGGCGGGACACTTGGCTTCGACGCGACGCAATGCACGACGCAGTGATTCCAGTTTTTGTGCGATCAGTGGCCTATCCACGCTAGTCGTCGCTCCTGAAGGATTCTGGTTTGGTAAGGCATGAAATCTGCTTCGGCGAAAAGATGTGTGCTTAACAAACGCGCATAGTGTGCATCGTCACCCATAATTCGCTGACCATGCACCAGGATTTGTCCGAGCAACGGTTCGCCAATACTTGCAAAATCCACCAGATCAATCGGGCGACCAATCGCTGTCGCCAGTTCCGCGGTGAGTTGCATTTTTTGTTCGGTATCCAGAGCGTGATCTGTCGAGATAGCCAGATCAAGATCGCTATCTTTTTTCGCATTTCCTTTCGCCAGTGAACCGAACAGCACCGCTAGCCGAACATGCGGGTATCCTTCCAATATTTTCCGGATGCTCGAGGTTTCGAGGTTTGACGTGGGGATGTCCTGTTTCATAACGGCATTCTAGTCGGCTGATGTAAGAAATTACCTAACGTATAGTAAATATAAAAGGCGTGTTGAGAGTAGATTTCCTGACTGACTCTGTCAACTGAACGTGCTGAACGATAGAAATTGGTGAAGGTCCCGCCTATTGACCTGAATTTTTTGTTCGCGGCAGTGAGCACGCCATTCCTATCCGTTCATTCCTTAACGAGAGAACGCAACAGCTCATGCCATGCGGTTTTCACTGGCTTCCTTGCGGGCTGAGTGCTGTTGGGCTGGAATCCTTCCCAGCGAAAAGAGGCCAAGCGCCAGGTGGCGCTCTGGTCGGTGGAACTGAGCGATAGACGTGGGATGGCGACCGCTGGGCGGGCGATGTACCGGCAGAGCCGTTCCCGTTTATTTCGCTCGTGACCCTCGCAGCTTACACCGGCGTGCAGGGAGAACCCATTGGCCGTGGCCACCCGTTCCAGTCCCGGATCTGGCCTGTTCAGTGGCTGGATGGTGCGAATCATGAACGCCTTTTGGCCTTGCTGGGGGCCGACAGCGATCCGGTAAGACACGGAACTACCCAGGAGGTGGGGCATGGCATCGGTCTCTTCAACAGGGTCGAGATCCAGCCAGGAACTCTCGGCATCCTGCTCCAGCAAGCCCAGCCGTTCCAGGCAACGGCCTGCACGCTGACTGATCCGCTGAACCAGATCCTCCAGCTCGCTTTTGTCCGGTCCCCTGACGCGCTGGAACCGAGGGGGCCGGTGGTCGCGATACACATAGACGCCATCCAGAAACAGGATGTGAAAGTGGATGTTGCGGTTGAGAGCAGAGCCGAATCGTTGTATCAGCGTGACCGCACCAGTCGCACCGTCTTTGAGTTGTAGTCCGGCCTTGTGGATCAGATGGGTCGAGATCGCCCGGTAAACGATACCCAGGACCTTACCCATTGCCTGGGGATGGGCGGCGAAAAGGAACCGCAAAGGGAATGGAGAGCCGACCCCGCGAGCGAAGCGAGTGCTTTGGGTCAAACTGATGACCCACTGGCGCAAGGGCACATCGGGAAACACGTCATCGGCCAGCAGAGCTGCCGTCTCGGCCATCCTGCGGCGCCACAGCTTGGGCAGAAACCCCGTTTCTTGCAGGAAAACGCCACCAGCCGCTCGAAGTGGCAAGTGTCGCAGCGCACCCGCAGGAAGCCGTGTTCGAGGCGGCCGCACTTGAGATACGCTTCGAATTCCCTGTAGACATGGGCGGGCCGAGATTTACCCTGCCGGGCCAGTTGGTCGACCAATGCAGGGTAGTACGCTTCAACAAGTTGGTAGAGAAGTGTTTGCTCGGGTTGATGGCGTTCGTAGGTGGCGTGACCAAGCCCTTCCTTGCGTGGCGACAGCATACGGAGTCAACTCCAACAGCCGGTGGCGCTTACCCTAGCGTCGGGTAGTTTTATACCAATGCCGCCAACTTTGATCCAAGCAGGAAACCCTTCGGACGGAGTAACATACCCCGTCCGGCATTGTAATGCTCAGTGCTTCGCGGCACAGTCCCCGGTAGCCGTGGCAAGATTGAAA
>JANPDE010000263.1:0-2156 GCA_031431315.1 Haliea sp.
GATCAGAGTGCTACTGTTGTTGTTTGTCATATTCCTTGATCCAAAAGCGCCCCGCGAAGGAGCGATGGAGGGTCCGCATGACCTCCGCTGGAAGCCTGCTGGTTGCAAGTCATGGCAGTCGGGCTTAGGATGCAAATCTGCCAAAATTCGGCCTGCTACAGTAATTTGCCAGGCCTGCAAAGTCAATTCGACCGGCGCCACAACTCTGGTCTTTTCAACGCAGATGCTGGTTATTTCAATGCAGATTAAGACCTTAAACTACGGAGAAGGCCGCGCCAGAGTGGTACGTTTTGGGGTGCCTTGCGAGGCCACTGCAGCAGTGGAAAAAGCCGCATGATCAACGCCGGCACTTCGGGTTGAGCAAGTCCGTCCATGTGGAGGAAATTCCCTATTGCGCGGACAGCTGCGAGCTGTTCGAGCGCATCCGGGATTTACCGCAAGCAGCCTTCCTCGACAGCAGCTTCCCGCACGCGACCTCCGGCCGCTACGATATTCTCACCGCGCAACCGTGGACCGATGATGTACCCAGTCTGCACCGCGGTGCCAACGCGCAACAGTGCCGGGCATTTTTCCACGCACTGGCGCAATTCCACAAGGAGCACTTCGACGGCATACAGCCGGTATCATCCGACATCCCCTTCTGCGGAGGGCTGCTCGGTTACCTGGGGTACGGCCTCGGCCAGGGACTGCACGGCATCCCCCTGGCAGAGGAGGCAACCGCATTGCCCGCCGTGCAACTGGGTGCTTACGACTGGTGTATCGTGCAGGACCATCTGTTGCAGCGAGCGACACTGGTATCGCTACCCAGCGTTGGCAGTGGAAGGCGCCGGGACCTGTTAGCCCGGCTACAGCAACCCGCTGCGCGCACGCTTGCAGACTTCCGGCTGAACAGTCGTTTTACCTCCAATTGCAGTGCCGCCGAATACCGCCAGGCCTTTGAGCGCATCCAGGCCTATATCCAGGCCGGGGATTGCTACCAGGTGAACCTGACCCAGTGCTTCAATGCCGCATTCCAGGGCGACCCCTGGCACGCCTACCGCGCTCTGCGCGCCGTGGCCGGGGCACCCTTTGCCGCGTACGTCGCACTGGCGGAGGATGCGGCGCTGCTGTGCCTGTCGCCAGAACGCTTTCTGTCGCTGCATGGCCACCGCGTGGAAACATCGCCCATCAAGGGCACACGACCGCGCTACGCTGACCCGCAGTCCGACCTCGATGCGCGCGGTGAATTGCAAAATTCTGCCAAGGACAGGGCTGAGAACCTGATGATAGTGGACCTGCTGCGCAATGACCTGGGGCGCAATTGTGTACCCGGCAGTATCCACGTCGACCGGCTGTTCGACGTACAGAGCTTCCCCACCGTGCACCACCTGGTCAGCACGATCAGCGGCGAGCTGCGTGCCGATCGCAGCGTGTGGGACCTGCTGCGGGACTGCTTTCCGGGCGGCTCCATTACGGGCGCTCCCAAACGGCGTGCCATGGAAATCATCGCTGAGCTGGAGACCCACGAACGCCACGTCTACTGCGGCTCGGTACTGTATGTCAGTGCGGATGGCCGCATGGACAGCAACATTGCCATCCGCAGCTTATTGTGTGAACAGGGTGAAATGCGCTGCTGGAGCGGCGGGGGGATTGTGGCCGATTCCGATTGGGAGCAGGAATACCAGGAAAGTTACGACAAGGTGGGTAAATTCCTGCAGGCCCTGGAGCAGATCGGCCGCACCTGAACAGAGGCCTGGCCACAGCCACTTGACTCGCGACCCGATATCGATATAGCTCGAATATTTCTTTTAATTGCCCATAACTCACAAGTCGTAGACGCTCCACCGTTAGCCGAGCAAGTCTCAAGAGATGCTGATGACGATAAGTTCATTGCCTGCGCAATAGCGAGCGACACCCAGACCATCATCAGTGGCGACAATGATCTGCTTACCTTGTCTGACTACGAAAGCGTCCGGGTAATGACACCCAGAAATTTCGTTGATAGATACTTCCTTTAAAGCATTTTAGGCGCGTGGAATGGCACTGTTTGGCGCTTGCGTGGGTCTCGCCGTGGGGTTGGGCCCAGGGCACCCAAGGAGGTAATAAAAAAGACCCCCCCGGGGGAGGGGGGGGACCAACCCCCCGGGGCCGAGAAAAAAAGGTGGGCAACCCCCAAA
>JANPDE010000264.1:0-6150 GCA_031431315.1 Haliea sp.
GTGGAGCAGTGCGCCTCCGATTGGCTACGCAAACGGCGCGAGCTGGAACTTTTGACCGGCGCGCAGGAAGCGCACACCAGCCGCACGCAACTGCTGGCCTATCAAGTGGAGGAACTTGACGCGCTGAATCTGCAGGAGACCGAACTGGTTGCTCTGGAGCTGGAGCAAAACTTGCTGGCCAACGCCGAAGAAATTCTACAGAGTTCCCACCAGGCCCAAGCGCTTTGCGAGCAGCAGGAGAGCGGTGTACGCCAGGTCCTGAAATTGCTCGGCAGCGAGGTCCACGCCACCAGCGCAGCAGTGAGCGCGCGGGAGCTTCTGGAATCTGCAGCTATTCAGTTGCACGAGGCCCGCAGCGACATTCAACAGCATATCGATAGCGTCGAGGTTGATCCACAGCGCCTGGCGCAGGTGCAAAGCCGCCTGGAGAGTATTTACACCATCGCTCGCAAACACCGCGTTATGCCCGAGCGACTCGCTGCGCTGCACCACGCCCTGCGCGACGAGTTACGGGGTTTGGCCGGTGGCAGCCAGCACATAGCAGAGCTGGACCACGACATGGCAGCACTCGCCCAGCAATACGCTACCGACGCAGCACGCCTGGGCAAACAACGGCGCAATGCAGCGAAAAAACTGGTGCGAAGTACGTCTGCAGTACTGGCTTCGCTCGCGATGGACGGCTGTCAATTCGAAATTGCCCTCACACCCCTGAAAAGTGATTACCCCCACCCCCACGGCGGCGAGGAGATTGAATTCCTCATCAGTACCAATCCCGGTGCACCTCCCCGGGCGCTGCCCAAGATTGCCTCAGGTGGCGAACTTTCGCGCATCAGTCTTGCTATCGGCGTCGTCACTGCCAACACCGGCACAGTACCAAGCATGGTGTTCGACGAGGTAGATGTCGGAATTGGCGGCGCAGTGGCGGAAGTTGTAGGCAAATTACTGCGCACCCTGGCGGAGCGGGCCCAGGTGCTGTGCGTCACCCACCTGGCGCAGGTCGCTGCGCAGGGCACACACCATCTGCGAGTGACCAAAACCAGCAGCGACAGCGCCGTTGAAACCAGTCTGAGCAGGTTGGATGACGAGGAAAAAGTGCAGGAGATCGCCCGAATGCTGGGTGGCGTGAAAATCACCCCCCAGACACTGGCTCATGCTCGGGAAATGCTGGATAACTAGGCCTCACCTTTCCTGCGTACATAAAGCACAAGGGAGTGATCGATCAGTTCGAATCCGTGTTCCTTGGCAATCTCCCGCTGGCGTTGCTCAATCACCAAGTCGGTAAATTCCACGACCTCGCCGCTGCTGACACAGACCATATGATCGTGGTGTTCGCCCTTGGCCAGTTCGAAAACCGAGTGGCCTGATTCAAAGTGATGCCGGGTAACCAGGCCGGCGGTCTCAAACTGCGTGAGTACCCGGTAGACGGTAGCCAATCCCACATCCTCGCCCGCGTCCCGCAGTGCGTCATAGACATCCTCTGCACTGAGGTGCATCGAACCATGCGAAGAAGATTCCAATATCTGCAGGATTTTGACGCGTGGTAGAGTGATTTTCAAACCCGCTTTTCGCAGTTCCTGATTTTGCTCGACCATAGCCCTGGGGGTTCTCTGCGCTGTCTAGTGGATGTATGATGCCACCCCAGTATCGGAAGTGGAAGATTTATCCCATGCGGATTCTGTTGATCTCCTTAGCAATGGCCTGTCTCTGCGCCTGTGGCTTCGTCGGCTTCCCCGGCGTCTACAAGATTAATGTCGAGCAAGGCAACATCGTCACGCAGGAGATGGTCGACCAGCTTAAACCGGGCATGAACCGCCGCCAGGTGAGATTTGTCCTCGGCACCCCCCTCATAGAGGACACCTTCAACCAGAATCGTTGGGATTACCTGTACGTCAAGCGCAATGGAATGAAAGTGCTCGACGAGTCCCTGCTGACCGTCGAATTTGATGGAGACGCCCTGGTACGCATTTCCGGCGACCTGGTCCCACCAGATTGGGGCGCGGGCGACAGCCCTGCTCCGGTGCGTCCAGCGCAAGCAGAACCCGCGGCCGGCATCCCCACGGGAGGCTAGGGCGTCGGGGTGATTAGCCCGGCTTGTTTCGCGATCTGCGTTCCTTGGCGCGCTCCGCCCGGGCCTTGCGCACTGCCTTGGGATCGGCAGTGAGTGGGCGATAAATTTCTACCCGGTCCCCGTCCCGCAGCACCTGCCGTGGTGCAACCAACTGGCCGTAGATTCCGAACGTGGCGTTGTCCAGGTCCACTTCCGGAAATTTGCTGGCAATACCGGAGTTTTGCGCTGCCTCCAAAGCGGTTACCCCCACCGGAAGATCGATCGTAAGGACAATTTGCCTGTGTGGCAGCGCATAGGCCACCGCCACCGTGATCATGCTGGCCTTGCTCATAGATTTAACCGTACAGTTGCCTGGCGCGTCGACTGACCGCATCCACCATATTGTTGGTCACTTTGTCGAACAATCGGGATGCCGCAGCTCCCAGTAGGGTACTGCGCACGGTGAACTCGAGATTCAGGCTCATTTTGCAGGCAGAGTCCCCCAACGTAAGAAAATCCCAGCGCCCGGTAAAATACTCAAAGGGCCCATCGATCAATTCCAGCGTGATTTGTGTAGGGGCAAGCATTCTGTTGCGTGTACTGAAACTCTGTGTGATGCCACCCCGGGCGAGATCCAGGCGGGCCTCTACCAGATGTTCGCCTACAAGTAGAATCCGGGCTCCGACGCATCCCTCCATATACACAGGGTAGGACTCTACATCACTCACCAGTTCGAACAACTGACGTGCACTATAGGGTAGTAATGCGCTGCGGTTGATGACTATCATGTATCCAATCTGACCCTGTTGCGACTGGCCGCCCTTGGCTTACGCGACCTACAGTGTGGCCGTAAAAAAATGCGCCAGCACCAGCACCGCTATGGCCAGCGGCGCAATATACCGCAGCAGGAAGCGCCAGAGCGAGAAAAAGAGATCTGACTCCCTCGCCAGCTGCAGCCGCAGAATTTCTGGCCGCAGGCGCCAACCGACCAGCAGTGCGATCAGCAATGCCACCAGCGGCAGCAGTACGCCCGCGGTCACGGTATCTAAAATGTCCAGCAGGTTGCGATTGCCAAACCACGGCAGTCCCTTCCCCGTCCCCAGCGACGTGACTACAGCCAAGCCTGACAACCACACTATTGCAGCTACCAGCAGGGTCGCAGTGAAACGTGCCAGTCGCAGTTGCTGCATCAATGTGGCGACAATGGGCTCCATGATGGCGACTGCTGAACCCAGGGCGGCGACTACCATCAGCACGAAAAAAATGGTGCCTGCCAACTCTCCTTGCATCGTGTTGCCAAATGCATAGGGCAGGCTGATGAACAGCAGGCCTGGACCAGAGGCCGGTTCCACATTGCTCGCAAACACGATAGGGAAAATTGCGAGTCCAATCAGTAGGGCAAATAGCGTATCGAAGACTGCCACCGCCAGCACCGAGCGCGCGATGGGAGTACGTTGTGGGGCATAGGCTCCATAACTAATGCCAGTGCCCACTCCCACACCGAGGGTGAAAAACGCATGCCCCAATGCAAGCAACACCGACTGCCCGGAAAAATCCACCAACCTTGTGGAAAACAGGAAATTGCCAGTTGCGCCAATATCACCATTATCAAATCCGAACTTGATCAGAAATGCCAGCAGGCCCACCAACAGCGGTACGGTGAACCAAACCAACATCCCCAAACCACGTCTCACACCCAGCACAACGGTGCCTGCGGTAAGCAACAAAAACAGGCTTTGCCAGTAGATTTGCGGTATCGGGTCTGACAGAAAGCGGTCGAAATGTGCTCCCACATCTGCCGCCCGCGCGGCAGAAAAAATGCCGGTGTGCAGGAATCCTGCATAGGCCAATCCCCATCCAGCGACAACGATGTAGACAGAGAGAATCAGCAGGCCTGTCAGGCAGGTCAAAGCACCCACCAGCAACCACGCGCGCGACCGCAATGAGCCATCACAAGCGCGACGAATGGCACCTACGGGACTTGGCCCGCCGTATTTCCCCAGCACGATCTCCGCCACCATGACCGGCACGGCAATGAGCAGCAGACACAGTACATAGGTAACGACGAACGCTCCACCGCCGTACTCACCGCTCAGGTAGGAGAAGCGCCACAGATTGCCCATTCCCACCGTGGAGGCGGATAGGGCAAGTAAAAATGTCGTGCGTGTTCCCCACGTCCCGGCGTCGGTTACACTCACATTAAACAGCCTGCATGATCATGAGTTTAGAGTGCCGCAGGCATACAGGTGTGAAAAGGGGAGGATTCACGTTTCCGCTCCCGACCATGCCCGTATAATGCGGCATGGCCAAAAAGAAAGCGCAGAAACCCAGTAACGTCATCGCCCAGAACAAGCGGGCCCGCTTTGACTATGAACTGATGGACACTTTCGAGGCCGGTGTAGCGCTGACCGGGTGGGAGGTGAAGAGCCTGCGCATGGGTAAAGCGGACATCGCCGATTCCTATGTCCTGATAAAAGACGGTGAAGCATGGTTGTTGGGGACCAACATTGTTCCGCTGGACACCGTCTCCACCCATTTCGTTCCCGACCCCACCCGCACCCGCAAGCTGCTCCTGCACGGCAAGGAGCTGTCCAGAATCCTTGAGGCGACCTCACAAAAAGGTCTGACCTGCGTATGTACCCAGCTGTACTGGAAGAGTCACCTGGTCAAGGCCCGGATCGCATTGGCTGTGGGTAAGAAGTCCCACGACAAACGCGACACCGAAAAAGACCGGGACTGGATCCGCCAGAAACAACGCATTGTGCGCGACAACGTCAAACAATAATATAGCGGGCGATAAGCTGCGCGGCGCCTCCCTTTGAAACGAATAATATTAGCCTCAGTTGTAATTCTGGCCCTTGCCGCGTTGACGATGTGGGGTAACCGTCTGATCGGGCATGCGCTGGATGCCCAGCTCGGGCCACTGCTGACCAAACAACTCGGCTTACCCGTCCAGCTTTCCCCCATCACGGCACACCTGATGCAACTTCAGGCTAGCAGCCCGAAATTGATCATGGGTGATCCGCTAGCTCCCGCAATTGTCGCGACCAACGTTGAGGTCAGACTGGCATGGTCGGATTTGCTAGACGGCGAGATACGGCTGGTGAGCGCGAGCGCTTCCGACCTCATGGTGCAGCCATCGCGCTGGCCCAGCAGCAACACACCGCCGCCGCAGGATTATCACTTTCTCGATCCCTGGCTGCCCCGGAGTTTACAACTCGGTAGCGGACAGTACGTCAGCGACGACGGTGACAGCTACCCGATACGCAATCTGCTCTGGCAACGTCAATCCGATGGCAGCGCGACGGCGAAGTGGTCCGAGGCCCGCACTGCCGGGGAAATTACTGCACAGGCCAAAGTGAACTCGCTAAGTGACTTGCTGCAACTGGCACCTGTTAACCTGGAACTGGCAGTCGCGATCACGGGCAAGCCTGACTCCGCCATTGCACTCAAGGCCGCGGTACAGCCCGGCACAGCTTCCGCGTACGCCATGCAAATCGACCTGCAGGCTGCCACCCTGAGCGCGCACATCGCGGCCACCGGGCAGACATCCTGGAGCCTGCCAGATCAGTCTGAAACCACCATGCCACTGTTGGACACCAAACGGTTGCTGGGCTTGTTCAACAGCTATCGCGATTCCGGCCCAGTTGGCAACCTTGCCGATGAGCTTGACGCAACCCTGCCACAGCTGCAATTGCCAACACACCGCGGCCATGTCGCCATCGCGGAGATCCGCATGAAGGATGAGATCATCGGCAGGGACAACGCATTCGACTTCACCAGCGACGAACAGGGCTTGCTGATAAGCGCTCTGACCAGCAGCGGTCCTGCGGGCATCCTGAATGGCGAGCTCGGCGTGGTCAGCGATGCGAAGGGCTGGACAGTGAACACGGATGCCATCCTGCAGACACGGGAGAACGAAGACGGTGTAGCACTCGAGTTCGTGGGCTCGGACTGGCTGTGGCGCACCGGGCGAGCAAAACTGACTGGCCGGGGAGATACCTGGGGAACGTTGCTAAATACACTCCAGGGCGACATTGCGCTGGCAGGCGATTACCACGGTGGCGCTAACCCAATACCGGTAGCCATCGAAGGGCGGCTTG
>JANPDE010000265.1:0-8630 GCA_031431315.1 Haliea sp.
GCTATTGCCAAGTGTCCGGTGTCGTACAGTAAGCACGACAGCGCTGTCAGCGAACCTCAGCTGCCGGGGCTTGCTACACTCTCTGAAGCTAAAACCTTTACGCAATCATTTACTACGCCCTTCCCTCAACTTCTGACCCGACCGGACGTATCGGGCACACCGCATGCACCTCACCGCCCAATCATCCGTGCCATCATTATGAGGATTCATTTATGGACTCAGGTTCTACGCTGCGTGTAGAAAAAACCACACCCCTGAAATCTGTCATCAAGAAAAAGTATGTGCTGGACACCAACGTCCTGCTGCACGACCCCATGGCTGTTACCGCCTTCAAGCAACATCATCTGGTCATTCCCATGACCGTGCTGGAAGAGTTGGATCACATTAAGGACCGTCACGACAAAACAGTCAGCCGGGAGGCCCGTATTGCCATACAGATGATCGACAAGGTGGTGGATGCGGCCTCGCCGCAGGAAATTCAGGAGGGTGTGCCGATACCCGGTACTGCCCTGGATGGACTCCCCCAGGGCACACTCGCCATCTACCCGGATCAACGCCTGAGCGCAAACTCCGAGGTGCCGTACCTTGACGGTACCCCGGATCAGGCCAACGACAATCGGATTATCAATGTAGCCCTGCGCCTGCAGGCGGAAAACCCCAAGGAGTTCATTTGTCTGGTGACCAAGGATATCAATATGCGTATCAAGGCCAAGGGTTCCGGCCTGATGCATGTAGAGGATTACCGCCGCGATCGCGTGCTTGATGACATCGACCTGCTGGCCACTGGCTATGAACATATCAGCGGAGATTTCTGGTCCACGATCAGTGAGGTGGATACCCTGCGCGAGGGCGATTGCACACTGCATCGCATTCCACGCAAGTCGTTACCCCAGGCTTATCCCAACATGTTTGTGTACGATGATCTGGAGTTTATGGCCTTCGTAAAGCGTGTCGACAGGGATTTTGTATACATGCGCTGCGACAGTCGCGACAGCCTCATGCACAAACGCTTCTGGGGGCTGGCGCCGCGCAACCTGGAACAGGCCATGGCGATGTCCCTGCTCGATAATGAAGGTGTGGACATGACAGTGATGACTGGCCCTGCCGGCTCTGGCAAGACCCTGCTGGCATTGGCCTACGGCCTGCACGCGATCCTGGAGCAGCGCAAGTTCAGCAAGTTGATCGTGGCCCGCTCCACACCGCCCATCGCTGAGGATATCGGCTTTCTTCCGGGTACAGAGGAGGAGAAAATGGCGCCGTGGCTCGCGGCCTTTGACGACAACCTCGAAATATTGCACGGGGCGGACGAGTCACCGCATGGCAGCATGAACTATGTTAAGGAGCGCGCGAATATCCAGTTCAAGTCACTCAACTTCATGCGCGGGCGCTCCTTCAATAACGCGTACATCATCATCGATGAGGCGCAGGGGCTGACCCAGTTCCAGCTCAAGTCGTTGATCAGTCGCGTCGGTGCCGACTCCAAGATTGTGGTGCTCGGCAATCTGGCCCAGATCGACAACAAGTACATCTCGCCGTTGACATCGGGGCTGACCTACCTTGTGGAGAAAAGTAAGTCCTATCCTCACGCTGGCATCATGCATGTCAACGGGATTGTGCGCTCACGCCTGGCGGCGTTTGCCGAGGAGAATCTGTAAACAGGAGTATATCCGGCCCGGTTGTTACGGGCCACCTTCATCCACGGCACGGTGCCAATGTTGCCCTGCCCGAGAAAAGGAGCGGGAAAAAGAAGCCTTGAATACGCAGCGGTCAGGCAACACACTAGCGACCTGCAAGCCTGACCGCTCTTACTCATCGCACCGGGTCTTATGGATAAAATATTCATCCTGTTTCAATACATTGTGCCGCAGCATTTGCTGTCTCGCTGTACCGGCGCCCTGGCTGAGCTGCGCCATCCCGTCTGGTTGAAAAATTGGCTCATTCGGCAGTTTGTCCAGTTCTTCCACGTCGATATGTCCGAAGCTGCAGAACCGGACTATGCACGCTACGCCTGTTTCAATGATTTTTTTACGCGTCCACTACGTGACGGAGCACGGCCTTTGGCTGCCGCAGACATTCTCTGTCCTGCCGATGGCGTGATCAGCCAGGTGGGCGCCATCGAAAGCGGCCTGCTGTTTCAGGCCAAGGGGCGCTACTTCTCTGCCGAGGAATTATTGGGCGGCGATGCCGCGCGTGCAGCGCAGTTCAATGGTGGTCAGTTCGCCACGATTTACCTGTCGCCGAAGGATTATCACCGGGTACACACGCCGGTGGCGGGAGACTTAACTGCGAGCTGTTACATACCCGGCCAGTTGTTTTCGGTGAATGCTGTCACCGCCGATAACGTAGATCGGCTGTTCGCCCGCAACGAACGGCTGGTGTGTTACTTCGAAACCGGGCGCGGTCCGATGGCAATGATACTGGTCGGCGCCATGGTGGTCGCCGGGATTGACACCGTGTGGTCGGGACCTGTGGCACCACCGCCGCGACACCCGGTGACCGTGGATTACGTGAATCTGCCGGAGTCGGTGGCGCTCGTCCAGGGTGACGAGATGGGGCGATTCAAGCTGGGATCTACAGTAATTTTATTGTTTCCTGAGAATGTGATGTCGTTTGACGCATGCTATGGCGCCGGGTCGCCGACGCGGATGGGTGAGTCGCTGGGATCGTATCTGTAGCTCGGCCGCTGCTTAAACTTTTCCGTCCTACAATCAATCGTCGCCCAGACTCGCCACGATGCGCCGGTAGCTGTCCAGCCGGGTCGCGTCGATCGCCCCGCGTTGTGCCGCATCCAGAATAGCGCAGACCGGTTCGTGCTCATGCAGGCAATCGCGAAATTTGCAATTGCCGAGTAACGCGCCAAACTCCCGAAAACCCTGTTCCACCTGCGCCCTGCTCATATGCCACAAACCGAATTCCCGTATACCCGGTGAATCGATCAGGGTGCCGCCGCAGTTCAGGTGCAGCAACTGGGCAGTGGTGGTGGTATGCGTGCCTTTTTGCGTATTTTCCGACAATGGCCCGACGCGAATAGCCGCATCGGGCAGCAGAGCATTTACCAGTGAGGACTTACCCACACCGGACTGTCCCACGAATACGCTGGTTCGCGCCTGCAGCGCACGGTGCAACTCCTCCAGCCCGCTATTCACAATTGAGGTGCGTAGAACCCGGTAGCCGAGCGTGGGGTAAATAGCCAGTAACTCATTCATCGCCGTTTGCCGGGGGGGATCTCGAGCCAGCAAATCCATTTTGTTGAGCAGGATCACCGGTTCAATACCCACGGCCTCCGCCGCCACCAGATAGCGATCAATGAGATTGGCGTGTGGTTCTGGAAAGGGGGCGATGACCAGCAGGATCTGGTCGATATTGGCGGCGACGGGTTTCAGCTTGCCGTAAGGGTCGGGGCGTGACAGCACACTGTGGCGTTCGCGTTGCGCCACCACTACTCCCATGGGATCGCCTTCACACCACACCACCCGGTCCCCGGTCACCAGGCCTTCCAGGTTGGCGCGCAGATGGCAGCGCTGGCCTTTTCCTGGCTCCGATTCCACCGCGACCTGCGTACCGTAGTGCGCGACGACCAACCCTTCCTGCTCAGGCCCCAGCTCGCCACCACTGAGGGCTTCCTGTGCATCACTATCACGTCGCGCTGCCCGCTTGGCGCGCTCCCCCTGGATTTTCTCGATGCGCCAGGCCTGCTGCCGGCTGAGTTTGCGTTTACTCATGGCCGCATTATTGGGTTCCTGGCTTGGTCTGTCGAGGCAATTTGTTACACTGCGGACACTCGCGTCACACCAGGACAATCACCAGGGCCATCAGCACATGCAAAACGCCAGCAATCTCATTTGGGTAGATATGGAAATGACCGGCCTGGATCCGGATCACGACGTGGTGATAGAGATCGCCACCATTGTCACTGACAGTGAGCTGACTACATTGGCCGAAGGGCCGGTGATTGCAGTGCACCAGAGTGACGCCAGGCTCGCGGCCATGGATGAATGGAATACCACTCAACACAAACGCTCCGGCCTGGTGGACAGGGTGAAAGCCAGCGAGCATGACGAAGCGCGTGCCGCGCAGGATACGCTCGCCTTTCTGGCGCAGTGGGTACCCGCGGGCGCCTCTCCCATGTGCGGGAATACGATTTGCCAGGACCGCCGCTTTATGGTCCGGCACCTGCCGCAACTAGAAGACTTTTTTCACTATCGCAACCTGGATGTAACCACGCTCAAAATATTGATGCAACGCTGGCGACCGGAGCTGGAAGCGGGCTTCATCAAAACCGGGACGCACCTGGCGTTAGACGACATTCGCGAGTCCATCAATGAGCTGCGTTATTATCGCGAGCACTTCCTCAAACTGGCCTAGCGCCGTGTTGCTGCAAGGCCCAGTCCACGTGTTCCTGCACCAATGGCGACGGGAAGTTCTGGCGCTGCAGCAGGGCGTTGACCACCGCGTCTGAGCGCGGCGCATTGCCCAGCGCTACCGCCACGTTGCGCAGCCAGCGTTCGTAGCCGATGCGACGGATGGCCGATCCTGCGGTTTTTGCCAGGAACGTCTCTTCATCCCACAGCAGCAATTCCACCAGCTGTGCATCCGCCAGCCCGTGCCGGGGACGGAATTCGCCTTCGTCTGTCGCCTGCGCGAATTTATTCCAGGGGCAACACAGTTGGCAGTCGTCACAGCCGAAAATGCGATTGCCCATCAGAGGTCGCAGCGCGGGATCAATACTGCCGTGGTGCTCGATCGTCAAATAGGAGATACACCGGCGCGCATCCAGTTGGAAGGGTCCGACGAAGGCGCCCGTGGGACAAATGTCCAGGCAGGCTGTGCAGGTGCCGCAGTGCTTGCCGGTATAGGGCTTGTCTTCCGGTAAAGGCAAGTTGGTGAAAATCTCCCCGAGGAAAAACCAGGAGCCAGCCTCGCTATTGATCAACATGGTGTTTTTGGCGATCCACCCGAGTCCTGCGCGCTCCGCCACTGCGCGTTCCAGAACCGGGGCGCTGTCGACGAAGGCACGGTACTGACCGCCCCCGACCTCCTCTTCGATGCGGCTCGCCAGTTGCGACAGGCGCTTGCGAATCAGCTTGTGGTAGTCCCGCCCCAGGGTGTAGCGCGAGATATAGCCTTTTTCGGGCGCTGCCAGAACCTCCAGTGCCTGCGTGTCACGATCGAGGTAGTCCATGCGCAGTGCAATGACGCGCAGAGTGCCAGGCACCAGTTCCTGTGGCCGCACGCGCCGGCTTCCGTGGCGAGCCATGTACTCCATGCTGCCGTGATAACCTGCCTCCAGCCATTGTTGCAGGTAGGTTTCATGTTCACCCAGATCGACGCCCGTGATACCCATCTGCTGAAAGCCGAGTTCAGCGGCCCATTCCCGGATCTTTTGCACCAGCGTGTGCTGCTCCTGCGGTGTGAGTTGTTGCAACAAATCGGAACGACCGTGGGGTGACATGTGAGTATAATTCTGACAGAACTGGGTCTAGTGCGTGCTGCTTTTAATTTGGTTTTGTGAGGGCTGCGGGATAGAGGGCAATTGTCATTCAGGACACGCTACAAGCACATCCATGTGCGCTCGAGTTCGCGGATGGCCGCCCCGGCCATCCATGGCCTCACACGGTCCTGAATGACAATTGCCCTCTATCCCTCGCATAGCTCTCTACTCAAGCGATTGAGTCACTCGCTTATCTAGTGAGACTGATAGTGTATCAGGCCCAACCGCGACGGAATGTGCGAGTCAGGATGCCGAGCTCAAGCCCCCATGGATGGGTTCACGGCGTGTCCGTATCGGTTGGGCCTGATATCCTTTCCGTCAGCGCCAAAGTCAGCAAATGAAGTGCATACCCTCGATTGAAGGTGGCGGAAAATGCTAGGCATCGAAAACCTGTACACCGCAGCGCAAACCCGCGCCCTGGATCGCTGCGCCATCGACGAGCACCACATCCCGGGTATCACCCTGATGGCGCGAGCCGCCGACGTGGCCTTCAGATACCTGCTGGAAACCTGGCCTGAACAAGAGCGTCTACAGATCCTGTGCGGCACTGGCAACAATGGGGGCGATGGCTTCCTGATTGCGGATCTGGCGCACAAGCGCGGTATCGCCGTGACGGTATGGCAATTGGGTGACGCCGAAAAAATTACCGGGGACGCACTATTGGCACGGCAACAGGCGTTGGCTAATGGAGTAACGATAGTGCCCTATGGCGATGCAACGCTGGCGCCAGCAGGCGTGATAGTCGATGCCATGCTGGGTATCGGCCTTACCGGCGAGGTGCGCGGTGACTATGTGTCAGCCATCGACGCGATCAATGCCACTGGCGTCCCGGTATTGGCCGTCGATATCCCGTCGGGGTTGTGTTCTGACACCGGCAGGGTGCTGGGGACGGCGGTACAGGCGGATCTGACGGTCACGTTTATCGGCTTGAAACGCGGTATGTTTACTCTGCAGGCACCGGATTACACCGGTGCCGTGCAATTCGCCGATCTGGGGGTTCCGCCGGAAGTCTATGCCGCGGTCCCAGCCGATTGCTCACGACTGGAATTGGAAACGCTGCTGGAACGCCTGCCGGCGCGGCCGGCGACCGCCCACAAGGGACTCTACGGCACTGTGTTGGTCGTGGGCGGTGACTACGGGATGGCTGGCGCTGCGGCCCTGGCCGCCGAAGCCGCCCTGCGTTGTGGGGCCGGACTGGTACAGGTGGCGACCCGTGCTGAACACGTGGCGGCACTCGTGGCCCGCACCCCGGAAGTGATGCCCCGGGGCGTGAACAGTGGCGCTGAATTGACCCCGATGTTGGCAGCTGCCGACATCCTGGTGGTGGGGCCCGGCCTGGGACAGTCGCCCTGGTCCCTACAATTGCTGCAACTGGCCCTGGCCAGTGGTCTGCCGCTGGTGTTGGATGCCGATGCACTGAACTTACTGGCGCTCGGCGGCCTGGGTGATACCCGTCCTGCCGGCAATTGGGTGTTGACGCCTCACCCGGGGGAGGCCGCCCGCCTCCTGGCGTGTTCCACAGCCGAGGTGCAGGCCAACCGCTTTGCGGCGGTCCACGCCCTGCAGCAGCGTTACGGCGGAGTAATTGTGCTCAAGGGAAACGGCAGTCTGGTCACGGGGGGCGAGGGCATTTTGCTGAGCGATTACGGTAATCCCGGAATGGCCAGTGGTGGTATGGGCGATGTACTCAGCGGCGTGATCGGCGCGTTATTGGCCCAGCACCTGCCACTGTTGGAGGCAGCGGCCCTGGGCGTGTGTGTGCACGGGGCGGCTGCGGATATTGCCGCCGGGGAGGGTCAGCGTGGCCTGGCCGCCAGCGATTTAATCCCGCTGCTGCGGTCGCTGCTGGGATGAATGACGACCAGTGCACGTTGCTTGCACCTGACGAGGCTGCCATGGTGTCGCTGGGGGCGCGCCTTGGCGCAGCTTGCGAGCCCGGTCTGGTGGTGTTCCTTCAGGGGGAGCTGGGCATGGGGAAAACCACGTTCAGCCGGGGTCTGATTCAGTCGCTGGGGCATGCGGGGGCGGTGAAGAGTCCGACTTACACATTGGTGGAGCCCTACCAATTGGGGGAGCTGCAGCTTTTTCACTTCGATTTGTACCGCCTGACCGATCCCGAAGAGCTGGAATTCATGGGGATCCGTGATTATTTTGGTGATTTTTCGGTTTGTTTGGTGGAATGGCCTGAGCGGGGCCTGGGCGCTTTGCCCCCAGCGGATTTAGTGATTACCATAGGACTGGAAGGCCATGGACGTCGATTGGCGTATGCTGCCGCAACCAAACCGGGCGGGAGGGTGTTGGCGCGCATGCTGGTAAAACCTGGGGCGCAGAACCCCGAGCCTTGAGAAAATAATAGCGATTGGGTAGGAGTGCTATGGGCAGGGTGTGGATCCTGGTGGTCCTCAGTTTTCTGGGAATATCCTCTGCGTGGGCCGTGGAGGTACACGACGTGCGCCTGTGGCGCGCGCCCGATCACACTCGCATTGTGTTTGACCTCACCGGACCGGCCGAGCACTCGCTCGTGATGCTGTCCAATCCCAATCGAATCGTGCTGGATATACAGAACGCGAAGTTGCGTGCTGACGTGGCTGGCCTGAAGCTGGCGAATACGCCGGTAGCATCGGTCCGCTCCGGGGTGCTCGCAGGCAACGACCTGCGGGTGGTCATGGAGATCAGTGCCGCGATCGATCCCCGCAGTTTTGCCCTGAAGGCGAATGAGCAGGCGGGGGACCGTCTGGTGGTGGATTTATACGACCAGCAGGTCAAGACGGTTGAAGTTAAGAAAAGTACTGCCCCATCCGGCAAGCGCAACCTGATCATCGCCATTGATGCAGGTCACGGTGGGGATGATCCGGGCGCCCTGGGCCCCGGCCGCGTGCGGGAGAAGGACGTGGTGTTGGCGATCGCCAGGGAATTGAGCGCGCTGATTCAGGCCGACCCCGGGTTTTCGTCAACCATGATCCGCAGCGGCGATTACTACATCAGTCTCAAGGGACGCAGGGATTTGGCGCGCAAGCGCCAGGCGGACCTGTTCGTCTCTATTCACGCCGATGCCTTCAATCGCAAGGAGGCGCACGGGGCCTCGGTCTACGCGCTTTCCACCAACGGCGCAACCAGCACCGCGGCCCTGTACCTGGCG
>JANPDE010000266.1:0-1947 GCA_031431315.1 Haliea sp.
CGGTGAATGCCCTCTCCCCTTGAACAAGCTGGGCACGCCCGGGATCGGCTGCCGGTGCGGTCCAGTCCAGATGTTACGTTAATACACTGTGGCAGTTTCGAAAATTGCAGTACCATAGACCAACTAATAACAGGTAAGGAACAAGACCAGTGAGGAATCACCCTTTGAATTACTTCCAAAACCGCACCTTTGCCGCGCTTGCAATACTGCTTTGTACTCTCCTGACTGCCTGCAGCGACAGCAATGACAATAGCGACGACCGGACATCCACGCTGGGCATACCTGGAGCGAACAATCCCGGTACCGTTGCGGTACCCGCCGCTGTGTTGGAAGGCCCCATCGAAGGCGACCCCATACTCGTCAGCACATTTATTGATCTTGGGGGGCAGGGCTATGAGCAGGCGGAGTACCTGGTATCCGGCAGAGCGAACTCCTATACCAACGTCAACGAATTGGGTTCCGATGGCAAGTGGCAGATTCAGACAAGCGAACAGGCCGACTACAAAACCCGCATTGTCGTGATCCGACCCAGTGATCCGGCAGATTTCAACGGCACCGTATTTGTCGAATGGCTAAACGTCAGCGCGGGTTTTGATTCACCACCAGACTGGCTGCAGGCGCACACCGAGCTTATGCGCAGCGGCTTTGCCTGGGTCGGGGTCTCGGCCCAGAAGGTTGGCGTTGATGCCCTGCTCAATGGCAAAGCATGCGACATTAACCCACTGTGCCTCAATGGCGATCGTTACGAGAGCCTCGGCCTCAGTCACCCGAGCGACCATTATTCCTATGATATTTTCTCGCAGGTGGCCCAGGCTATCAGGAAGCCCGGCGAGGTTTCGCTGCTGGGTAATCTGCAAGCGCAGCACCTGATCGCGGGGGGCGAATCCCAGTCCGCCGGGCGCATGGTTACGTATGTAAATGCTTTTGCGCCCATACATGCACTCTATGATGGCTATTTTATCCATAGCCGCACCGAGGGCAGTGCTGGCCTGCAGCAGGAGTCGTTCTGCGAAGCCGCTATCCCGACTCCTGCGGTGGCTCGCGTGAGGGACGACCTGGGCACCCCGACCATGATGGTACAAACGGAGACGGATCTTTTTATCCTGGGTTCTTACACCAGCAATCAGGATGACAGTAGAAATTTCCGTCTGTGGGAAGTTGCCGGCACAGCCCACGCCGATTTATACACCTTTCTCGATAACCGCTTTGATGACGGTACCCAATCGAGTGTTGCCGCTGTCGTTGAAAATGCCATCCCGGTTAATTTTCCACCCACCGTTATTGATTGCACACCCAATCCAGTGAACTCCGGGCCACAGCATTTCGTAGTCAATGCGGCTATAAGGGCACTGAACACCTGGATTGTCGACGGCACGGCGGCGCCCATGGCAGACCGTCTCGAGGTTGCGGGAGCGCCTCCCGCCTTCGTCAAAGATGCACTGGGCAACACCAGAGGCGGAATTCGAACGCCTTATGTTGATACCCCGATCGCCATCCTGGAAGGTGAAGGTCAACCACAGCCAGACTTTTCCGAGCTTGAAGATACCTGTGAAATTAACCTGGATACCGTCAACTTCTGTTTTCTCTCCGGCACCACCAGACTGTTTGACGCTGCTACCCTCGGCTCGTTGTATACAGACAATGCTGCCTATATCAATGCCCTCAATGCGGCAACGGACGAGGCGGTGGCCAACGGCTTTTTGGTGCCTGAAGACGCTGCCCTGATCAAGGCCAACGCTGCGAGCTCAGATATCTTTGCACCCGCACCCTGACTGCTAAGAGTACAGGTCTAGCAGCCTGTGCATGGCCATCGTCGAGATGAAGACACGCAATCCCCGATTTGGCTGCCCTCGCATCGCACAACAGATCAATCTGGTCTTTGGCCTTAAACTCGATAAAGATATTGTTCGGCGAATTCTCGCAATTCACTACCGTCCAGATCCCAGT
>JANPDE010000267.1:0-2353 GCA_031431315.1 Haliea sp.
GGCCCTGCCGAGCTTCCTGTTCTCTACCAACCGAATTATTTCCGGCTATTGCGGTGGCCTGTCGGGCATTCACGCGATGTGGGCAGGTTCCGACTGGACCTGGCATAAGCCGGTACTGCGCAATGACGTGATCACCACCGAGGCGTACCTGAAGGATCTGGTCGAACACCAGACCCGCTTTGCCGGTCGCAGTTTCCAGCAGATCTACCATGTGGATTTCTTCAACCAGCACGGCGACCTTATAGCGGAGGCCGATAGCTGGGTATTCCGTACCGACCGCGACGAGGCGCGTGAGCGCGGCACCAAATACACCGAAGCCCGCGGCCGGGTCGAACCCTTCACCGAAGAGCAGCTCGCCGAGTTCTCCAGGATCTACGCCGCCGAAACGATCCGCGGCGCGACGCCACGCTACTGGGAAGACGTCCAGGAAGGTGAAGATCTGCCGCGCATGATGAAGGGGCCGATGACTGTCACCGGCTTTATCTGTTACGCGCAGGGTTGGGGCGGTCTCTACATCCGTGCCAACAAGCTCGCGTGGAAAATGCAGCAAGCGCACCCTGGGCTGGGCATCAAGAACCGCTTTAACGTGCCCGACTGCCCTGAGCGTGTGCACTGGGACGAGGAATTCGCGCTGGAAGTCGGCGCGCCCGGTGCCTATGACTACGGTCCAGAGCGCTGCTCCTGGCTGACTCACCACCTGACCAACTGGATGGGTGACGATGGCTTCCTGCGCAAGAGCAAGTGCCAGATCCGCCGCCACAACCCCGACGGTGATGCGCTGTGGATCGACGGCACCGTGACCCGAAAATTTGTCGAGAACGGCAAGCACCTGGTGGAAATCAGCCAGCGGGCCGAGACACACCGCGGCGAACTGTCGGCGTCCGGCGCATCCATTGTGGAATTGCCCAGCCGCGGCTAAATCGCCGGCGCTAACGCGTAGGGCAGAGAGCGACACTCAGGGTTGGGCCTGGCGTGGCCCGGCCTGGCGTGGCCCGGCCTTACGTGGCCCGGCCTTACGTGGCCCGGCCTGACGTGGCTCGGCCCACTTATAGACAACGGTGTTGATTTGTAGTAACGTCAGCGCTGTTTTTTTAGCCCTATGGACCACGCCTTATCCAGAGGTTGGAAATGAAGTGCGACCCCACGAACATCCCTCCTGCTGAGGACATCGATCTCCCCGCGCTGCGCGAGAAATACCGCCGGGAGCGCGATAAGCGCATCCGCCGGGAAGGCCAGCAGCAGTATGTACAACCGGTGGGCGATTTTGTGGCGACCTATGAAGGCGATCCGCACATGCAGGTTAAGCCGCGCGCTGCCATCGCCGAGGATTTTGATGTCGCCGTGCTCGGGGCCGGGCTGTCAGGGTTGCAGGCCGGCGCCCAACTCAGCAAGGCGGGCGTCACCAACGTGCGCATGATTGACCACGCCGGCGATTTCGGCGGCGTCTGGTACTGGAACCGCTACCCGGGTGTACAGTGCGACAACGACGCCTACTGCTACATGCCCATGCTGGAAGAGATGGGTTACATGCCGTCGAAAAAATTCGCGGATGGCTGGGAAATATACGAATACTGCCAGAGCATCGGCAAGCGCTTTGGACTGTATGAAAAAGCACTGTTCCACACCCTGGTCAAAGGCATGCGCTGGGACGAATCCCTGCAGCGCTGGCGCATCACCACTGACCGCGGCGATGAATTGCGTCCCCGTTTTATCATCATGGCCAACGGTCTCCTCAATATACCGAAGCTGCCTGGCATCCCCGGCATCCACCAATTCAAGGGCAAGATGTTCCACACTGCCCGTTGGGAATATGACTACAGCGGTGGCAGCCAGAAAAATCCGGTGCTGGACAAGCTGGCCGACAAACATGTGGCGATCGTCGGCACAGGTGCGACAGCCCTGCAGGCGATTCCCTATCTCGGCAAGTACGCCAAACAGCTCTATGTACTGCAACGCACACCGTCGACGGTGGACCAGCGCATTAATCCACCCACCGATCCGCAGTGGGTGAAATCCTTGCAGCCCGGCTGGCAGGCTGAGCGACAGGCCAATTTCCAGCGCGGCGCGCTGGAAGGTTTTCTGCCGGGAGAACTCGATCAAGTCTGTGATTTCTGGACCGAAATCCAACGTAACCTCGGTGCCGAACTCGACCAGGAAGGCCGCCCCGAGCTGCCAGTCGAGGAATTCATGGCGCGTTACGAGATGATGGATTATCGCGTGATGGAGCGCATGCGCCAGCGCGTCGCAGCGCTGGTAAAAGACCCGAAGACAGCCGAAACCCTGAAACCCTACTACCGTTTTTCTTGCAAGCGACCCTTATCGAATGACGACTACTACGACACGTTCAACCGCC
>JANPDE010000268.1:0-12065 GCA_031431315.1 Haliea sp.
CGATTCAGAGGCGCAGCAGTCACACCTCCTGAATTCCAAGAACCCCGCAGCAACGGAGCATATTATGGGCTACAAACATATTCAGGTTCCTTCAACAGGTGACAAAATCACTGTCAATGAAGATTACAGCCTGAACGTCCCCAACAATCCTATCATTCCCTATATCGAGGGCGACGGTATCGGTGTCGATATTACTCCGGTCATGATCGATGTGGTCAACGCCGCCGTCAACAAAGCCTATGGCGGCGGTAAGAAAATTTCCTGGATGGAAATATTCACCGGTGAGAAAGCTGCAGAATTGTATGACGGTGACTGGTTCCCCGAGGAGACACTGGATGCGATCAAGGAATACCTGGTCGGTATCAAAGGCCCACTGACCACACCGGTGGGCGGGGGTTTCCGTTCACTGAATGTCGCGCTACGGCAGGAACTGGATCTGTACACCTGTTTGCGACCCGTTCGCTGGTTTAAAGGAGTGCCTTCACCCGTCAAAAACCCGGGCGATTGTAATATGGTTATTTTTCGCGAGAATTCCGAAGATATTTACGCCGGGATTGAGTACCAGGCCGGGACGCCAGAAGCACAAAAGGTGGTCGATTTCCTCATCAACGAGATGGGCGCTACCAAGATCCGTTTCCCGCAAAATGTGGGTATCGGTATCAAGCCCGTTTCCAAAGAGGGAACCGTGCGTCTGGTGCGCAAGGCGATTCAGTATGCCATTGACCAGGATTTGCCCTCCGTTACTCTGGTGCACAAGGGCAACATCATGAAATTCACTGAAGGCGCTTTCCGCGACTGGGGCTACGAGCTGGCACAAAAAGAGTTTGGTGGAAAATTGATCGACGGTGGGCCCTGGGTCTCCATTAAGAACCCCAATAATGGCAAGGAGATCGTCATCAAGGACGTGATTGCCGACGCCATGCTGCAGCAGATTTTGACCCGGCCCAAGGACTATAGCGTCGTGGCCACCCTGAACCTGAACGGCGACTACCTGTCGGATGCACTGGCGGCGCAGGTCGGCGGTATTGGTATTGCACCGGGTGCCAACCTGTCTGACACCATTGCCCTGTTTGAGGCGACGCACGGCACTGCGCCCAAGTACGCCGGTCAGGACAAGGTGAATCCCGGTTCGATCATTCTTTCCGCGGAGATGATGCTGCGACATATCGGCTGGAACGAAGCCGCCGACCTGATTATCGATGGTATGAATGGCGCGATACAGAACCGCACAGTGACTTATGACTTTGAGCGCTTGATGGAGGGCGCGACATTACTCAGCAGCTCGAAATTTGGCCAGGCAATTATCGACTCTATGTAGCACTTCTTGGGTTATCCGCAAAGGGCTCGTGGTGACACGGGCCTTTTTTTTGCTGTGCCTTGCCGCCGCTGCTTCACAACGGATACCATCGCGCGAGACATTAAACAATATGTCGATTATGTATAGTTAATAGTGAGTCCTGCCAGGGGCTGCCTTTCCCAGCACTTGAAAACTCGTATAATGGGAACCTTAGAGGGTATTGGTTGAGCCCCTCGTAATGAGAGTATTTGTGTGAAACTGATCCACCAAGCCGGCCAGTGGCGTATGAGCAAGGAGAAGGAGGATTCTTCGGGTGGCCTTGCGTTGGCGGAATCCAAGCCGGAACTTAAACGTCCACCGCTATTCAAGGTTGTCTTGATTAACGATGACTACACACCGATGGAATTTGTTGTGGAGGTACTTGAACTCTTTTTCCGTATGAACAGGGAGCAGGCCACCCATGTTATGCTGACTGTGCACACTCAGGGGAAAGGAGTTTGCGGCATTTTTACGCGGGACATTGCCGAAACCAAAGCAGCTCAAGTCAATCAGTATGCACGTGAAAACGAACACCCCTTGTTGTGTGAAATCGAGGCCTTGGAGGGGTAGACCCCTGGAGCGTCAAATATGCTGAGTAAAGATCTGGAACACACGCTGAACGATGCCTTCAGGGGCGCGCGGGCGAAACGCCACGAGTTCATGACAGTCGAGCACTTGTTGCTGGCGCTACTGGACAATAACGACGCTATTCGGGTCCTGAAAGCCTGCGGTGCAGATATCGGCGGTTTGCGTGGCGATTTGGTGGAATTCGTCGATGCCACTACTCCTCTTATACCCGAGGATGAGGATCAGCGCGACACCCAGCCAACGTTAGGTTTCCAGCGCGTCCTGCAGCGCGCCGTATTTCATGTGCAGTCCTCAGGGAAAAGTGAGGTCACCGGAGCCAATGTTCTGGTAGCGATTTTCAGTGAGCAAGAGAGCCAGGCGGTCTTCTTTCTCAAGACCCAGAGCGTTGCACGACTGGACGTGGTGAATTATATGACCCACGGCATTTCCAAGGTTGCCAATGACGGTGATGCATCGGATCCAGGGCAGATCGGGAGCGACGACGGCCGGACTGCGGAGGGCGAATCCAATCCGCTGGATAGCTTTGCCACCAATCTAAACCTTGAAGCGCTGGCGGGCCATATTGACCCGCTGATCGGGCGCATCGACGAGGTGGAGCGCGTCGCGCAGATTTTGGCACGTCGGCGCAAAAACAATCCGCTGCTGGTGGGTGAGTCCGGTGTGGGCAAGACCGCTATTGTGGAAGGCCTGGCCAAGAAGATTGTCGATGGTGAAGTGCCCGATATTCTCAAAGACAGTGTGGTTTACTCACTGGATCTTGGCGCACTGCTCGCAGGCACTAAATACCGTGGTGATTTTGAGAAGCGGTTCAAGGGCCTGCTGAACGAATTAAAAAAGCGCGAACACGCTATTTTGTTTATCGATGAGGTACACACTATCATTGGCGCCGGCGCCGCTTCGGGCGGTGTCATGGACGCAAGTAACTTGCTGAAGCCGCTGCTCAGTTCTGGAAAACTGCGCTGCATCGGCTCAACGACCTTTCAGGAATACCGCGGGATATTCGACAAGGATAAGGCCCTGAGCCGTCGCTTCCAGAAAATCGACGTGATGGAGCCCAGTCCTGATGATGCCTACAAGATCCTCAAGGGCTTGAAGTCACGCTTTGAGGAGCACCATGGTTTGCGCTACACCGATAGGGCCCTGCGTGTGGCCACGGATCTCTCCGATCGCTATATCACAGACCGGTTCCTGCCTGACAAAGCCATTGATGTGATTGACGAGGCGGGGGCTTACCAACAGCTGCTGCCCGCGTCGAAACGCAAAAAAGTGATCGGCGTCAGTGACATTGAGGCGGTCATCGCCAAGATTGCCCGCATACCGCCCAAAGCCGTCAGTAGCGACGACAAGGAAACCCTGCAGAAGCTCGAAAGTAACCTGCAAATGGTTGTGTTCGGACAGGACCAGGCCATCAGCAGCCTGGCGACGTCGATCAAACTGGCGCGCGCGGGTCTCAGGGCCGGTGAGAAGCCGATTGGCTCCTTTCTGCTGGCGGGTCCGACCGGGGTAGGCAAGACAGAAGTGACACGGCAGTTAGCACGGTTGCTGGGAGTGGAACTCATTCGCTTCGATATGTCAGAGTATATGGAGCGACACACGGTCTCACGCCTGATCGGTGCGCCTCCGGGTTACGTGGGCTTCGACCAGGGCGGCCTGTTGACGGATGCCGTCACCCAGCATCCGCATGCGGTGGTGTTACTCGACGAAATCGAGAAAGCGCACCCGGATGTGTTTAATTTGCTATTGCAGGTGATGGACCACGGTACCCTCACGGACAACAATGGACGCAAGGCCGATTTTCGCCATGTCATCCTGGTGATGACCACCAACGCCGGTGCCGAGAGTATCAGTCGCCGCACCATTGGCTTTACCAGCCAGGATCACAGCACTGACGGTATGGAAGCCATCAACCGCATGTTTACCCCGGAATTCCGCAACCGACTGGACAGTGTTGTGCAATTCCTACCGCTGGCCGAAGATGTGATTCTGACCGTGGTGGACAAATTCCTCACCGAACTACAGTGCCAGTTGGATGAAAAGCGTGTAACCCTGGACGTCGATGAAGACGCTCGCTTATGGCTGGTGGAGAAGGGCTACGATATTCATATGGGCGCGCGCCCCATGGAGAGAGTCATACAGGAACATATCAAGAAGCCGCTGGCGGAAATGGTATTGTTTGGGGCTCTGTCACAGTCCGGCGGTACAGCGCTTGTCCGCCTCAATGCGGCTGAAAACAAACTGGAAGTAACGGTAGAAGCGGAGGAGGCTGAGCTTCAGAAGAGCTAGCCGGGGCTACCTTTCGCGGTAGGTAATACGTCCTTTGGACAGATCGTAGGGCGTGAGTTCCACACGTACCTTGTCGCCGGTCAGGATGCGGATGTAATTCTTGCGCATTTTTCCTGAGATATGGGCAGTGACCACGTGACCGTTTTCCAACTGCACCTTGAAAGTGGTGTTGGGCAGGGTGTCAATCACCTCGCCTTCCATTTCAATCTGGTCTTCTTTTGCCATCAGGCAGCAATCCTCGCTTAAAAAGAGGGCGCATTTTGCCTGAATCTCGGCGTCAGCGCTAGCGCAATATGTGGCAAGTCCGGGGGGGTGAAACTCGGGTAGAACCACTGCGCGCTGGAAGTTAGACCAGCGTTGTCCAGCGGCTGTTGACATAGACCTGTAACGGGCGGTAGTTCGCTTTATAGGACATTTTCTGGCAGTCGCGAATCCAATAACCCAGGTAGAGATAGTCGAGGCCCATTTCGCGGGCCTGTTCGACTTCCCAGAGAACTGCATGGACTCCGAGGCTACGCTTATCTGCCCGCGGATCGAAAAATGTGTAAATGGCCGAAAGGCCATCCTCAAGTTTATCCACCACCGCCACGGCGATAAGCCGACCCTTGTCGTAGAAGCGGAAATACCGAGTACACTCCCACACGCTGTTCAGGAAGGCCTGGTACTGCTCGCGATCTGGAGGGTACATGTCCCCATCCGAGTGGCGCAGGCTGATATAGCGATGGTAGAGGTTGAATGCCGCGTCGTCGTCAATGTCATCGGTATTGACCACCCTGAGGTCCTGGTTGCGCTGCCATATGCGTTTTTGTCCCCGTCTGGGCTCGAACCCGTCAACCGGTATGCGAGCGGGAATACAGGCATTGCAATGTGTACAGTGCGGTCGATAGATGTGGTTTCCGCTGCGGCGAAATCCCATGACTGACAGTTTGCTATAGAGTTTTTGGTCCACCGGCTGACGCGGGTCGACAAACAACGTGGTCGCTTCCTGGTCGCGCAGGTAGCTGCAGCTATGGGGGTAGGTGGTGTATACCTTCAGATCCCGCAAGGATGAAGTCACAGCAATTCTCCACAAGTGGTGGGTAGGTGCCAAATAGCGTCATCAGTTTCGACGTCTACAGTTTGCGCAAGACGCTCCTCGAAGTCCAGCCTGCTGATATTGCGCGCGCCCAGCGAGTTCAGGTGGTCAGTCTCTACCTGGCAGTCGATCAGGTGGAAATCTCCGCGGCATAGAATATTGACCAACGCTACCAGCGCCACTTTGGAAGCGTCGGAAATCCGGCTGAACATGGATTCACCAAAGAACACTCGCCCCAGCGACACGCCGTACAGTCCGCCCAGCAGTGTGCCTCTTGCGTCCAGCACCTCCACCGAGTGCGCGAATCCGAGTGCATGCAGGTGGTCATAAGCTGCCAACATAGCCTCGTCTATCCAGGTCCCGACACCTGCGCGGCGCTGCTGTGCGCACTCACGCATCACTCGCGTGAACTGCCGGTCTACCGCCAGGTGGAAGGCGTCCGACTTGAGGCTTTTGCGCAGTGAGCGGGAAATATGCAAATCGTGGGGGAGCAATACCGAGCGCGGGTCCGGGGTCCACCATAAAACCGGTTGCGGGGCCTGATACCACGGGAAGATGCCGCGCCGATAGGCCGCCAACAGTCGCGGTACCGAGAGTCCCCCACCCATGGCCAACAGGCCATTGGGATTGTCCAATGCTGCACAGGTGGGCGGAAAGTCGGTCAAGCTATCCAGATAGGGTAGCTGTCGCACGGCAGTGGCTCAGAGCGCGTCCAGATATTTGTCCGCATCGAGCGCCGCCATGCAGCCAAACCCGGCGGAGGTAACCGCCTGGCGATAGATGTGGTCCGCAACGTCTCCCGCGGCGAACACACCCGGGACGCTGGTCGCGGTGGCGTTACCATGGGTGCCACTGTGTATCGTTAGGTAGCCATCTTTCATCTGCAGTTGTCCTGCGAAAATCTCCGTATTGGGTTTGTGACCGATGGCGATGAAGACGCCGGCGAGGTCGACCTCACTGACGCGATTGTCCTTGACAGCTTGCACCCGCATACCAGTGACGCCGCTGGTATCGCCTACGATTTCCTGCAGCGTGTGATTCCACATAATCTTGACTTTGCCTTCCTTTTCCCGGGCGAACAGGCGATCTTGCAAGACCTTCTCAGAGCGCAGGGAATCACGCCGGTGTACCAGAACTACCTCGGACGCGATGTTGGCGAGGTAGAGAGCCTCTTCAACCGCCGTATTGCCGCCGCCGATGACAGCCACCTTCTTGTTGCGGTAGAAAAAGCCGTCACAGGTGGCGCAGGCGCTGACTCCCTTGCCTGCGAAGGCTTGTTCGCTGGGTAGGCCAAGATACTGGGCCGAGGCGCCGGTGGCGATGATGAGGGCATCACAGCTGTATGTGGATGAGCCTTCCAGCAGGAAAGGGCGCACGCTGAGGTCCACTTTCTCGATATGGTCGAAGACTACCTGTGCATCAAAACGCTCAACATGCTCCTGCATCTGCTGCATCAGCTGCGGACCCTGCAGGTGTGGGTCACCGCCTGGCCAGTTTTCCACCTCGGTAGTGGTGGTCAGTTGTCCCCCTTGTTGCATTCCGGTAATCACCACCGGTTTGAGGTTGGCCCGAGCGGCATATACGGCCGCGGTATAGCCGGCGGGACCGCTGCCCAGGATTATCAGGCGGTGGTGTTTAATATCACTCATAAAGTCGCTTCCTGCTCACTAGTATTGATAACAATGGCCCAAAGGATGTTTCCTATTCCGAATGCGCAATATCGGTTGTTCTTCGCGCGCTGGCGCACTCGCGTCGCCTCCGGCCGACGTCAAATAGTAAGTCGGGGACTCGCCAATTTATTCTGTATTGAGGCGGACTATGGTACTTTAAACGCCGGCTCCCCACAAAGAGCAATGTCACATTAAAATATTACCATAAGCCTTTGAAATTAAACATAAATGAGTACACAATTACTTCTTGCTATAAACGTGATAGCGACCGCTCAGCCGGACGTTTTTCCACGGTGTGCTACTTATGAGGATGATCAATAACGTGCCCGACAGTACTAACGCAGACCATTTCCTAGGCTCGCGCTTGCGCGAGGGCGCTTTTATTGGTGTGACGGCTGCATGTCTGTACCTGTTGATGGCGTTGTTTACCTACAGCGCACGTGATCCTGGCTGGTCGGCGACAGGCAGTGGTGCCCCCATCCACAATCTGGGTGGCCCCACCGGTGCCTGGCTGGCGGATGTGTTCTTCTCGCTGGTGGGCTATGCCGCCTACCTATTTCCATTGCTACTGGCTTACCGGGCCCTTGTCCTACTGCTGCAGAGGCACCATAAAAATTTCGATTGGACGACGTTCGGCATCCGCGCCCTGGGCCTGGTGCTGGTGATGATTGCAGGCACCGCGCTGGCTGCGATGAACGACACGGGTGGATCCGCGCTGCCTCAGGGTACCGGGGGTATTCTGGGACAGGCGATCAGCGGCGGATTCACGGTAGCATTCAGCGCGGTGGGCAGCCGTCTGATCCTGCTGGCGATTTTCTTGTTCGGCATGACGATATTCACCGATCTCAGTTGGCTGGCGCTGTTGGAAAAGGTCGGGGCGTGGAGCATTGCGACGTTTCACTCCAGTCGGGAGCGAATGGCCGTGGGTATTACGGAATTTCGCGACACGCGCAGACGCGAGAAAGCCGTGGAGGCGCGCAAACTGGTCATTACCGAACACGTGGAAAAGGCCAGGAAACGCCAGCCGCCCAAAATCAAGTCTCTCAATACGCCGGTAGAGAAAAGCGACCGTATCGACAGGGAACGACAACAGACGTTGTTTGAGGCGCCCGCTACCAGCGACCTGCCGCATCTTGAGTTACTCGATGAACTGGTGAAGGACCCTTCCAGGGGCTACTCCAAGGAGGCACTGGAAGGCCTGTCGAAATTACTGGAACTGAAACTGCTGGATTTTGGTGTGACCGCAGAGGTCGTGGCAGTCTATCCCGGCCCGGTCGTTACTCGCTTTGAACTCCAGCCCGCTGCGGGCGTTAAAGTATCGCGCATCTCCAACCTAGCGAAGGACCTGGCGCGTTCCCTGGCCGTCATCAGCGTACGCGTAGTGGAGGTTATTCCGGGCAAATCGGTAGTCGGTATCGAAATACCCAACGAAGACCGGGAAATCGTCAACTTCCGCGAAGTGCTGTCGTCCAAGGCCTTTGAACAATCCAAATCTCCCCTGACGCTGGCGCTGGGTCACGACATATCGGGCCAGCCAGTAGTGGCCGACCTTTCCAAGATGCCGCACCTGCTGGTCGCTGGCACGACAGGTTCTGGTAAATCGGTCGGGGTTAACTCCATGCTGCTGAGCTTGTTGTTCAAGTCAGGGCCGGCCGATGTACGCTTGATCCTGGTGGATCCCAAGATGTTGGAACTGTCCGTGTACGACGGCATCCCGCATTTGCTGACACCGGTGATTACCGATATGAAAGATGCCGCCAATGGCCTGCGCTGGTGCGTCGCGGAGATGGAACGGCGCTACAAACTGATGGCGGCGTTGGGGGTGCGCAATCTTTCCGGCTACAATCGCAAAGTCGAAGACGCTGTCAAGGCCGGAACACCACTCACTGACCCCGTGTGGAAGCCCGATCCCAGATTTGCGTCAACAGACGAGGAGCAAACTCCCCCCCAACTGGAGAAACTGCCCAACATCGTCGTGGTGATTGACGAGTTCGCCGACATGATCATGGTGGTCGGCAAGAAGGTGGAGCAGTTGATTGCCCGAATTGCCCAGAAGGCACGGGCTGCAGGTATCCACCTGATACTCGCAACCCAGCGCCCTTCCGTGGATGTCATTACTGGCCTGATCAAGGCCAACGTGCCTACCCGTATCGCCTTTCAAGTGTCTTCCAAGATTGATTCTCGCACCATCCTGGACCAGGGCGGCGCTGAGCAACTGCTGGGGCATGGGGATATGCTTTACCTACCCCCGGGTAGCGGTGTGCCAACCCGCGTGCACGGCGCTTTTTGCAGCGACGAGGAAGTGCATCGCGTGGTCGCAGATTGGAAGCGCCGCGGTGCACCGCTGTATATAGACGGATTGCTGGATGAGGGAAGCAATACACCGGTAACCGCTGGAGAGTTGCAATCCGATGCCGAGGACCAGGACAGCGAGAGTGACACCTTGTATGACGAGGCTGTGTATTACGTAACACAAAGTCGCCGCGCGTCGATCTCATCGGTTCAGCGCAAGCTGCGAATTGGCTACAATCGCGCCGCACGACTGATTGAGGCGATGGAAATGGCGGGCGTTGTCTCCGATATGGGTACCAACGGGCAGCGTGAAGTGCTGGCGCCGCCCCCGCGCGAAGCCTAAACCGACCCCGGAATACCTATGAAAAAATATGTGTTAACCCTGTGGCTTGCTCTTGCCCCCCTGTTGGCAGTTGCCCAAGACGGTAATGATGTCAACGAACTGCTGGCGGCCCTGGCCCCTATCAAACATTTGCAGGGCAACTTTTCACAACAACAGTTTGGGCAGGACAAGCTGCTGTTGGAGGAGTCCAGTGGCAAGTTTCGACTGCTGCGGCCCGGTTACTTCGCATGGGAAATACTCAGTCCGGATAAGCAACTGATTATCGCGGGACCAGAGTTTATCTGGCACTACGATCGTGATCTTGAAACGGTCACCCGTCGCCCTGTCACCAGCGATGCCCAGATGACGCCGCTGCAGATCCTCGGCGGGGACGAGTCGGCTCTACGTGAGAAATTCCAGGTCGTGCACCAGGCTGAGGGCACGTTCCTGCTCACACCCTTGTCGACAGATGTGGGGTTTAAACAGATCACGCTGTACCTGAACAAGACGCAGCTCACGGGAATGGATATACAGGACAACCTGGACCAGAGTGTGGTGATCAAGTTTACTGAGCTGGACGATCGGGCCCAACTGAGCAGCGCTGACTTTGCGTTTTCGCCACCCGAGGGTGTCGATCTTTTCTATTATGACGAGTGACCTCTTCACGACACCGGACTCGCTGTTCTCATACGGTGCCGACACTGGCGATTCCGGTTATCAGCCGCTGGCGGCGCGGTTGCGTCCACGTATCCTTGCACAGTTCGCCGGACAAGAACATTTGCTTGCAGCGGGCAAACCGCTGCGGCAAGCCATAGACAGCGGCCAACTGCACTCGATGATTTTCTGGGGCCCACCGGGCGTGGGTAAGACTACGCTGGCCAGGATCGCTGCCGGTCACGCCAACGCGCATTTTCTGCAAATCTCCGCCGTGCTCAGCGGCGTCAAGGATATACGCGAGTCCGTTGCCCAGGCCAGGCAGCACAAGACCCAGGGTCGAGATACGGTACTCTTTGTTGATGAAGTGCACCGCTTCAATAAATCCCAGCAGGACGCCTTCCTGCCTTATGTGGAAGACGGCACCGTAATATTTATTGGAGCCACGACCGAAAATCCCTCCTTTGAACTGAATAATGCATTGTTATCCCGCGCGCGCGTTTATAAGTTACGCCCGCTTGGCGTGGCCGAGATCGAGTCGGTGTTGGCCCGCGGCATGGAGGCATTGGGTGCAGGTGTGACGGCGGACGACGGTTGCCTCGCGCTGATCGCTGCCCATGCTGACGGTGACGCGCGCCGGGCGCTAAACCTGTTGGAGCTGGCAGCGGACCTGGCGGAGCAGGGCAGGATCACCCCGCACACACTGGAGGAAGTACTGCAGGCTTCGCTGCGCCGCTTCGACAAGGGCGGCGATCTGTTCTACGACCAGATCAGTGCGCTGCACAAGGCTGTCAGGGGTAGTTCCCCGGATGCGGCGTTATACTGGTACTGTCGTATGTTGGATGGCGGTTGCGATCCACTGTACATTGCGCGTCGTGTAGTCCGAATGGCCAGCGAAGACATCGGCAATGCCGATCCCCGGGCACTGACGCTGTCCCTGGAGGCCTGGCAGGTGCAGGAGCGCCTCGGCAGCCCGGAAGGTGAGCTGGCGATTGCCCAGGCAATTGTCTATTTGGCTTGTGCCGCCAAGAGTAACGCCGTTTACACCGCTTACAACGCCGCTCGGGCAGACGTGGACCAGGGGGGTACCGACGAGGTGCCGCTGCACTTGCGCAATGCACCAACCGCTTTAATGAAATCCATGGAGCACGGCGCAGGGTACCGTTACGCGCACGACGAACCTGAGGCCTACGCAGCGGGAGAAAACTATTTTCCCGAAGCGTTGCGGGATCGCCGGTACTATTTTCCAGTGGATCGCGGGCTGGAGCAGAAGATCCTGGAAAAGCTCCAGTACCAGCGTGAAAAGGACAAAACCAGTACACTACGTCGCTACGACTGAGCGGGTCTTGCAACCTTGAAATACATTTTGTTCATTGCCCTGGGAGGCGCCTCCGGAACCGTATCGCGTTATTTGTTGGCGAACTGGGTACATGGTTTATGGGAGGGCAAATTGCCCTTGGGAACCCTGCTGGTGAATGTGCTGGGTTCCTTCGCCATCGGCGTTCTCTACGTGATACTGGTGGAGCGACAGTCATTCCATCCCGACTGGCGGGGTATATTGATGGTGGGATTCCTGGGTGGATTCACGACTTTCTCGACCTTCTCGCTGGAGACGATTACCCTGTTCGAGGCCGGGCATTTGATTCACGCCGCGGCGTATATGCTTGGCAGTGCCATCCTCTGTGTAGCGATTGCCGGCCTTGCCATACAGCTGACCCGGGCACTGGTGTAGCGGGACGAGGATAACGCCCGTACTTTTTTGCGAATCTGGTTACAGGAACGAGCAGGATGTTGGATATCAAGGTGGTCAGGCAGGACCCCCAGCACATTGCCGCGGCACTCGCG